>NZ_JBEZDP010000011.1:0-197501 GCF_040648395.1 Micromonospora sp. NPDC049151
GGTCGCAGAACCAGATACCGGAGACCTCTTCAGTTGTCGATCACCGCCACACCCTGACCTCGACGCTGCCAGCCCGACTTACGAAACACGCCTTAACAGCGAAGGTCGGTCCGTATCGGGTCGGGTGTCCGGTTCGGCTGCGGTGGCCCTGACGGGCTGTGGTCGGTGCCATCGTGAGGCTGGAATCGGTGGCGGGCGCGGGGCGTTGTACATGACTGGCCGCCGAGGCACCGGGTCGAGCGCCGCGCACCGGCCCACCCAGGCGTCGAGCGGATCGCCGGGTCAGGGAATGGCCCCGGCCCGCCGGTCGTTACATCCCCGAGCCGCGGACAGCAGGCAACGCCCTCGGGCCGTCAGCCCCGGACGGAGTCACCACCGCCGGGAATGACACCGGGCCGGTCGTCGTTACATCCCCGAGCCGCGCACAGCAGGCCCCCATGGCCGCCCGCGTGCCAGCCCTTCGACGGGCACCCCGAAGACTTTCCCCCCTTTCGCGGCACCCCCCGCCGCGTCATCCCCCACTTCAGGGAGGCAACCATCATGGCTACCACTCTGCTGCGCAAGACCGTTCTGACCGCTGCCGGTATCGCCGCCACCGCTGGAGGCATCGCCGGTCCCGCCATCGCCGCCCACGCCGCCCCCACCACCAGCACCACCACCGTGGTGGCCGACCGCAAGGGCCACGGCGAGCGGGAGCTGGACGTGCGCTACGAGGCGCAGCCCAACTTCTACTTCTGCGGCCCCGCCGCCGCGCGTAACGCCCTGAGCGTGCAGGGCAAGAACATCGACGTGCACGCCATGGCCAAGGAGATGGGCACCACCGAGTCCGGCACCAACTCCATCAACGACATCACCCCGGTGCTGAACAAGGAGACCGGTAAGGACGTCTACAAGTCCACCGAGATCCCCGTGGACAAGGCCCGCGACCGGGACAAGGTCGACAAGCTGCGCGCCGACGTGGTCAAGACCGTCGACGACGGCCGCGCCGTGGTCGCCAACATCGCCGGCACCGCCACCGACACCGACGGCAACACCCACTCCTTCGAGGGCGGCCACTACATCAGCGTCGTCGGCTACCGCGACAACGGCAAGGTCGTGACGATCGCCGACTCGGCCAACCCGAACCAGGCCTCCTACCGAATGGACGTCGACGAGCTCGCCCGCTGGATCGCCAGCCGCGGCTACAGCTCCTGACCGAACGACAACGACAACGACAAAGGGCCCGACCCCCACCGCGGGGGTCGGGCCCTTTCGCGCGTATCCAACGGCTGCCTGCCGGTCACCTCGCCGTCACGCCGGTGTCGTCACCCGGACGGGTCGCTCCACCACGCTGGGTCGCGCCGGATCGTCCGGGCGACCGTGAAGGAGCAGCTGTGGCAGCCGAGGAGGCGACGCACCGCCCACCCACCACGCACCGCCCACCCGCGACGAGCCACCCCGACGTGAGCGTCGTCGTACCCGTCTACAACACGCTGCGCTACCTGCGGTCCTGCCTCGACTCGGTGCTGCGGCAGACCATCGGGCCGGACCGGATGGAGATCGTGGCGGTGGACGACGGGTCCACCGACGGCAGTGGCCGCCTGCTGGACCGGTACGCCGCGAAGTACCCCGGCACGGTACGGGTGGTCCATCAGCCCAACTCGGGTGGTCCGGCGGCGCCCTGCAACCGGGGACTGGACCTGGCCACCGGCCGGTACGTCTTCTTCCTCGGCTCGGACGACCGGCTCGGCCCGGAGGCCCTGGAGCGTCTGCTCGCCGCCGCCGACCGGTACGGCTCGGACGTGGTGGTCGGCAAGGTGGTGGGGGTCAACGGCCGGCACGTCTTCTCCGACGTGTTCGCCGGCGGCAACGCGGTGGACGTGAGCCTGTTCGACTCGGCGCTGCCCTGGTCGCTGGCGAACACGAAGCTGTTCCGGCGCGACCTGGTGGACCGGCTCGGGCTGCGCTTCCCGGAGGACATGCCGGTCCTCAGCGACCAGCCGTTCACGCTCGCCGCCTGCTACCACGCGCGGCGGATCTCGGTGCTCGCCGACTACGACTACTACCACGCGGTACGACGGCTGGACGCCCGCAACATCACGTACCACAGCCGGGTGGAGCAGCGCCTGGTCAGCGTGGAGCGGCTGTTCGCGTACGTGGCCGACCTGATCCCCGCCGGGGCGGGCCGGGACGCGGTACTGCGCCGCCACGCCGGGCTGGAACTGGCGAACCTCGTCGGCGACGACTTCCGGCACCTGGACCGGGGCGCGCAGGAGCGGGTACACGCCACTGTCGCCCGGCTGGTGCGGCGGCACGTCACCGACGGCCTGCGGGACCGGCTCGGTGTCGAGGCCCGGCTGCGCCTGGGCGTGGTGGCCGCGGGCGGGGTCGACGACCTGTTGGCGGTCATCGAGCAGGACACCGGGCGGGGCGTGCCGACGACGGTGTTCGCCGGTGACCGGTGGCACGCGGGCTACCCGGGCGCCCCGGCCCGGTGGACCGACGTCACCGACGTGCGCGCGGACTGGCTGGCCCGGCTGGACACCGTCGAGGTGGGCTGGACCGACCGGCACACGCTGACGGTGACCACGCGCAGCCCGTACCCCCGGTTCGCCTCGGAGGCCGGGCCGGTGCGGCTGCTGGCCGGTCCGGTCGTGGGCGCCACGAGGATGGACGCCGGCGACCCGACCGGCCGCACGCTGCGCACGGACTTCGCCCTCGACCGGCTCCTGGCCGCGAGCTGCGCGAGCGGGCAGCGCCACCCGGTGCGCGCCGAGGTGGACGGCGGTCACGGGCGCGGCGGCGCCGCGGTGCGCGCCCCTCGGCTCGCCGCCGGGCGGCCCCGGCTGCTGCGGCACGGCGCCCGGCTGTACGGGGTGGCCGCGACAGTCGACCCGCGCAACGGCCAGCTCGTGCTGTCGGTGGTGCCGGTGACGGTCGGGCAGCTGGTCGGACGGCTGCGCCGGCGCGGCCGGCGCGGCCCGGCCGAGGCGCGGGTGCCGGAGCGCGCCGCGGCGGCGCAGGCGTCAGGGCGCGGCGCGGAAGCCCTGCTCGGCCGGCATGGGCACCTGGAGGTACGTGGTGCCACGCAGGTCCAGCCAGGCCCGCTGCGGCGCGCGGACCAGCCGCACCATCACCCCGGCGCAGGCCGGACAGCGCCCGACCAGGCCCGGGGCGTGCGAGTAGACGTGTAGCCCGGCCATCGGGCCGGTCGTCCCGCAGGCGTCGCAGCGGCCGGTGGTGGCGCTGAGGTCGACGGCGAACAGCTCGCGCAACGGCCCGTCGAGCATGTTGCCGTCCAGGTACGACAGGTCTGTCATACGCCCTCCTCGGGTGCTCAGCCGGTCGGGCCGAACCGTTCGGTCCGCACGCGCCGGGTCGGGTGACCCAGCCCCACCAGCAGGTCGGCCACGGTCTCCACGAATCCGGTGGGACCGCACACGTAGCACAGCGGCTCCATCTCGGGCGGCCAGCCGTGGCTGTTCACGTCGGCCAGGCCGATCCGGTGCGGCTCGCCGCGCCAGCCCTGCGGCGCGGACCGGGTGTAGACGTACGCGACGTCCAGGCCCTGGTCGTCGCGGGCACGGCGGCGCAACTCGTCGGCGTAGATGACGTCGTCGGGGGTGCGCACCGAATAGACGAGCCGGAACGGGGTGCGGCTGCCGGCGGCCCGGCGCGCGCGGATCATCGCCATCAGCGGCACCACGCCGGAGCCGCCGGCCACCAGCAGCACCGGCGCGGTGTCGTCGGTACGCCAGACGAACCAGCCGCCGACCGGCCCGCGCACCTCCACCGGATCGCCCTCGGCGTAGGTGCCGGTCAGGTACGGCGACACCTCGCCGTCGGGCACCCGCTGCACCGTCACCTCGATCCGCTCGCCGTCGGCGGGGCCGGCCAGCGAGTACGAGCGGGCGGCCTGGTAGCCGTCCTCGGCGGTCAGGCGCACGTCGACGTGCTGCCCGGGCAGGTGTCCGGGCCAGCCGGGCACGTCCAGCACCAGGGTCTGCGCGGTGGGCGTCTCGATCCGCCGCTCGGCCAGCCGGGCCACCCGCCACATCAGCGGCGCGACGCGGCGCCCCTCGGCCGGTGCCGCCACCTCAGTCGCCCTGGTAGCGCTGCTCGCGCCACGGGTCGCCGTAGTCGTGGTAGCCGGCGGTCTCCCAGAAGCCGGGCCGGTCGTCGACGAGCAGCCGGATGCCGTGCACCCACTTCGCCGACTTCCACAGGTACAGGTGCGGTACGAGCAGCCGCGCCGGTCCGCCGTGTTCGGCCGGCAGCGGCCCGCCGTCGTACGTGTGCACCACCCAGGCCCGCCCGCCGCGCAGGTCGTCCAGCGGCAGGTTCGTGGTGTAGCCGCCGTAGGAGTGCGCGAGCGCGTACCGGGCGTCGGTGTCGACGCCGTCGAGCAGCGTGTCCAGGGAGACGCCCTGCCAGGTGGTGCCGAGCTTGGACCAGCGGGTGACGCAGTGCAGGTCCACCGTCGGGGTGTCCTGCGGCAGGCCCATCAGTTCGTCCCAGGACCAGCGGTACTCCGCGCCGTCCTCACCGGTCAGCACGAACTCCCAGGTGTCCAGCGGGACACGCGGGGTCGGGCCGGCGGAGAGCACCGGGAAGTCCTCGGTGAGGTACTGCCCCGGCGGCAGGTCGGGAGCGGACGTACGGGGCCGGCCCTGGAAGCCGGGCGAGACGATTCCCACCCGTCAGTCGTACCACCGCCGGTCCCGCCGGGGCAGGGGTTCCCTCAGGCCGAGCCGCCGCCCCGGGTCTCGTGCACCACAGTGCGCTTGCCGTCGCCGCTGTCGCGGGTGGCCCGCAGGCTGGTGATGGTGACGATCACCAGGACGCCGATGATCACGCCGAGCGAGGCCACCGTCGGGATCTCCGGCACGCTCTCCCAGATGCCGTGCGCCCAGTGCAGGCCGAGCTTGAGGCCGATGAAGGCCAGGATGACGGCCAGGCCGTAGCTGAGGTGCACCAGCCGGCTCAGCGCGGCGTGCAGCACGAAGTACAGCGCCCGCAGGCCCAGCAGCGCGAAGGCGTTCGTCGCGAAGACCAGGTACGGATCCTCGGTGATGCCGTAGACGGCGGGTACCGAGTCGACGGCGAACACGATGTCGGTGGCCAGCACGGCGACGACGACGAGCGCGAACGGGGTGAGCGCCCGCCGGCCGTTCTGCCGGATGGTCATCCGGGTGCCGTGGTACTCGTCGACCACCGGCATGACCTTGCGCAGGAGCCGCACCGACCGCATCTTGTTGATGTCGACCTCCTGCTCGTGCCCGGTGAGGGCGTCGCGCAGCAGCTTCACCGCGGTGGCGACGAGGATGAGCGCGAACAGCAGGAAGGCGAAGTCGAGCGTCTTGAGCGCGGCGGCGCCGAGCGCGATGAACACGCCGCGCAGCACCAGGGCGCCCGCGATGCCGTAGAGCAGCACCCGCTGGGCCAGCACCGAGGGCACCGCGAAGGCGGCGAGCAGCAGCATGAAGACGAAGAGGTTGTCGACCGACAGCGACTTCTCGACCAGGTAACCGGTGAGGTACTCGATGCCCTGCTGGCTGCCCCAGCGGGACCAGACCCAGGCGCCGAAGGCCAGCGGCAGGGCGATGTAGAAGGCCGACCAGCCCAGGGCCTCACGGATGGAGACCTCGTGCGGCTTGCGGGTGACCAGGAAGTCGAGCACCAGCAGGACGAGCACGCCGACGATGGTGACCGCCCACAGCGTGGGCGTGCCGATCGACGACAGCTCGGACGCAGCCAGCGGGGACAATTCGGGCATGGAACCTCCTCGAACACCGTGTCATGTTCGAGGTCTCCTTCACCCACGTTTTCCGTGGGCAACCACCCGGGGCTCGCCTCGGCGGCTTGCCGTACTGACCGGAATGATTCGTGGGAAGTACTCCCCTCGCCTGGACAAGGCTAGGTCACCGCCGGACCGGACGCCAAGTCGGGACAGGGTTGATTGCCCTGGTCAACCGTTGTGCGGCGGCGAGGCGTGGCGCCGGGTCACCCGGGCCCCTATGGTGACGCGGGTGACGAACCACGGACCACTGACCGGCGTACGGGTGATCGAGCTGGCCGGCATCGGCCCCGTGCCGTTCGCGGCGATGATGCTGGCCGACCTCGGCGCCGACGTGATACGCGTCGACCGGCTCGGCGGCGGCGGGTTCGGCGCCTTTCCCGGCGACCTGCTGAACCGCAACCGCCGCTCGATCGCCGTGGACCTGAAGCAGCCCGCGGGCCGTGACCTCGTGCTGGCGCTCGTCGCCGGCGCGGACGCGCTGGTGGAGGGCTTCCGGCCGGGGGTGGCCGAGCGGCTCGGCATCGGCCCGGACGACTGTTTCGCCGTCAGCCCCAAGCTGGTGTACGGGCGGATGACCGGCTGGGGGCAGGAGGGCCCGCTCGCCCACAGCGCCGGGCACGACATCGACTACCTGGCGCTGACCGGCGCGCTGCACGGGGTTGGCCGGGCCGGTGAGCGTCCGGTGCCACCGATGAACCTGCTCGGCGACTTCGGCGGCGGCGGCATGATGCTGGCCCTCGGGGTGGTGGCGGCGCTGCACGCGGTGCGCGCCGACGGGCCCGGCCAGGTGGTCGACGCCGCGATCGTGGACGGCGTGTCGGTGCTGGCGACCCAGATCCACGCGCTGCGCGGCATCGGGCTGTGGCAGGACCCGCGCGGGGTGAACCTGCTCGACGGCGGCGCGCCCTTCTACGACACGTACGAGTGCGCCGACGGGCGCTACGTGGCGGTGGGCTCGCTGGAGCCGCAGTTCTACGCCGAACTGGTCCGGCTCACCGGTTTCCCGCCCGACGGCGACGACACGCCGGACCGGGACGACCCGGCGAACTGGCCGGCGTTACGGGCCGCCTGGGCGCGGCTGTTCCGCACCCGGACCCGGGACGAGTGGACGGAGCTGCTCGCCGGCACGGACGCCTGCGTGGCGCCGGTGCTCGACTGGGCCGAGGCGCCGGAGCACCCGCACCTGCGCGCCCGGGACACGTTCGTCGCGCCGGACGGGGTCACCCAGCCCGCGCCCGCGCCGCGCTTCTCGGCCACCCCTACCGGCGTGCGGCGGCCGCCGCCGACGCCGGGCGAGCACACCGACGAGGTCCTCGCCGAGGCCGCCGGCATGGCGGCCGACCGGATCACCGCGCTGCGCGCCGCCGGTGTGATCGGCTGACGCCTACCGGCCGGGTCAGCGCCGGTGCGTGGCGGCCGGGGCGAGTGCCGGTTCCACCAGTTCGCGGTAGTCGCGGGGGAACTGCACCACGACGTCCTGGAACTCGCCGCCGCTGATCGCCTCGCGCAACGTGACGAACACGGCGCGTACCGCGCCCCGGGCGGTGTTCTCGTCGCATCCGGCGCGGCGGGCGACCCGGGCCACGAACTCGGCCGCGCCGAACCGTTCGGCCGCCTCGTCACGCGGATAGGGGCTGAGCAACCCCCGCAGCGGCTTCGGCAGTTGCGCGGCCAGGTCCAGCACCTCGCCACCGGTCAGCCGCTCCGCGAACGTCTGAAGCGTGGCCGCGGTGAGCGTGGCGGCCCGGTCCTCGCCGGTGCCGGTGAGCCGGGCGACCCGGCTCACGAAGGTCAGGTAGTGCATCGGTGGTACCCCCTTCGGTGCGCCACCGCGGCTACCCGCGACGGCGCGGCGGAAACGGGGGGCGGGATTTCCGCGTTCGCGGGCGTGAGCAGCGGCGCGACGGGTAACCGCCGCCCGGTCACGACCCGAACTACTGCCGCGAGGAGCCCGACCCATGGCGAGTTACTCGGATGTCCTGGAGTACCTGTCCGCGCTGGACTACCCGGCCGGGAAGGACGACGTCATCCGCGAGGCGGAGCGGGAGGGCGCGCCGCCGGACGTGTTGCGGGCGTTGCGCGCGCTGCCCCCGGTGGACTACGCCAACGGCACCGAGGTGGCCCGCTCGGCCGGCATCGACGCGGCCCCCGAGGTAAGCCGCTCGCAGCGCGCGGCGCAGGCCCGGGACAACCACCCGCGCGTGTCGCAGCATCTGCGCGGCATCTGAGCACCGCGGGAGAGCCGGCGGCGACACGGCCGCCGGCCTCTGCGCGTGCCGGGGACGACGTGCGACAGTCGCAGGTGGCCGTTCCCCTGTGGCTGGTCCGCATGCCCCGGACAGGCGAGCGCCCCGGGTCGCGAACCGCGACCTGGGGCGCCACGCAGCACCTGCCCTGCGCGGTTCACGCCCGAACCGGGTCGCGACCGCGCGGCGGTGAGATGTTCGCCCGAACCGGGCGGGCATCGCTGCCACGATCATCATACGACGCGGCATCAGCCGAACGGGTGAGAATCGCGGAAGTGTGTCCGGGCGCACGTACGCGCTCAGGCGGTCACCTCGGCGTAGCGCCGCTCGAGGTCCACTCGCGCCAGCGCTCCGACCAGCCACGACAGTTGCTCCGACTCGCCACTGCCGGTCAGTCCGGCGAGGTCGTGTGCGGTGCGTCCCAGCCCGAGCCGCCGGGCCGCCGCGAGTGCCCGCCGGTCGGCCACCGGCGCCGCCTCGCGCCACAGCGCCTGCGCCTCCCGCAGGAACAGGTCGCACACCTCGTCGTCCACTCCGGGCAGAGCGATGAGCAACCGCCGTTCCTCGCCCGGGTCCTGGTGCGCCGCGGTCCGCAGCCGGCGCAGGTCGCCCCGGTACGTCTCGACGATCGTGCGGGCCAGGTCGCCGAGCGTGTCGGCGATCCCGGCCAGGTCACCGCGCAGCCCGGCGGCGCGCAGCACGCGTACCCGGTCCTCGTGCCGGGAGCGGGCCATCCGGGCGGCGGTGTCCCAGCCGGCGTCGCGCAGCGCGGTGGCCGCGTCGACCGCCCGGTGGAAGTCACCCCGGCGGGCCAGCAGGACGGCCAGGTACAGCACCTGGAACAACTGGGCCGGGTTGTTCGTCACCCGGAACCCGAAGCACTCGGCGAACCCTCGGCCGTCCCCGGCGAGCCGGCGGGCGAGGCGCTTGCGGTCCGCGAGGTCGGGCCTGGTGGTGGTTGTCGGCATGCCGTCGACTACCCCGGCGCGGGCCCGGCATTCAGCCGCGTACGCCACCGCTGCGGTCGCGGGCCTTGAGCCGGGTGGTGGGCAGCGCTGGCGCGGGCAGCGGCGGGGCCGCGTCGTCGGCGACCACGCCGAAGCGGCGGCCGGCCATCCAGTCCTCCCGGGCGGCCGCCACCTCCTCGTGCGAGCGGCCGACGAAGTTCCACCACATCACCAGTGGCTCCTCGAACGGGGTGCCGCCGAGCAGCAGCAGCCGGGTGCCCGGCTCGGCGACCAGCGTCAGCGCGTCCCGCCCGAGGCCCAGGTAGAGCAGCGCGCCGGGGGCCAGCGCCACGCCGTCGCACTCGGCGGCGCCGGACATGGCCAGCAGCCCGTACTCGAAGTCCGGACGCAGCGGCAGCGTGGCCGGCGCCGTGCCGCGGACCTCGAGCTGCGCGCCGACCAGCGGGGTGTGCACGAGCGCGGGCGAGCGTTCCCCGCCGAGGTCGCCGACGAGCAGCGTCACGTCCAGGTCGCCGTCGCGCCAGCGGGGCAGGTCGGCGTGGTGGGCGAAGGCCGGGTCGCCGGCCCGGGCCGGGTCGGGCAGTGCCACCCAGAGCTGCACGCCGTGCATCAGCGGCGGGTGCACCAGCGGGGACCGCTCGGAGTGGGCGATGCCGCGCCCGGAGGTCATCACGTTGAGCTGGCCGGGACGGATGGGCTGCACGTTGCCGAGGCTGTCGCGGTGCAGGATCTCCCCGTCGAGCAGCCAGGTGACGGTCTGGAGGCCGGTGTGCGGGTGCGGTGGCACCTCCATGCCGGGCCGGTCGGCCACGTCGTCGGGCCCGAAGTGGTCGACGAAGCACCAGGCGCCGACCATCCGGCGCTGCCGCTGCGGCAGCAGCCGCCGCACCGTGGTGTAGCGACCCAGCGGCACGTCGTGGCCCGGTAGCAGCACGCTGCCCGGGTCGGTCGGGCCGACGCCGGGTGGGAGCGTCTGCGCGGGCAGGGATTCGGTACGGTCCACCGCCCCGACTGTACGCTCAGTCCGCGCTGACGCTCACCGCGTTCGCGCCGCCCACCAGGTCGAGGTAGAGCCGGTCGGTGGCCCGGTCCCAGCCCGGCGAGCTGACCAGGTCGCCGGCGGCGATCCCGCCGCGACGCTCGTCGTACAGGGTCAGGGAGCCGGCGCCGGAGGCCACCCGCACCCGGGCCGGCGGCTCGCCGGGCACCGTCACAGTGAGTTCGCTGACCCCGCCGGTCATCCGGACGGTGAGGGAGCCGTCGAGCCGGGGCAGCAGCAGCCGGGTACGCGAGGCGCCGCCGACCAGGTCTACTCCGGCGAGCCGGGCCTCGCCCAGGTCGAGCCGCTGCTCGCTGACGCCGCCGATCAGCCGCAGCCGCCAGGTGACCCGGGAGTTGAGCACCACCTCGACCGCGGCCGGACCGGGGCGGCCGTTCTCCTCGATCCGCAGCCGGACCCGATCGCCGGCCAGTTGCGGGCGCGGCGTCACACCCGAACCGTCCGGCGTGCCGATCCGGTACAGGTCGTCGCCGAGGTCGGCGGCGCGCAGCGTGAACCGGGTCAGCCCGTCCACCAGCTCGAACTGGGCGAGCTGCCGGCCACCGCGCGGCGCGGCGAGGGTCTCGGCGCCGGCCACCTCGGCGGCGCCCGCCCCGCCGGATCCGCCGCGCCCGGGAAGGGGCGACGGCTCGCCGCCGGAGAAGACCACGCCGAGGCGGCCCGGGTTGGACAGCGTCACCGCGACCGCCACCGCGCCGAGCACCACCACCAGCACGGCGGCGGCGGCCAGCAGCCGGGCGCCACCGGACCAGCGGGGCCGGGCCAGGTCGGGGTCGTCCTCGGATGCGGTCATGCTCGTCCCCTCTCGCCGGTCCCCACCGGGTCATACGTCTGGTTCGGCGTCCCGGTTCATTCCCACTCCGGTGCGTTCCCGCACCTTGCCGGCACACGCGGCCAGCACGGCGTGCGCGTCCAGACCGAGACTCTCGATCGCGACGAGCGCGGTGAACGCCACGTCGGCCAGCTCGGCGGCGACGTCCTCGCGGGTGTGCGTCACCCCCTTGCGCGGGTTCTGCCCGAGCAGCCCGATCCAGGCTGCGGCGACCTCGCCGGCCTCCTCACCGATCTTGAGGATGCGGCAGGTCAGTTCGGTGTCGCCGCGGCCGTTCGCGGCGTCGAGCCAGGCGCGCGCGTCCCGCGCCGTCGTCCAGATGGTGGCGTCCACGCGGACCAGTGAACCGCACCCCGCAGACCGTTCGTATCCTGGGGCGACGCAGGCCAGAGGGCCTGCGTCCCAGGCGAGAGGAGGTGCCCGTGATGCCGGAGACCGTCGAGTCGGTGTTCGCCGGCGTGGTCGCCCGGAACCCGGGAGAGCCGGAGTTCCACCAAGCGGTCCGCGAGGTACTGGAGAGCATCGGTCCGGCCCTGGCCCGGCATCCGGAGTACGCCGAGGTGGTCGAGCGCGTCTGCGAACCGGAGCGGCAGGTCATCTTCCGCGTGCCGTGGGAGGACGACCAGGGCCGGGTACGGGTCAACCGTGGGTTCCGGGTGGAGTTCAACAGCGCGCTCGGCCCGTACAAGGGTGGCCTGCGCTTCCACCCGTCGGTCTACCTGGGCATCGTGAAGTTCCTCGGTTTCGAGCAGATCTTCAAGAACGCGCTGACCGGGCTGGCCATCGGCGGCGGCAAGGGCGGCGCGGACTTCGACCCGAAGGGCCGCTCCGACCGCGAGGTGATGCGGTTCTGCCAGAGCTTCATGACCGAGCTGTACCGGCACATCGGCCCGCAGACCGACGTGCCCGCCGGTGACATCGGGGTGGGCGGCCGGGAGATCGGCTACCTGTTCGGGCAGTACAAGCGGATCACCAACCGGTACGACGCGGGCGTGCTCACCGGCAAGGGCCTGGCGTACGGGGGCGCGCAGGTGCGCCGCGAGGCGACCGGGTACGGGGCGGTGTTCTTCGCCGACGAGATGCTGCGTCAGGCCGGGGACAGCCTGGAGGGCAAGCGGGTCGTGGTGTCCGGCTCCGGCAACGTGGCCATCTACGCCATCGAGAAGGTGCACCAGCTCGGCGGCACCGTGGTGGCGTGCTCGGACTCCGGCGGCTACGTGGTCGACGAGAAGGGCATCGACCTGGCGTTGCTGCGCGAGCTGAAGGAGCAGCGGCGGGGCCGGCTGGCCGAGTACGCGGAGCACGCCCGCAACGCGGTGGCGGTCGCGGACCGCAACGTCTGGGAGGTGCCCTGCGACCTGGCGCTGCCCTGCGCCACGCAGAACGAGATCGGCGGCGCGGAGGCCGCCGCGCTGGTCGCCGGCGGCTGCGTCGCGGTGGTGGAGGGGGCGAACATGCCCACCACGCCGGAGGCGGTGCGGATCCTCGGCCGGGCCGGGGTGCGGTTCGCCCCGGGCAAGGCGGCAAACGCCGGCGGGGTGGCGGTGAGCGGGCTGGAGATGCAGCAGAACGCCAGCCGCGACACGTGGACGTTCGGCGAGTCCGAGCAGCGGCTGCGCGAGATCATGCGGGACGTGC
Source organism: Micromonospora sp. NPDC049151 (assembly GCF_040648395.1). Taxonomy (NCBI): domain Bacteria; kingdom Bacillati; phylum Actinomycetota; class Actinomycetes; order Micromonosporales; family Micromonosporaceae; genus Micromonospora; species Micromonospora sp. NPDC049151. Next base: position 12,524 of record NZ_JBEZDP010000011.1, read on the forward strand.
ACGACAGGTGCTGGGCGACGGCCGAGGAGTTCGGCCTGCCCGGCGACTACGTGGCCGGGGCGAACATCCAGGGTTTCCGGCGGGTGGCCGAGGCGATGCTGGCGCACGGCCTGGTCTGAGCGGACCGCGGGACGGACGCAGACCGAGCGGCCGGTCAGCGATTGACAGTGCTCGACCCCCGGCCTAGGTTCAGTGCGCTACCGGCCGGTAGGCATCCGTCCCGCGTCGTCACCCCCCGTCCCGGGGTGGCACCCGTCCCCCCGGGGAGCAGCGATGCAGCCCTCACCCGTCCGCCGCCGGCTGCTCGCCGTCGGCGCGGCCCTCACGCTGGCGCTCGGCCTCACCGGCGCGGCGCCCGCCGCCGCCGCCGGCGGCCGCGCCGACGGCAGCGGCCCGCTGCCCGGCTACACCATCGTCAACCCGCCGCTGCCGCCACTGGTCGTGAACGGCGCCGCCACCACCGTGCGGCAGGGCGTGCACGCGAACGCCGGATACATCATCGAGATCCCCAGGCGCTGGAACGGCGAGCTGGTGATGTGGGCGCACGGCTACCGCGGGCAGGGCACCGAGCTGTCGCCGGAGCCGCCCGGCTTCGACCTGCGGCAGCGCCTGGTCGCCCAGGGGTACGCGTGGGCGTCGTCGTCGTACGACCGCAACGGCTACGACGTGCGCTCCGGCGTACGCGGCACCCGTGCCCTGGCCGACCTGTTCTCCCGTACCGTCCGGCGCCCGCACCGGGTGTTCGTCGCCGGGGTGTCGATGGGCGGCCACGTCATCGGCCGGTCGCTGGAGCAGTACCCGGGCTTCTACGCCGGGGCGCTGCCGATGTGCGGAGTGCTCGGCGACCAGGAGCTGTTCGACTTCTTCCTGGACTACAACCTGGCCGCGCAGGCGCTGGCCGGGGTGCGCGCGTACCCGACGCCGCCCGACTACCTGACCTCGGCGGTGCCCCGGATCCAGGTCACGCTCGGCCTGGCCGGGCTGACCCCGGGCGGCCCGGACACCACGAACGACCTCGGCAAGCAGCTACGCGCGGTCACCGTGGACCGCTCCGGCGGGCCGCGGCCGGGCACCGACGCCGCGTTCGCGATCTGGAAGGACTTCCTGTTCGGCATCGCGGTCAGCGAGGCGGACGGCTCCCCCGCCCGGCGTCCCGGCCAGCTCGCCACGAACCTGTTCACCAGGTACACGCCGAACCAGCCGGTGAACCTCAACGCCACCGTGCGGCGGGTCGCGCCGGAGAACCTGCGCCAGCGGCTCTCACCCGGCCTGACCGAGGTGCCCCGGATCGCCGGGCGGCCCACCGCGCCGGTGCTGAGCCTGCACGGCCTCGGCGACCTGTTCGTGCCGTTGGGCATGGAGCAGGCGTACGCCCGGGACGTCGCCCGCAACGGCCGGTCCCGGCTGCTGGTGCAGCGGGCGGTGCGCACCGCGCAGCACTGCGAGTTCAGCCCGGCCGAGGCCGGCGCCGCCTGGGACGACCTGGTCCGCTGGGTGCGCACCGGCAAGCGCCCCGCCGGTGACCCGGTCACCGACCGGCGCGCGGTGGCGGCGCCGGACTTCGGCTGCCGGTTCAGCGACGAGGCCGCCCGGGCCGCCGGCGCCGGCACCCGCCCGCTCTACCCACCGTGCCCGGCCGGCGCTCAGTCCTCCGCCCGGGTGTACCAGCCGCCCCGGTAGACGGTGCCCTGCGGGGCCGGCTCCGACTGCGGAGCCGGCTCCGGTTCCGGCGGCGCGGCGGCGATCCGGCGGGAGCGGCGGACCCGGCTGACCACGAACCAGCAGAGCCCGGCCACCACGGCCACGATGACGACCTTCTGGAACGTGCCCGCGTACGCCTCGACCACGTGCCACTGCTCGCCGAGCAGGAAGCCGGCGAGCACGAACGTGGTGTTCCAGATCAGGCTGCCCAGCGTGGTGTAGAGCAGGAACACCGGAACCGGCATCCGTTCCACCCCGGCCGGGATGGAGATGAGACTTCGGAAGATCGGAATCATCCGGCCGAAGAACACCGCCTTGACGCCGTGGCGCAGGAACCACGCCTCGGTGCGGTCCACGTCCTCCAGCTTGATCAGCGGCAGCCGCGCGGCCAGGGCACGCATCCGGTCCCGCCCGAGGGCCGCCCCGATGTAGTAGAGCGCCAGCGCGCCCACCACCGACCCGAGCGTGGTCCAGAAGATGGCGCCGGCCAGGCTCATCTTGCCCTGGCTCGCGGTGAAGCCGGCCAGCGGCAGGATCACCTCGCTGGGGATGGGCGGGAACAGGTTCTCCAGCGCCACCGCGAGGCCGGCACCCGGTCCACCGAGCCGTTCCATCAGGCCGGTGACCCAGCCGGCCACTCCGTCGCCGGACGGCTCCGCCGCCCGCGCGGCGCTCACCCGGGGGCCGGCGAGCAGCTGTGCGTTTCCGATCATCGGACCAACGTTACGGGGCGAAGCTGGGGACGGCCACGCGTGATGGAAACCATTATCGTGTACGTCATGCGTACGCCGCTGCGGATCGCCGTCGCCCAGCCGCTCACCCGCTCCGACGACGTCGAGGGCAACGCGGTACGCCACGCCGAGGCCGTACGCGCCGCGTCGGCCCGGGTGGTGGTCTTCCCGGAGATGTCACTGACCGGCTACGAGCTGACCGCCGCGCCGCTGGACCCGGACGATCCCCGGCTCGCACCGCTGCGCGCGGCCTGCGCCGAAACCGGCACCCTGGCGCTGGCCGGGGCGCCGGTGCCCGGGCCGCACATCGGGGTGCTCGCCGTCGACGGCGAGGGCGTGCGGGTGGCGTACCGGAAGATGTGCCTTGGTGGCGCGGAGCCGCGGCACATGCGGCCGGGCCGGGAGCCGGCGGTGCTCGATGTGGACGGCTGGTGGCTGGGGCTTGCCGTGTGCAAGGACACCGGGACGCCGGCGCACGCGGCGGCGACGGTGGCGCTCGGCGCGGACGCCTACCTGGCCGGGGTGCTGGAGTCCGCCGACGACGCGGCGGTGCCGGACGAGCGTGCCCGCCGGGTCGCCGCCGCGCACGGCGTGTGGGTGGTGACGGCCAGCTTCGCCGGCTCGACCGGCGGCGGGTACGCGCGGGCCGCGGGTGGCTCGGGGATCTGGTCACCGGCGGGCGAGCCGGTGGCCCGTGCCGGCACCGGCGCCGGTGAGGTGGTCACCGGGACGTTGCACTGAGGACGGATCGCCTACGCTCGGCGGGATGGCACCGTCGAAGGGCACCGGCCCGGCACCGGCCGGCTTCCCGGTGGCGACCCCACTCGCCACCGGCCGCACCGCCGACGTGTGGCTGCTGCCCGGCGGGCAGGTGCTGCGCCGCTACCGCGACGGTGGCGACGTGCGCGCCGAGGCCGAGGTGATGCGGCACCTGCACCGGGCCGGCTATCCGGTGCCCCGGGTGCACCACGCCGAGGGTGCCGACCTGGTGCTCGACCGGGTCACCGGCCCGACGCTGGTGGAGGCGTTCCACGCGGGCGCCGTCACCGCGCGAGCGGGCGCCCGCATGCTGGCCGCGACCGGTCCGGTGGTCATCGACTGGACCGACAGCGCCGAGGGGCCGCCGGCGCTGGACCGGACGACGACAGCGCTGATCCTCGCGGAGGTCGCCGGCGCTCCGGGTCACCCGCTGGCGGCGGCGGCAGGTGAGTTGCTGGCCGCGTACGCCGCCGTCTCCGGGCCGCTCGACCGGCTGGCGGAGGCGGTGCGGCACCGTGCCGCCGGTCACGCGCCCGATCCGGAGCTGCTGCCCGAGGCGGCGGCCCTGGTGACGGAGACGATCCGCGCTGTCGCGCCTCCGGCGGGTCAGCCCTCGTCGGCGCCGCGCAGCCGCTCGTAGCCGTCGAGCAGCTTGCGCAGCCCGGCGGCGGTGACCGCATCGATCTTGTCGTCCTCGGCCGCGTCGTCGATCTTCTCGCGCAGGTCCTCGACCCGCTTGCCCCTGTCCTTCGGCTTGCCCCGGTCCAGCTCGGCGGCCTTCTTGCGCAGGTCGGCGGCGGTCTTGCGGTCGATCAGCCCGACCGACTCGGCCCGGTCGAGCAGCTCACCGAACCGGTCGCCGAGCTGACGCAGCGTCACCGGCTCGGACGCCGTCGACGGGGGCGCGGCGCTGCTGGGCTCGGGGGCCGGCCGTTCGGCGGCGCCGGTCGACGGGCCGGCGGTGGGCGCGGCGGCCGGCGGCGTACCGGAGCCGTCACCCCACACCAGCGAGCCGACCACCACGAGCAGCAGCACCACCGCACCGGCCACCAGCAGCCCGAACAGCCGGTTCGACGAGACCGCCGGACGCGGCGGCGCGACGGGACGCCCCGGCGGGCGGGACGCGGCGACAGAGGGCCGCTCGACGAGCGTGGGCGGGTGCGCCACCGGCGCCACGGTGGGCAGGATCGCCGTCGGCGGGTCCACCGGGCGCCCCGCACCGAGCCGCTCGGCGAGCCGGGCCGCTGTGGGCCGGCGGTCCGGTTCCAGCGCCAGGCAGGCGAGCACCAGGTCGGCGATCTCCGGCGGCAGGCCGGGCACCCGCGGCGGCGGCACCGCCGGCCGGTTGCGCCGCACGTCCAGCACGTCGTCCCAGCTGCGCACCGGCAGCGGGGCCCGGCCGGTGAGGCTGCGGTACAGCAGTACGCCGAGCGCGTACACGTCGCCGGCCGGGTTCGCCGGGCCCGGGTCGAGACGTTCCGGGGCGAAGTAGGCGGGCGTGCCCATCAGCAGCGCGCCGGTCTGCCCGGTGACCGGGTGCGGGCCGGCCGGCGCGGCGATGCCGAAGTCGAGCACCTTCGCGCCGGTCTCGGTGAGCATCACGTTCGCCGGCTTGACGTCGCGGTGCACCACGCCGATCCGGTGCGCCGCGGCCAGCGCCCCGGCCACCTGCCCGGCGGTGCGCACGGCGTCCGGCCAGGCCAACGGACCACCCGCCAGCCGGTCGGCGAGCGTCTGCCCCTCCACCAGCTCCATCACCAGGTACGGAACCACGACGCCGCCGTCCAGCGTCGCCTCGCCGTAGTCGTACACCTGGGTCACGTGCGGATGGGTGAGCCGCGCCGCCGCGCGGGCCTCGCGCTGGATCACCGCCCGCAGTTTCGGGTCGGCGGCGAGCTGCCCGGCGAGGGCCTTGACCGCGACGGGCCGGTGCAGCACCTCGTCGTCGGCCCGCCACACCTCGGACATCCCGCCGAGGCCGATGCGTTCGCGCAGGACGTACCGGTCGTGCAGGCGCAGGGCGGGCGTGAACGGCGACATGATGCCTCCAGTCTGCCCGTGCGGCCCCCCGGCCCGTCAACCGCCTGGCACGCAGCCCCGGGTCAGGGTTTGCGGGCGACCCCGCCGTACATGCTGACGTCGATCACCGACGGGCGCGGCTCCGGCTCGCCGTCGGCACGCCACTCGGCCACCGAGCAGACACCCGGCTCGACCAGTTCCAGCCCGTCGAAGAAGCGGACGAACTCCTCCCGGCTGCGCAGGTTGATCACGCCGTGCGGGCCCCCGCCGCGCGCCGCCGCCTTCGCCTCGACGGCCACGTCGGGCGGCAGGTAGTCGTGGGTGGCGTGCGAGGCTGCCAGGTAGCTGCCGGCTGGCAACGCGTCCAGCAGGCGGCCGACGATCGTGTACGGATCCTCGCCGTCCGGCACGAAGTGCAGCACCGCCAGCAGCATCAACGCCACCGGCTGGGACAGGTCGAGCGTGCGGCGCAGATCAGGGTGGGCGAGGATGCGTTCCGGGTCGACGAGGTCCGCGTCCAGGTAGGCGGTGGCGCCCTCGGCGGAGCTGGTGAGCAACGCGCGGGCGTGGGCCAGCACGATCGGGTCGTTGTCGACGTAGACCACCCGGGCGCGCGGGTCGGTCGACTGCGCCACCTCGTGCGTGTTGTCGGCGGTGGGGATGCCGGTGCCGATGTCCAGGAACTGGCGGATGCCCGCCTCGCCGGCCAGGTGGCGCACCGCGCGGCGCAGGAACCGCCGGTTCTCCAGCGCGCTGAGCCGGATGGTCGGGAACCGCGCGGCCATGGCGTCGCCGGAGTCACGGTCGGCCTGGAAGTTGTCCTTCCCGCCGAGCCAGTAGTTGTACCGGCGGGCGGGGTGCGCCACCGTGGTGTCTATCCGGCCGGACTCGGGTGCCGTACCTGGTGCTTCGCTGGTCAAGGCCGCCTCCACGACTCGCGTGCCACCGTCCACTGTCTTCGGTCGCCGATCATGCCACGGCCCGCCATCGAGCCGGTCAGGCCGGGTAGAGCTCGTCGCGCAGGCGGGTCAGCAGCTCCGGCGTCCGCTCCGGCGGCACGGCCTCCACGCACAACCGTTCCATCGCCTCGGCGTAGAAGTCGAGGTCGTCGCGCTTGTCCAGGTAGATCGCGCTGGTGAGCTGCTCGATGTAGACGATGTCGGGCAGGTCGGCGTCGCCGAAGCGCAGGATGCTGAACGCGCCACTGGCCGCCGCGTGCCCGCCGGCGGCGAACGGAACGATCTGCAACCGCACATGCGGGCCGGAGGTCGCCTCGATCAGCGCGTCCATCTGCTCCCGCATCACCGCCGCGCCGCCGATCGGGCGACGCAGCACCGCCTCGTCGAGCACCGCCCACAACTGCGGCGGGTTCGCGCGCCGCAGCAGATCCTTGCGCTGCATCCGCAGCTCCACCCGCCGGTCCAGCTCCGCCACCGACGCGCCGCGGTGGCCGAGCAGGATCACCTCCCGGGCGTACGCGGCGGTCTGCAGCAGGCCGGGCACGAACTGCACCTCGTAGGTGCGGATCATCGCGGCGGCCGCCTCCAGGCCCAGATAGGACTGGAACCAGGGCGGGAGCACGTCGCCGTAGCGGTGCCACCAGCCCGGGTTGTTCGCGTCCTGCGCCAGCTTGAGCAGCGCGGTGCGGTCCTCCGGGGCGGTGACGCCGTAGAGCGTGAGCAGGTCGGCCACGTCGCGCTCCTTGAAGCCGACCCGGCCGAGCTCCATTCGGCTGATCTTCGACTCCGACGAGCGGATCTCCCAGCCGGCGGTCTCGCGGCTGACCCCGGCGCTCTCCCGCAGCCGGCGCAACTGCCCGCCGAGCAACATGCGCAGCACTGTCGGACCGCTTGTCGGACCACCCTCGACGGGCACCGTCGCCACCTGACCGCCCTCGCATCCCGGCCGCACCGGCCGGGCACCCTCCCGGCCGACGAGTAAGCATGCCATGAACCGACAGTGAGGTGAACTCCTCCGTACGGACGGAGTCAGTCCCGTGTACGGGACGGCGGGATGAGGTGGTCGAAGTCGCCGTCGCGGGCGCCGAGCACGAACGCGGCGATCTCGTCCACCGTGTAGATGAGTGCCGGCCCTTCGGGGTGCCGCGAGTTGCGGACCGCGATGCCGCCACCACCGGGCAGCTCGGCCAGTTCGACGCAGTTGCCGCTGGGGTTGCTGCGACGGCTCTTCAACCAGCGCATCGGTGGCAACTCGGTCACGGGCACGCCGTTCGGGGGTTGCTGCATGGGCGTCCTTCGGGAATGAGCCAGCCGAGGCCGCGGGGAGGGGCGGTGGGTGGCGACGTCTGTCGACTGAGGAGTGAGATGCACGTGCATCTGCTATTGCATCTGCAATGGACAGAGAGCATGATAACCGAAATACGGTGTGCCGGTTCGCTCACGTACGGTGACCCGAGCCCGGCCCCGGGGATGCCGCTTCGCGCGGCTACGGGACTGCGGTGAGGAGGACGCGTTGGCGGATCCGATGACCATCGCCTCCGGCATCTCCGCGGCGGGCGCGCTCGTCTCCGCCTGGCAGTTGCGCCGCCGCGCCCTACGCGCCGAAGCCGAGATCGAGCTGCTCCAGGCCGAGCTGGCCGCCGAGCGGCACGCCGCCAGCCACGACCCGCTCACCGGGCTGCCAAACCGCCGCGCGTTCTTCCGCCTGGCCGCCGCCCTGCTCACCGACCCGGCCGGTCAGCCCCTCGTCGCGGTCGTGCTCGACCTGGACAACTTCAAGCAGGTGAACGACCGCTACGGGCACGCCGCCGGAGATCAGGTGCTGGTCAGCGTGGCACAACGGCTGGCCGCGTTCGCCGGCAACAACCCGGTCGCCCGCCTCGGCGGCGACGAGTTCGCCGGCCTGCTGGCCAGCCCGACGGCGGACCGCTGGTGGATCGAGCACGCCACCCGGCGGCTCTGTGAGGCGCTCGCCGCGCCGATCCCGCTGGGGGCGCGCAGCATCCAGGTCACCGCCTCGGTCGGGCTCGCGCCCGTGCACTGCCCCACGCAGCTCACCGACGCGCTCTGCCGCGCCGACGCGGCCATGTACGAGGCGAAGACGCTCGGCGCCGCCCGCCCGACCCGCCAGCTCGTCGCGGAGTGCTGACCCGGGCCCTACCCGGTGGTCAGCGCCAGCCGTAGCCGGCGCGCAACGCCGCACCGACCCGGTCGAACCGGGGCCGGTCCAGCACCGCACCCTCGCGGCGGATGCCGTCCTCGCGCATGGTGAGCACCCGGTCCAGGCGTACCCAGCTCGGCCGCTTGTCCCGGTCCCACTCCCCCGGGCCGAGCGCCAGCCAGTGCCGCTGGCCGTCCCGGTCGCTCTGGCTCGACAGCATCAGCCCGAACAGCGTGCGGCTGTGCCGGCCCACCACCAGCACCGGGCGGTCCTTGCCCTGACGCGGGTCGTCCTCGTACGGCACCCACGTCCAGACGATCTCGCCCGGGTCGGCCTGCCCGTCCGGCTCCGGGGCGTACGACAGTTCGCGGCGCTGCAACGCGTTGACCTGGCGGCGGCGCGCGACCTGCGCCGGGATCGGCCCGCCGGTGCGGGCGGGGGCGGGCGCCACCCGGGTGATCCGGCCGAGCTTCGACGCCACGTTCTTCAACAGACCTGCCACGGCGGGCAGCCTATCGGGCGGGGTGCGTCCGCTACCGGCGAGGTGGCCCGCGTCGTCGACGCCGGCTGAGTGGGATCGGCGCCGGGCGGCGCACCCGGGCGTCCCCCGCGCTGGGCGATGTTAATAAGGGGCCCTTCTACTACCGGAGGCGTTAACAGGGGGCCCTTCCTTACTCTCTAACCGTGGAGTTGCCCGACGATCTGCCGCTGTTCGAGCGCAGCGCGGTACGGCTGGTGGTGCTCGACGCCGCCGACCGTCTGCTGCTGTTCCACACCCGCGACCCGGACCACCCGGACCTCGGCGTGTGGTGGGAGCTACCCGGCGGCGGGCTGGACCCGGGCGAGACGTACCGGGAAACGGCGGTCCGCGAACTCCGCGAGGAGACCGGCATCGCCATCGGCCCGGACGAGGTGGGCGCTCCCACCTGGCGGCGGCGGGCCAGCTTCCGGCACCGGCAGCGCCGGCACCTCCAGGACGAGGTGGTCGTGACGGTACGGCTGCCCGGCCCCGGACCGGACGTGGACGAGGCGCTGCGGCTGGACTACGAGGTGGAGGACTACTTCGGGTTCCGCTGGTGGCCGCTGGCCGAGGTGCTCGCCGAGCGGCCGCGCTGCTATCCCGGGCGGCTGCCCGAACTGCTGCCCGCGTTCCTGGCCGGCGCGGAGATCGACGAACCGTTCGAGCTGTGGTCCTGACACGGGGGGTCCCGGCGGGCACAGTGGAGCGGTGACTCCACTGCGCGCACCCCTGGCCCGTTACGCCGAGCGGCTGCACCGCGCCGCCGGTGACACCCACCACGCCGCCTCGCCGCTGGGCGCCTGGCTGCTGCTGGCGCTGACCGGCCCGGCCGCCACCGGCGACGCCCGCGCGGCGCTGGCCGAGGCACTGGGCGTCGACCCGGACGACGCCGCCGCCGAGGCCCGGGCGCTGCTCGCCGCGCCGCACCCGATGGTCGCCGCGGCCACCGCGCTGTGGGAACTCGCCCCGGCGGCGGAGCTGGACGCCTGGCGGGCCGCCCTGCCGGAGAACACCGAACGTGGTGCGCTGCCCGACCAGGCGGCGCTGGACGCCTGGGCGCGGGAGCGTACCGGCGGGCTGATCGACCGCTTCCCGGTCGACCTCGCCCCGGACACGCTGCTGATCCTGGCCAGTGCCCTGGCCACCCGGGTGTCGTGGGCCGACCCGTTCGACACCGCCCCGGGCACGGAACTGGGCGCGGGCAGCGCCTGGTCCGGGCGGCTGAGCCGGGTGCTGCGTACGCCGCCGTCCGGGCACCGCTGCTGGGTGGCGGCCACCGACCGGGCCGGTGACGTGGCGGTGCACGCGGTGCCGGCGCAAACCGGCGACGACGGCGCCGGCATGCTCGTGGTCTCGGTGGCCGCCGCACCCGAGGTGCCCGCCGCCGACGTGCTGGCCGCCGCGCAGGAACTGGCGAGCGCCGCCGCGCTCATCCCGGACTCCACGCCGGACCGCCGGCCGCTGTTCGACCTGCCGCTTGGCGAGACGCCGCTGTGGACGGTGCGGGAGAAGCCGATCCGCACGTTCGCGGCGGACGGCCGGGAGGAACGCGCCACGGCGGTGCTGCCCTGCTGGTCGGCGCGGAGCCGGCACGATCTGACCGCGCCCGGGTTCGGCTTCGACGCGGCGGCCCGGGCGCTCGGCGAGCTGCTGGGCCTGGCCGCGCCGGGTTTCGACGCCGCGCAGTCCGCAGTGGCCCGGTTCGGCCGCTACGGCTTCGAGGCCGCCGCGGTGACCGCGTTCGGCATGGTGGCCGGCATGCCGCCGGAGGGTGTCGCCCGCGTCGCCGAGCTGCGGTTCGGTCACCCGTACGCGGTGGTGGCGGTGACCACCGACCCGGCCGGCGGGCCGTGGGACGGCCTGCCCGTCTACTCCGCGTGGGTGGCCGACCCGGAGGAGCTGCCCGCCGACGACGCCGGATAGACGGCGAGCGCGCTCGCGAGCTGGTCCAGTCCCAGCGAACCGAGTTCCAGCGCCCGGTTGTGGAACGCGCGCCGGTCGCCCGGGAAGGCCGCGCGGCCGTCGCGCCACACCCGCTCCCCCACCTTGTAGGTCAGCGCCTGCCCGGGCCGGCCCAGGTACCGGGCCAGTTCCAGTGGTGCGTAGGGCCCCTGGTGGCAGCGGTCGCGCAGCAGGTCCAGCGCGGCGTCCGGCGTCCACGGCGTGCTGCCGGACGGCATCGGCAGGCGCAGGTGCAGGCCGATGTCGAGCACCACCCGGGCCGCCCGCAGCAGTTGCATGAACAGGTGGCCCAGCCGGGTGCCCGGCTGCTCGTAGAATCCGAGTTCGTCCATGAGCCGCTCGGCGTACAGGGCCCAGCCCTCCTGGGCGCCGGAGAGCCCGCCGAGCAGGTTCAGCCGCTGCCCGGGGCCACCCCGGCACGCCTCCGAGCCGAGGTGCAGGTGGTGGCCGGGGACGCCCTCGTGGTACGCGGTGCTGTACGCCCACCAGGTCGAGAAGCGCTCCTGCCCGTCGGGCAGCAGCCACGAGACCCGGCCCGGCCGGGTCAGGTCCCGCGACGGCCCGATGTAGGCGGTGCCGCCGGACGTGGTGACCCGTGACTCGATGCGCCGCAGCGGCGCGGGGATGTCGAAGTGGACGCCGTGCAGCCGCTCGGTGGTGGCCTCCAGCAGCTCCTGGAGCCAGGCGGCGAACTCGTCCCGGCTGCGCAGGACGCCCGGCGCGTCGGGGCGGTCGAGCCGTTCCCGCACCTCGGGCACGGTGCCGCCCAGGGCCTTCGCCTCCGCGACGATGTCCGCCTCGATCGCGGTGAACTCGTCCCAGCCCCACGCGTACAGCTCGCGCAGGTCCGGTTCCGCGCCGAGAAAGGCCCGCACCCAGAGGGCGTACCGCGCCGGGCCGAACGCCTCGTCGTCGTGCGCCCGGGGCGCCAGGTCCGCGGCGAGCGTCGCGGCGAATCTCCGGTACGCCTCCCGCGCGTCCTGCGCCGCCGCCTGCAACGAGGCGCACTGCGGGCCGTCGCCGTACCGCTTCACCAGGGCGATGTCGTCGTCGAGCCAGGCGCGGCAGCGCCGCGTCACCAGTTCCACCTGACGCCGCGCCGGCAGGTGGCCGCGCGCGGCGGCGAGCAGGAGGCTCTGGCCGTACCCGTCGAGTGCGGCCGGGATCGCGGCCTGGCGCGCGCCGACGCGGGCCCATCCGTCCTCGTAGGCCGTGCCCCCGGCGTCGCGGCCCGGCACCGCGGACTCGACGCACTGGCGGATGAGCTGGAGCGGGCCGGTGGCCGCCACGTGCAGTTCCCGCAGGTCCTCCCAGGCGTCGTGGAAGGCGATCCGGGCGCGCAGCCGTTCGGCGAGGTGGGCGTGCAGCGGGGTCGCGGGCAGCGTCTCGATCCGGCGCAGGGCGCGGGCGGCGAGATCGGCGCGGGCCTGGTGACCGTCCGGGCTGTAGTCGGTGAGCCCGTCGACGTCCTGTTCACCGGCCTCGACCACGGCGGCGCACGGATCGAGGCGCCCCGTCTCCCGCAGCAGCGCATCGATGACGTCGTCGCTCACCACACCGATGCTAGCCCCGGTGATCAAGGAGTTCGTGCCGGCCGGAAGGCCCGGAACGGACACGAACTCCTTGATCAACCAGGTGGGCGGCGGGGTCAGACCGAGGCGAGTTCCTTCTTCTCGGCCTTGGCGGCCAGGCGCTTCTCCCGCTCCTGGGCGCCGATCAGGTCGTCCGGCAGGGAGTCCTCCACCTCCAGGTCGAACCGGCGCAGCAGCCGGATCGCGAACCCGCCGAGCGTGACGAGGATCAGCGCCGCGCCGAAGCAGATGTACGCGAAGCCGATGCCCCGGCCCGGCCCGGTGCCGATCACCGCTCCCACCGAACCGGCCAGCGCCCCGCCCGGGGCGAGCATCGGCTCGAACAGCGCGGTGGCGCCCGGCGCGAGCAGCGCGAACCCGATCGGCAGCGTCGACCAGGAGATGGTCTGGTTGAGGCTGAACACCCGGCCGTGGAAGCGCTGCGGCACCTTCACCTGGACGATCGTCGCGTAGATCGACTGCGCGGTGGTCATCGACATGGCCAGCCAGCAGAAGCCGACGCAGATCATCGCCACCGACGCGTCCAGGCCGATCAGCACGCAGCCGATGGCGGTGCCCAGGTTGCCGATCAGCACACCGATCATGCGGCGCTTGCGCGGACCGCCCCACAGCGACATGAGCACGCCGCCGAGCACCGCGCCGACCGCCTCGGCCAGCGCCACCTGCGCCACCTGCGTCGGGCTGCCGAACGACAGCACCAGCGGCGTGATGAGCACCAGCGCGGGCGCCAGGAAGATGTTGCCCAGCGCGAAGTAGCCGAGCATCAGCCGGAACCCGCGGTGCCGCCAGGAGTAGCGCATGCCGTTGGCGATGGCCACCAGCAGGCGCTCCTTGGGCCGCCAGCCCAGCGCGTCCGGGAAGCGGACCACGGCGAGGGTGAGCACCGCGAACACGTAGCTGGCCACGTCGACCAGCAGGATGCCCTTCAGCTCGATGGTGGCGAGCAGACCGGCCGCGAACGCCGGCATGAGCAGCGTGGCCACACCGGTGGAGAGCTGGGTGATGCCCATGGCGTGCCCGAGGTAGCGCTTGGGCACCAGCTGCGGCACCGCCGACTGGAACGCGATCCGCTGGAACGAACCGGCCACCGAACTCAGCGCCACCAGCATGTAGATGTGCCAGAGCACCAGGTTGTCGGTCCACAGCAGGACGGCAAGCACCAGCTGCACCGAGCCGGCGAAGCAGCTCGCCGTCATCATGATCCGGCGCCGGCTGACCCGGTCGACCAGCGCGCCGGCCACCGGCAGCATGAGCACACCGCAGATCAGCGCGAGCGCCCAGAGCAGGCCGAGGTTCGCCACCGAACCGGTGCGGTTGAACAACCAGATCGGCAGCGCGAACGCGGTCAGCGCGGAACCGGTGCTGGAGATGAGCTGGCCGGTCGTGATGGCCATGAACCGGCCCATGCTCGGCTTGACCGTCTTGGTGGGCTTGCGGTCCTCCCCCACCCGCAGCGTGTCGGCCACCACCCAGCCGGCGTCCTCACCGCGGGCCTCCGGCGTCAGCGCGCCGACGTCCCCGGCGGCCACCGCCGGGTGCACCTGGGTGACGATCTCGGCCAGTTCCTCGGCCCGGTACTTGAGGAAGAAGTGCCCGGCCTGGTCGAGCACGACGAGGCCGAGCGTGTCGCTGAGGAACTGCCACTCGGCGTACCGCTCGCGGTAGTAGTCGGTCACCGGGTCCTCGGAGCCGACCACCGAGATGATCGGCGTACGGAGCTTCGTCGCCTGCTGGTCCAGCAGCCGGGTGAAGTACTCCTCCGAGGCGCGGGAGTCGGCCCGCATGTTGCTGATGATCCGGTCGGCCTGCTCCGGCTCCAGCTCGTCGGTGTCCACACCCATCGACTTGAGCCAGCTCGCCGAGTGCCTGTTGCTGCTGAGCCGCTCCAGGCGGTCGCGCAGCGCCGCGATCACGCCCTTCGGGCGGGCGAACGGGAACATCGCGCCGATGTACACGGCCTCCAGCTCCCGGCCGGCCGCCTCCACCTTGCGGGCCACGTCGGCGAGGATGGCGCTGCCCACGCCGCAGTGGCCGTACAGCGCGATCGGCCCCTCGACCCGCTCCAGGATCTCGTCGGCGACCCGGCTGGTCAGCTCGTCGAACGGCAGCGCGTCCTCGCTGAGACCCACGTCGTGGCCGGGGATCGCCAGCGACCACAGCCCGTACCCGGCCGGCAGCGCGTCGGCCAGCGGCTGGTAGACGATGGCGCTGCCGCCGCCGTACGGGACGCAGACGTACGTCAGCACCCGCTTGCCCGCCGGGATCGGCTTTGTCAGCTCGTAGAGCAGCCGGCGCGGCCCCGCCTGGTCGGCGTCGCCGGAGATGAACGCGGCGAGGTCCCGGATGGTGCGCTGCTGGAACAGGTCCATCACGCCGACCGCCCGGCCGCCCAGCTCCGCCTTGCGGATCCTGGCGACGACCTGGGTGGCGAGCATCGAGTGCCCGCCCAGGTCGAAGAAGTCGTCGTCGATGCCGAGCGTGTCCACGCCCAGCACCTCGGACCAGATCGCGGCCACCGCCCGCTCGGTGTCGTCGCGCGGCTCGACGAGCGCCACCGACGCCTCGCGGGTGACCACCGGCGCCGGTAGCGCCTTGCGGTCCAGCTTGCCGTTCGGGGTCAGCGGCAGCGCGTCGAGCGTGACGAACGCGGCCGGCACCATGTACTCCGGCAGCGTGTCCTTCAGCGCCGCCTTCAGCGCGGCGTGCTCGGCCTCGCCGACCAGGTACGCGGTGAGCCGCTTGTCGCCCGGGCTGTCCTCGCGGACGATCACCGTGGCCTCGGTGACGCCGGGCTGCTCGCGCAGCGCGCTCTCGATCTCGCCCAGCTCGATGCGCAGGCCGCGCAGCTTGACCTGGTGGTCGATGCGGCCCAGGAACTCGATCACCCCGGCGCCGTCCGGGCCGACGACCCAGCGGGCCAGGTCGCCGGTGCGGTAGAGGCGGGCGCCCGGCTCGAAGGAGTTCGGGTCCGGGACGAACTTCTCCGCCGTCAGCGCCGGCCGGCGGTGGTAGCCGCGGGCCAGCCCGACGCCGCCGATGTGCAGCTCACCGGCCACCCCGACCGGGCACTGCGCGCCGGACGGGTCGAGCACGTGCAGCCGCAGGTTGGCGATCGGCGCGCCGATCGGCACGCTCGTCACCTCGGCGAGCCGCCCCGGCTCGCAGGCCCAGGCGGTCACGTCGATGGCCGCCTCGGTCGGGCCGTACAGGTTGTGCAGGCCGCACCAGGGCAGCCGGGCGGTGAAGTCGGCCGCCGAGGCCAGCGGCAGCTCCTCGCCGGAGCAGATCACCCGGCGCAGCGCGGTGGCCGCCTCCACGCCGTCCTCGGCGAGGAAGACGGTCAGCATCGACGGGACGAAGTGGGCGGTGGTGATCCGCTCGGACACCAGCAGGTCACGCAGGTAGCCGGCGTCCTTGTGGCCGCCCGGCTTGGCCAGCACCAGGCGGGCGCCGGTGCGCAGCGGCCAGAAGAACTCCCACACCGACACGTCGAAGCTCGCCGGGGTCTTCTGCAGCACCGCGTCGTCGGCGCCGAGGCCGTACGTCTTCTGCATCCAGTCGAGCCGGTTGACGATGCCCCGGTGCGTGTTCGGCACGCCCTTCGGGCGGCCGGTGGACCCGGAGGTGTAGATGACGTACGCCAGGTTCTCCGGACCGGCGGCGGGCGCCGGGTCGGTCTCGGGCTGACCGGCCCAGACCGTGGCGTCGTCGAGTTCGAGCACCGTGGCGCCGGTGTCCGGCAGCACGTCGCGCAGGTGCGACTGGACCAGCACCACCGGCGCGTCCGCGTCGCCGACCATGAACGCGAGCCGGTCGGCCGGGTACTCCGGATCCAGCGGCAGGTACGCGCCGCCGGCCTTGAGCACGCCGAGCAGGCCGGCGACCAGTTCCACGGAGCGTTCCGCGCAGACCCCGACCAGGGTCTCCGGGCCGACGCCCGCCGCGCGCAGCCGGTGCGCGACGCGGTTGGCCTGCGCGTTCAGCTCGGCGTACGTGCGGCTGTGCCCGTCGATGGTGACCGCTACCGCGTCCGGGGTGACCGCGGCACGCCGCTCGATCGGGCCGTGCAGCGTCTCGTCGCGCGGGAAGTCCGCCGCGGTGTCGTTCCAGGCGGCCAGCAGCTCCCGCTCGGCGGCGGGCAGCAGCGGCAGCCGCGACACCGGGGTGTCGGGCGCGGCGACCACCGCGTCCAGCAGGGCGGTCCACCGCTGCGCCATCCGCTCCACGGTGGCCCGGTCGAACAGGTCGGTGTTGAAGACCAGCTTGCCCCAGAGCCCGTCGACGGTCTCCACCGCGTGCAGCTCGAAGTCGAACCGGGTGGCCCGCAACTCCATCGGGGTCCAGGAGAACGTGACCTCGTCGGTGCGGGACACGCCACGGAAGCGGCCCATCTCGTAGTTCTGCAGCACGAACATCGTCTGGAACACCGGGGAGCGGCTGACGTCACGCGGCAGGCCCAGCTCGTGGACCACCTTGGCGAACGGCACCTCGCCGTGCTCGAACCCGTCGAGCACGGTACGGCGGGTGCGCTCCAGCAGCTCGGCGAACGTCGGGTCGCCGGCCAGGTCGGCGCGCAGCGGCAGCATGTTGATGAACATGCCGACGACGTTCTCCAGCTCCGGCGCGGACCGGCCGGCCACCGACGCGCCGATGGCGAAGTCGTCCTGGCCTGCGTGCCGGGCCAGCAGCACCTGGTACGCGGCGAGCAGCGTCATGAACAGCGTGCCGCCGCTGTCGCGGGTGAGCGCGTTGAGCGCCTCGGTGGCGGCCGGGTCGAGCTGGAACTCGACGAAGTCACCACGGTAGGTCTGGGTGGCCGGGCGGGCCCGGTCCAGCGGCAGCTCCAGCGGGGTGATGCCGGCCAGCCGCTGCTTCCAGTAGTCGACGTGCGCGCGGGCCTGCGGGCCGTCCAGCTCCTGCGCCTCCCAGACGGCGAAGTCGCCGTACTGGATCGGCAGGGCGGGCGGCTCACCGCCCCGGTAGAGCGTGATCAGGTCGCGCAGCAGCACGTCCACCGACCAGCCGTCGCCGACGATGTGGTGCTGGGCGAGGAACAGCACGTGGTCGTCGGCGGCGAGCCGGATCAGCAGGGCCCGCAGCAGCGGCCCGTTCGCCAGGTCGAACGGCTCGGCCGCCGCCGCGTCGACGAGCGCCTGCGCGGCCGCCTCGTCGGGTGCGTCCACCACAGTGAGCGGCACGTCGGCGGTGTCCGCGACGACCACTGTGGGACGGCCGTCGGCGTCGGCCGGGAAGCGGGTGCGCTGCGACTCGTGCCGCTCGGCGAGCCCGGTCAGCGCGGCGCGCAGCGCGTCCACGTCGAGCGGCCCGCGTACCCGCAGCGGCACCGCGATGTGGTACGCCGCCTCGCCCGGGGCGAGCTGGTCCATGAACCAGACCCGCTCCTGGGCGTACGACAGCGGCACCTCGGCGCCGGACGGGCGGGGGGTGATCCGGGCCGCGGGGGCGGTCTGGCGGGCGCGTAGCCGTCGGGCGATCAGCGCCTGCCGGGCCGCCTCGCGGGCCGGATCCTTCAGGTCGGTCATCAGTTGGTTCCCTCTTCCGCCGCGAGCAGCGCGGCGACCTCGGTGTCGGAGAGCCCGTCGAGTTCGGCGGCGATCCGCGCCTCGATCTGGGCGGCCAGGTCCGCCACCACGGGGCTGCTGAACAGCGCCCGCATGGGCAGGTCGACGTCCACCTCCGCGCGGATCCGGGCCATCGCCCGCATGCCGCGCAGCGAGTTGCCACCGAGGGCGAAGAAGTCGTCCAGGGCGCCGACCTTCTCCACCTGGAGGATGTCGGCGTACACCTCCGAGACCAGGGCCTCGGCCTCGGTGCGGGGCGCGACGAAGCTGTCCTGCGCCGGTTCGGCCGCCGCCGGGGCGGGCAGCGCGGCGCGGTCCAGCTTGCCGTTCGGCGTCAGCGGCAGCGCGTCCAGCCGGACCAGGGCGGCCGGCACCAGGTGCGCCGGCAGCTCACGGGCCAGCTCGGCGCGGACCGAGTCCTCGTGGGCCGGGCCCACCAGGTAGCCGACGAGCATCGGCTCACCGCCGTCGGTGCGGACCGCCGCGGCGGCGGCGCGCACGTCCGGGTGGGCCAGCAGCGCGGCCTCCACCTCGCCCAGCTCGATCCGCATGCCGCGCACCTTGACCTGGTCGTCGCGGCGGCCCAGGTAGTCCAGCGTGCCGTCGGCACGCCAGCGGGCCAGGTCGCCGGTGGCGTACATCCGGGCGCCGGGCGGGCCGTACGGGCAGGGCAGGAACCGCTCGGCGGTCAGGCCGGGCCGGTCGTGGTAGCCGCGCGCGAGCTGGGTGCCGGTGACGTACAGCTCCCCCACCACGCCCGGCGGCACCGGCCGCAGGGCGGCGTCGAGCAGCAGCGCCCGGGTGTTCCAGGTGGGCGCACCGATCGGCACCGGCCCGGCCGGGACCGGCTCGCCGGGAGCGATCCGGGCCGCGACGCAGCCCACTGTGGCCTCCGTCGGGCCGTACTCGTTGATCACCGCCACGTCGGGATGCGCGGCCCGCCAGGCGGCGAGCTGCTCCCCGGTCAGCGCCTCGCCGCCGATCACCAGGTCGGCCGTCGGCGACAGCTCGCCGTCGAGCAGCGGCAGGTGGCTCGGCGTGACCTTGAGGAACGCGGGCCGGCCACCGGCGCGGGCGGCCGCGTCGTCGATCGCGGCGAGCCGTACCGTGCCGCCGGCGGTGAGCGTGCCGAGCAGGCCGGTCACGGTCAGGTCGAACGACACCGGCGAGTGCAGCAGCGCCACCCCGGCCAGCCCCGGGTAGGTGGCGCGGGCCCACGCCAGGTACGCGGTCACCGCCCGGTGCTCGACCACCACGCCCTTCGGGCGGCCGGTGGAGCCGGAGGTGTAGAGCACGTACGCCGGGTGCTCCGGGCGCAGCGGCGCGACCCGGTCGGCGTCGGTGAGGTCGTCGCCGGACTGGTCCGAGCCGACCTCGCCGTCGAGCACCAGCGCGTCGCCGGGCACCACGGCGGCGGTGTCCGGCGCGGTCACCACCAGCGCGGGCGCGGCGTCCGCCAGGAGGTACGCGATCCGGCCGGCCGGGTACGCGGTGTCCACCGGCACGTACGCGGCGCCGGCCTTGAGCACCGCGAGCATCGCCACGACGAGGTCGCAGGAGCGGGGCAGTGCCAGCGCGACCCGGGTCTCCGGGCCGGCGCCGCGCGCCACGAGCAGCCGGGCCAGCCGGTTCGCGGCGGTGTTCAGCTCGCCGTAGCCGAGCGTCACGCCGTCGCAGACCAGCGCCGCCGCGTCCGGGGTGGCGGCGGCCTGCCGCTGCACCTCGTCGACCACAGTGGTGACCGGCACGTCGTGGGCGGTGTCGTTCCAGGCTTCGAGCACCCGGTCCCGCTCGGTGTCGGTGAGCAGCGGCAGCGCGCCGACCGTACGCTCCGGCTCGGCGACGGCGGCGGCGAGCAGCCGCACGTAGCGGCTGACCACGGTCTCGGCCGTGGCCCGGTCGAACAGCTCGGTGCGGTACACCAGGCGGCAGTCGCCGGTGGTGATGTCGAAGGCCAGGTCGTCCTTCGTGGTGCCCAGCTCCACCGGGTCGAGGCCGGAGTCCGGGATCCAGTTCAGCGCGGTCTGGAAGATCGGCTGCACCGACGGGTCCCGCTGCGGGTCGACCGCCTCGACGATCTTCTGGAACGGCGTCTGCCCGTGCTCCATCGCGTCGATCAGGCCGTTGCGGACCCGGCCGAGCAGCGCCGCGAACGCCGGGTCGCCGGAGACGTCGCAGCGCAGCGCCACCGGGTTGACGAACATGCCGATCAGCGGCGCCAGCTCCGGGTTGTCCCGGCCCGCGGTGGAGACGCCGACCACCACGTCGGTGTCGCCGGAGATCCGCGACAGCAGCGCCGCGAATCCGGCCAGCAGCACCATGTACGGGGTGGCCTGCGCGCCGGTGGCCAGCGCGCCGACGCGGTCCAGCAGCCCGTCGGGCAGCGTGAAGCGCACCTCGTCACCGGCGAAGCCGAGCTGGGCCGGGCGGGGCCGGTCCAGCGGCAGGCCGGTGACCGCCGGCGCGCCGGCCAGGTGACCGGTCCAGAAGGCGAGCTGCCGGTCCAGCTCCCCGCCGGTGAGCTGCTGGCGCTGCCAGACCGCGAAGTCGGCGTACTGGATGGGCAGCTCGGGCACGGCGGGCTCGGCGCCGGTGCGCGCGGCCTCGCAGAACGCGACCAGCTCGGCGTGGAACAGCACCGCCGAGTGGCTGTCGAAGACGGCGTGGTGCACCACGAACGCCAGTGCCAGCCCTTCGGTCATGCGGATCAGCCGGGCCCGCCACAGCGGTGCCGCGTCCAGCGGGATCGGCGTGCGGGCCATCTCGCCGCGGATGCGCTCGAACTCGGCCCGTTGCTCACCGGCCGGCAGGTGGGTGATGTCGGTGACGGGCAGCGGCGCCGGTTCGTGGGCGCGCACGACCTGCACCAGCGCGCCGTCGTCGGTCCGCAGGTGGGTACGCAGCGCCTCGTGCCGGGCGACGACCCGGTTGACCACGTCACCTGCCGTGCCGGCGTCCACGCCGGCCGGGAACAGCCACGGGAAGGACACGTTGAACACCGGCGAGCCGGCGTCGAGCTGGTTGGCCATCCACACCCGCTCCTGGGCGTAGGAGGCCGGGAAGGTCCACTCCTGGCTCGTGCTCATGAGAGGGCCTCGCGCACCGAACGGGGACGCATGTCGGTCCAGACCTCGTCGACGTGGGCCAGGCACTCCTCGCGGCTGCCGGCGAAGCCGGTGTCGTGCCAGCCGGCGGGCAGGTCCCGGTCGGCCGACCAGATCGAGTACTGCTCCTCGTCGTTGCGGACGACCAGGAATCGGGGTTCGGCCATGTCAGTTCGCTCCAGCGGTCTCGGGGGTGTACGGCTCGGCCATCGCCACGGCGATCTTGCGGGGACCGGTGAACGGTTCCCGGCCGTGCGCGGCGGTCATGTTGTCCACCACCAGCACGTCGTCGCGCTGGTAGTCGAAGCGGACGGTGGCGGCCCGGTAGGCGGCGCGCAGGTGGTCCATGACGTCGGCGGGGATCTCGCCGCCGTCGCCGTAGTAGGTGTTCGACGGCAGCCCGTCGGCGCCGAACATGGCCAGCAGCCCCTCCTGGTAGTCAGTCGGCAGGGTGCTGAGGTGGAAGAAGGTGGCGTGGTTGAACCAGCGCGGCGTGTCCGACCCGGGCCGGTGGTGCACCACGTCGCGGACCGCGCGGGTACGCAGGCCGTCCTTGCCGACCCACTCCACGGTGATCCCGTTGTCCGCCGCGTACGCCTCGACCTCGGTGCGGCTCTCGGTGTTGAACACCTCCTGCCAGCGGGTGCCGAAGTCGCCGTGGAAGTTGCGCACCAGCATCCACCGACGGCGGACGAACTCCTCGCGCACCGCCGGGTCGATCAGCTCGTACACCCGGCGCACGTCGGCCAGCGGCGTGGCCCCCTGGGTGTCCGGCGGTGTGACGCAGTAGAAGAACAGCGTCAGCGGCCAGCGCGCCTGGTACGAGTTCTCGTTGTGCAGGAAGATCTCCTCGTCCGGCGGGTAGTCGGTCGAGGTGTAGACCCGGCCCTTGATGGAGTGCCGGGGCGAGGAGCGCTCGGTGTAGGTCAGCGGCTCGCCGGCGAGCGCGCGGACGGCCTGGTCGAAGCCGTCCACGCCGCCCACGTCGAAGCCGCGGAACAGCAGCCCTCCACTGGCGACGAGGGTGTCCCGCAGCTCGGCGCGCCGGGCCGCGATCAGGTCGGTCAGCGCCCGGCCGTCGCTCTCGACGACGACCGGCAGCGTCGCGGTTGTCTCGCTCATGGTGCGGTGTCTCCTTGGTCGGGGGTGTCAGCCGCGGGGCAGCCGCGGGATGGCCGGGATGGCAGCCGGGGCGACCGGCGCGTCGGCGGGCGCCTCGGCGCGCAGCTCCTCGATCCGGGCGGCCAGGCCGGCCACAGTGGGGGTCTCGAAGAGGCTGCGCATCGGCAGCCGCACGCCTGTCGCCTTGCGCATGGCGGCGATGAGCTGCACGGCGACAAGCGAGTTGCCGCCCAGGGCGAAGAAGTCGTCGTCCACGCCGACGTCGGTGACGCCGAGACCGTCGCGCCACACCTGGGCGATGGTCTTCTCCAGCTCGGTGCCGGGCGCGGCCGAGCCGCCGCCGGTGGCCGCCGCCGTGCCGGCCGGCGCGTCGGTCTCCTCGGCGATGCTGTCGGTGGTGACCCGGGCCGCGCGGCGCCGGATGTCGGCCACGGTGCGGGTGGTGATCACCACCTGGGCGCCGAGACCGGCGGAGAGGCTGCGGCGGAACGCCTCCGCACCGTCGACCGGGCGGATGTCCTCGGTGACCGGGGCCGGGGCGTCACCGCCCGCCGCCGGGGCCTCGGCCAGGTTGCCGGTGACCGCGTTCTGGTCGACCCGGCGCAGCACGAAGTCGCTGACCGCTACCAGCTCCCGCCCGTCCGGGTCGCGCAGCGACAGGTCGGCGGCGACCACCTCGTCGGTGGCTGCGGGCCGGTGCCGCAGGTGACTGTGGAACGTCGCCGGCAGCGCGCCGCGCACCACGATCCGGCCGTACGACAGCGGCAGGTAGGTGCCGGAGCCCTGCCCCCGGCCGAACGCGGTGGCCACGTCCAGCAGCGCCGGGTGCATCCCCCAGGAGGGCAGGTCGCCGAGCGCGGCGGCGGGCGCCTGCACCCTCGCCAGTTCCTCGCCGTCGGCGAGGTGATGCTCGGCCAGCGCCGCCCAGCGTGGCCCGAAGGTGAGCATGCTGGTGCGTCCCCGGCCGAACGAGGCGTCGTCGTCGACCCGCCGCCCGGCCACCGCGGGCACGACGGCCGGCGGGGCCGCCTCGGTGGTCCACCCGGCGCTGCCGCGCACGTGGGTGCGGGCCTGCCCGGCGGCGAGGCTGGCGACCGTGAAGTCGGTGCCGTCCTCGGTCCGGGTCAGCTCCACCCGGTACTGGGCCACCGTGCCGTCCGGCACCGAGAACGGCTCCAGGAACACCACGTCGCGCAGCTCCACCGCGGCGTCCGGCCCCGGCGCGGGCAGCGCGGCCACCACGGCGGCGCGTACCGACTCCAGGTGGGCGGTGCCCGGCACCACCGGCACCCCGCCGATCCGGTGCTCGTCGAGCAGCCAGTGGGTGTCGGCCGAGACCAGGCCGTGCAGCACCGTGCCGTCCGGGCCGGCGACCATCGTGGTGAGCACCGGGTGGGCGACCGCAGTGGTGACGGTGTCGCGCCCGGCGGCCCGGAACGCAGCCGGCGCGGCGGTCTCCACCGCCATGCCGACCTCGGCCCAGCCGCCCCAGTTCTGCGACACCACAGGTGCGCGGAACCCGGTGCCGGAGCGCGCGAAGGCGTCCAGGAAGTTGTTCGCGGCGCAGTAGTCGACCTGGCCGAAGCCGCCGATCACCGCGGTGATCGAGGAGCAGAGCACGACGAAGTCCAGCGGCAGGTCGCCGAAGACCCGGGCCAGCGCGAGGGTGCCGGCCAGCTTCGGGGCCAGCACACGCCGCGCCTCGTCGCGCTCCTTCACCTCGGCCATGCCGCCACCGGGCAGACCGGCGGCGTGCACGATGCCGTCCAGCCCGCCGAAGCGGCGCTCCGCCTCCTCGCGGACCCGGCGCAGGTCGTCCGCGTCGGTCACGTCGGCGGCGAGCACCAGCACCTCGGCGCCGGCGGCCTCCATCCGGCGGATCGCCGCGATGGCCCGCCCGGCCCGGTCGGCGCCGCCGTGCACAGCCAGGTGCGCGTCCCACTCCTCGCGCCCGGGCAGCCCGGAACGGGCCAGCAGCACCAGCTTGGCGCGGGCCCGGCGGGCGAAGTCCTCGGCGAGGGTGACGCCGATGCCGCCGAGACCGCCGGTGATCAGGTAGCGGCCCTCCTCGCGCAGCACGCCCGGCTCGTCCTCGGCGCCCACTGTGACCTGCTCGTAGCCGGCCAGCCAGCGGCGGTCGCCGCGCAGCGCCACCTCCGGGTGCTCGGCGTCGACCGGGCTGCGCAGCTCGGCCACCAGGGCGGCGACGCCGCGCGCGGACGGGTCGGTGTCGAGCAGCCGCACGGTCAGGCCGGGCAGCTCGGCCGGGAGCACCCGGGCCAGGCCGGCCAGCGTGGCGTGCTCGGGGCGGGTCAGGTCGTCGCCGCGTACGTCGCCGACGCCGGTGGTGACCAGGTCCAGGCGTACGCCCGCCTCGTCGGCCGTCACACCGGCGCCGGCCAGCGCCTGCACCAGGTGCAGCGCGCCGAAGAAGCCGCGCTCCTGCGCCGCCCAGGCGGCCGCCGTGTCGATGCCGGCCGGCTCACCGTCGAGCGCGAACGCGTGCACGATCCGCCGGGGCAGGTCCGCGCCGAGCGCGGCGACCAGTTCCTCGGCGTCGGCGCGGACGCCGGGGCGCAGCCGGAAGCCGTTCGCGGTGACGGTGAACGCCTCACCGGCGCGTACCTCGACCGGGTCGTCGCCGGCGGCGCGCAACGCGGCCACGAGCGCGTCCCCGCGCGGGCCGTCGGCCAGCACCAGGCAGCGGCCCAGCGGCTCGGCGGTGCGGGCCGGGGCGGCCTGCCGCCACACCGGCACCGCGAACCACTCCGGCAGCGGGCGGGGGCCGGTCTCGGCGGGCGCCGCCGCCAGCTCCTGCTCCGGGTCCGGGTCGATCCAGTAGCGGCGCCGCTCGAACGGGTACGTCGGCAGCGGCACCCGCCGCGCGTGCGGGTCGGCCGGGAGGCTCACCGGCACCCCGGCGCACCAGAGCGCGCCGGCCGTGCCGAGCAGCGCGGCCAGATCGCCGGTCTGGTCGCCGGGGCCGGGCAGGCTGCCCAGCGGGGTCAGCGCGCGCTGCGCCTCGCCGGCCTTGGCGACCTGCATCCGGGCCAGGTTGGCCAGCTGCCGCCCGGGGCCGCACTCGACCAGCGCCCAGGTGCCCTCGGCGAGCAGCGTGGCCACGCACGCGCCGAAGCGGACCGGACGGCGCAGGTGCGCGGCCCAGTACGCCGGGTCGGTGGCCTGCGCCTCGGTGATCCAGGTGCCCGTCACGTTCGACACGAACGGCACCGCCGGGGCGCGCAGCGGCACGGTGGCCATCAGCGCGGTGAACTCGTCCAGGATCGGGTCCATCATCGGCGAGTGGAACGCGTGCGAGGTGCGCAGCACCTTCGACTTGTTCTTGCCGCCGAGGCTCGCCGCGAACTCCTCCACCAGCGCCGTCTCGCCGGCCACCACGCAGGTGCCGGGGCCGTTGACCGTGGCCACCGACAGGCCCTCGGGCAGCCTGCCGGTCACCTCCGACTCGTCGAGCGTGACCGCCAGCATCGAACCGGCCGGCAGGGAGTGCATGAGCCGGCCCCGGGCGGCCACCACGCGCAGCGCGTCGGCGAGGTCGAACACCCCGGCCACAGTCGCGGCGACGTACTCGCCGATGGAGTGGCCGATCATCGCGGCCGGGGCCACCCCGGCGGCCCGCCAGGCGGCGGCGAGCGCGTACTCGACAGTGAACAGGGCGGGCTGGGTGTAGCGGGTCTCCGTGAGCTTGTCCGCCGCCTCCGGGTCGCGGCCCAGGATCAGGTCGCGGATGTCCAGGCCCAGTTCCGGGCGGAGCAGGTCGGCGCACTGGTCGACGGCGGCGGCGTACGCGCTGTCCTGCGCGTACAGCTCGGCGCCCATCCCGGCGTACTGCGAGCCCTGGCCGCTGAACAGGAACGCCACCCGGGGCGCGGGGCCCTCGGCGACGCCCCGGTGACCCTTGCGCCGCTCGCGCAGCGCGGCGGCGGCGGACGCCGGGTCACCGGCGACGACAGCGGCGCGGTGGGCGTACGCCTGGCGGCCGACCCGCAGCGTGTGCGCCACGTCGGCCAGCGCGACGTCGCCGCCGCTGTCCAGGTGGTCGGCGAGCCGCCGCACGGCGGTGTCCAGCGCGGTCGGGGTCTTCGCCGACACCTGGAGCAGGTGCGCCGGGCGGACCGGCGGCTCCTGCCGACCGGCGGCCGGGGCCTCCTGGAGCACCACGTGCGCGTTGGTGCCGCCGATGCCGAAGGAGCTGACGCCGGCGCGGCGCGGCCCGCCGTCGGTGTCCCACTTGGTCAGCGTGTTCGCCACGTAGAACGGGGTGTCGGCGAAGTCGATGGCCGGGTTCGGGCTCTCGTAGTTGATGGTCGGCGGGATCAGCCCGTGCTCCATCGCCAGCACCGTCTTGATCACGCTGACGATGCCGGAGGGCTGGCTGAGGTGGCCGATGTTCGACTTCACCGAGCCGATGCCGCACCAGCCGCGCTCGTCGGTGTCCTTCGTGTAGACGGCGGACAGCGCGGCGACCTCGATCGGGTCGCCGAGCGCGGTGCCGGTGCCGTGCGCCTCGACGTAGCTGATGCTGCGCGGGTCGACGCCGGCCAGCGCGACGGCCTGGGCGATGGCCTCCATCTGCCCGTCGATGCTGGGGGCGGTGAAGCCGACCTTCCCGGCGCCGTCGTTGTTGATGGCGTTGCCGAGCACCACCGCGCGGATGGTGTCGCCGTCGGCGATCGCGTCGGAGAGCCGCTTGAGCAGCGTCACGCCGACCCCGCTGCCCCACACCGTGCCGTTCGCTCCGGCGTCGAACGGCCGGCACCGCCCGTCCGGCGAGGTGAAGCCGTCCATGCCGAGGTAGCCGACGTGCGGCAGCTCGATGTTGACGCCACCCGCGAGGGCCATGTCGCACTCGCCGTTGCGCAGCGCCTCACAGGCCAGGTGGAACGCCACCAGCGAGGTGGAGCAGGCGGTGTGCACGGTGAGACTGGGGCCGCGCAGGTCCAGCCGGTACGACACGTTCGTGGCCACGTAGTTCGGCGAGTTGCCGGTGGCCAGCGAGACCGCGCCGTGCGGGTTCCCGCCGACCCGCTTGTTGCGGTACACGTTGCGGTGCAGGTACGTGTTGCCGCCGGTGCCGGCGTAGACGCCCACCGCGCCGTCGTAGCGGCCCGGGTCGTAGCCGGCGTCCTGCAGCGCCGTGTAGCAGGTCTCCAGGAACAGCCGGTGCTGCGGGTCGGTGATCTCGGCCTCGCGGGCGGTCATCCCGAACAGCCCGGCGTCGAACTCGTCGTAGCCGTCCACCAGCGGGGCGCGGTTGACCCAGCCCGGGTCGTCGACCTCCTGCGGCTGGGCGCCGCGGGCGAGCTGCTCCTCGCGGGTCAGCTCGGTCGTCGACTCCACGCCGTCGACCAGGTTGCGCCAGAACTCGTCGACGTCGGCCGCGCCGGGCAGCCGGGCGGCGAGCCCGACGATCGCGATGGGCTCGACGCCGTCGTCGGCGGGAATGTCGTTCTGCATGGGGGTTCCTTCATTCACAAGGGATCGCGTCACTGGTGAGGTCGGCGGGGTGGCGGGGTCCGGCGGGCGCGGCCCCGCCGGGCGGCGGCGCGCATCGCGGCGCGGGCCAGTTCCGGCCGGTCGGCGGCCCCGTCGAGGCTTGCGGCGAGCGCCCGTACGGTCGGGTGGCGGAACAGGTCGAGCATGGTGACCGAGCGGCCGGTGGCCTCGGTGAGGCGGGCGTGCACGGCGGCCAGGGCCATCGAGTGGCCGCCGATGTCGAAGAAGTTGTCGCTCACGCCCACCGCGTCGCGGCCGAGCACGTCCCGCCAGATCCCGGCGATCAGCTCCTCGGTCCCGGTGAGCGCGTCCGAGCCGGCGGGCAACGGCGGGCGGGCCGGTTCGGCGGTGGCGACCGTCATCGCGCCGAGCGCCGCGACCCGCACCGCCGGGCGGGGCAGTTCGGGCGCCACCTCGGCGGCCGGCGTGTCCGGGTCGGCGGCGAGCGCGCCGACCAGCGCGGCCAGGTCGGCCAGGAGTGCTTCGATCCGGTCGGCCTCGAACAGGTCCGGGTTGTGCACCACCTCGACGCCGGCCCGGCCGTCGCGCTCCACCACGTAGACGGTCAGGTCGAACGGCGACCCGGGCTTGGGCACCGGCACCGGCTCGACGGCCAGGCCGGTCAGCGCCAGCCGGGGCGCGACGAAGTTGAGCACGTTGAACAGCACCTGCACCAGCGGGGCACGGGAGGTGTCCCGGCCCACGCCGAGCGTCTCGACGATGCGTTCCAGCGGCGCGCCCGGGTGGGCGGTGACCTCGTGCAGCTCGGCGGCGGCCCGGTCGACCTGCTCGGCGAAGCTCGCGCCGCCGGAGCGGAACCGCACCGGCACGGTGTCGATGAAGAAACCGATCACCTCGTCGAACGCGGCGAGTCGCCGGTCGGCGACGATCGCGCCGAGCACGTGCTCGTCGCCGCCGGTGACCCGGCGCAGCAGCTCACCGAACGCGGCAAGCAGCACCGCCGCGACAGTGGTGCCGCGCCGGGCGGCCAGGTCGCGTACGGCCCGGTCGGCGGTCTCGTCCAGCCGCACCGCGGCCTCCGACCCGGCGTACGTCTGCACGGCCGGGCGGGGACGGTCGCGGGGCAGGTCCAGCACCGTCGGCGCGCCGGTCAGGTGCGCGGTCCACCAGGCCAGGTCCGTCTCGCCCCGGCGCCGGTCCCGGTCGGCCCGCCACACCGCGTAGTCGGCGTACGTGGCGGGCAGCGGCGGGCGGCCCGGCACGGACCGGCCGAGGGCGCGGGCGTACGCGAGTGCCAGCTCGTCGTAGAGCAGCGCCTCGGACCAGCCGTCGAAGACCGCGTGGTGCACGGTGATCGCGAGCACGTGCTCCCGCGCGGCGAGCCGGTACACGGTCACCTGCCAGGGCGGGCCGGTGGCGAGGTCGAACGCGTGCCCGGCGCCGGCCGCGAGCATGCCGGCCAGCTCACCGTCCGGGTCGGCGGAGCCGGTCAGGTCGACCACCGGCACCGCCACGTCGGTCGGTTCCTCGCGGACCGCGTACGGCACGCCGCCGTTGCACGGGATGCGCCAGCGCAGCACGTCGTGCCGTTCGGCGACGGCCCGCAGCGCGGCGCCGAGCGCGGGGACGTCAAGCGGCCCGCGCAGCCGGTGCGCGACCGCGATGTTGTAGGGCGCGCTGGACGGGGCGAGCTGGTCCATGAACCACAGCCGCCGCTGCGGCGGGGACAGCGTCGGCGGGTTGCCGGTGGTCAGCCCGTCGGCGTCGGCGGGGTCGGCGGCGCGGACCCGGTCCACCAGCGCGGCGAACGTGCGGTCGGCGAACAGCACCCGCGTGTCGACGTGCCGGCCCAGTTCCGCGCGCAGCGCCGCGACCAGCCGCATCGCGGCGATCGAGTTGCCGCCGGCGGCGAGGAAGTCGCTGTCCGGGGCGGGCGCGGCGCCGAGGAGCCGGGTCCAGACGCGCCGGACCGCCGCCGTCACCGGGTCGTCGTCGGCGGGCGCGTCGTCCACGGTGGCCGGGGCGGTGGTGGCCAGCTCGCGCAGCGCCGGCCGGTCCAGCTTGCCGGTGGTGGCGCTGACCGGCAGCGCGTCCAGCCGCACCGTCCGGGCGGGCAGCATCGCGGTGGTGAGCCGCGTGTGCGCGTACGCCCGCAGCTCGTCGTGGTCCGGCGCCCCGGCCGGGGTGAGGAACGCGACCAGCTCGGCGCCGGCCGGGCCGGGCACCGCCTCCACGGCTACCCGCTCGACGCCCGGGTGGGCGGCCAGCACCGCCTCGATCTCGCCCAGCTCGATGCGCTGGCCGCGCACCTTGACCTGCCGGTCGGCGCGGCCGAGATAGACGATCCGGCCGTCCGGGCCCTGCCGGACCAGGTCGCCGGTGCGGTAGAGCCGTTCGCCGGGGACGTCGCCGAACGGGTCGGGCACGAACCGCCCGGCGGTCAGGCCGGGCCGGTTGAGGTAGCCGTCGGCCAGGCCGGGCCCGCCGATCAGCAGCTCACCGGTCTCGCCCGCCGGCACCGGCCGCAGGTCGGCGTCGACCACGTACGCCCGGTGGTTGGGCAGCGGCCGGCCGATCGGCATCGGGTCGGTGTCGGCCGGGGTGAGGTCGCAGGTCACCGCCAGCACCGTGGTCTCGGTCGGGCCGTAGCCGTTGAGGAACCGCCGGCCGGGCGCCCAGCGGGCGACCAGTTCGGCCGGGACCGCCTCGCCGCCGCAGAGCAGCACCCGCCACGTCGGGAACGCGGCCGGGTCCAGCAGCGCCAGCACGGTCGGGGTGATGAAGCCCCAGGTCACCTCGTGCTCGGCGACGAACCGGGCCAGCCGTACCGGGTCGGCCCGGTCGTCGGCGCCGAGCAGCTGCACCGCACCGCCGAGCGTGAGCGGCACGAACAGGTCCATGGTGGCCGCGTCGAAGCCGAGCGAGGCGATGCCGAGGCTGCGGACCGAGGCGTCGGCGCCGGTCAGCGCGGTCACGCCGGTGACGAACTCGACAGCGTTGCGGTGGGTGGTCAGCACGCCCTTGGGGCGGCCGGTGGAGCCGGAGGTGAACAGCACGTACGCCGGGTCGCCGGGGCGGGCCGGGCAGGGCACGAGCGGAGCCGGGCCGGGCAGGCCGAAGGCCGTCACGCCGGGCTCGTCGCCGAACTCGGCCGCCGCCGCGTCGCCGACCACCAGGCGGACGCCCGCGTCGCGGGCGATGCCGCGCAGCCGGGCCCGGGGGCCGCCGGGCTCCAGCGGCACGTACGCGGCCCCGGCGAGCAGCACGCCGACCACCGTGACCACCAGGTCGGGGGTACGCGCGCCGCACACCCCGACCCGGTCGCCCCGGCCGGCGCCGTGCTCGCGCACCGCGGCGGCCACCCCGGCGGCCCGGTCGACGAGCTGCCGGTAGGTGAGCCGGGTGTCCCACTGGCGCACCGCCACCGCGTCCGGGGTACGGGCCGCCTGCGCGGTGATCAGGTCGGCGAGGGTGGCGTCCGGCCAGGGCAGGTCGCTGCCGTGGACGGCGCCGGCGGTCAGGGTGTCGGTCACCGGAGTGCTCCAAGATGCTCGGCCGGGTCGGTGATCTGGAGGCGCAGTTCGCTGACGTAACCGCGGCCCCGCGCGTCGGGCACCCACGCCTCGGTGGGTGCGGGCAGCAGTTCGGAGACCACCACCGGCACGTCCGGGCCGGTACGCAGCGCCGCGTCGACCATCGCGCACAGCGACTGCGCGTACAGCGGGCCGGTCAGGTCCACGTAGCAGGGTTTGATCTCGGTGCCGACCTTGACGAACACCCGCTCGGGCAGGCCGGTCTCGGCGCGCCAGCGGCGTACCGCCAGGTAGCGGGCGGTCTCGTCGGGGTGGCCGCCCAGCCCGCACGCCCCTGCCGTGGTGCGCCAGGTACGCCGGGCCACGACCAGCCGGTCGATGGTGATGCGGGGCGTGTACGCGGCGGCGCCGAGCAGCTTGAACGCGTCCAGCAGCAGCGAGCCGAGCAGCGTGGCGAACACCTCCATCAGCGGCCAGCGGGCGCCGTCGGGGAAGACCGCGGTGAGCGTGTCGCCGGTGCGTTCGACGAGCACCGTGGTGGCCGGGACGAGGCGGTCCACGTCGGCGCCGTGCGCGGTGTCGATGCCGAGCTGGCGGTCGGCCGGGCCGGTCAGCGCGTACGTGGTGCGGGTGGTGCGGCGGGGGAAGCTGTCCGGCCAGAGCACCCGCAGCCGCACCGGGCCCAGGTCGGCGTCGAGGTCGGCGCGCAGCGCGGCCGGGTCCGGGTGGAACGGGCTGAGCACCGCGCTGTCGAACGCGACGGACGCCGGGTGCAGCTCGCCGAGCACCAGCAGGAAGTCGCCGCGCTCGACGGCCTCCGGCGAGGCGGCGCTGAGCTGCACGTCCGGGTTGTGCAGCCGGGCCGACGGCCAGCCGGGCGTCTCGGCCGGGAACAGCCCCCGGGCCCGCTCGGTCAGGTCCGCCGCGCACAGCCGCAGCTCCGCCTGCCCCGCGGGCAGGTCGGCCAGGCCGAACAGCTCGGCCCAGCGCGCGGTGAGCGTGGCGCCGGCCCGGCCGATCGGGCCGTCCGGGGCGACGAGCGTGCCCTGGGCCAGCAGCCACAGGTCGGCCAGCCGCACCGGCTCGCCGTCGGCGGCCAGTTCCTCGTGCAGCTCGGCGAAGACCTCGCCGCAGCGGGTGGCCACCTCGGCGGTGAACCAGCGGGCGGTCCGCAGCACCACCGCCAGCGGCTCGGCGAGCGCCTCGACGACCGCCGACCCGATCCGGAACTCCAGGTCGCGGGCGGTCTCCTCGTAGCAGACGGTGCGGCCGGCGTACATCTGCCCGCTGTGCCGGGTGGCCGGGCGGCCGGTGACGGCGGTGAACTCGGCGTTGAGGGCGGCGAGCGCGGCACCGAGCCGGTCCGGGTCGCCGGCCGCGGCGGCCACCTCGTCGCGGGCGGCGCGCAGCCGGCCGAACCCGGCCGCCGTGGCGGCGCGGACCGGCTCGTCGCCGATCGCGGCGATCCGCGTTTCGAGCACCCGCTCGGCGTCGGGCGCGATCGGCAGGTTCGCGCCCCAGCTGAGCCGGCCGCGCTCCACCCACCGGTCGAGCAGCAGGTAGACGTCGTCGGCGCTGTGCACCTCACCGGCGTCGCACAGCCGCCGCGCCAGATCCAGCGCGGGCGTCCGCCCGTCGCAGGCGCCGAGCACCAGCGCCTCGACCGGGGTCAGCGCGATCGGCGGGTGCATCGGCCAGCGCAGTTCCCGCCCGGCGACGGTCAGGTGGGGTTGCAGGGCCGGCGCCCACCAGCGGCGCACCGCGAGGTCGTCGGCGAGCCGGTCGGCGTACGCGATGAGCGCCCACGCCTCGAAGTAGACCCGCCGCCGGTGCACCAGCGTCTCGCCGGGCACGGTGGTCACGCCGGGCCGGGACGTGTCGAACGTGCCCCAGCAGACCGGGCCGAAGAAGCCGATGGTCTCGGCCTTGCCGCAGTAGCGCTGCCAGTAGCGCAGCAGGCTCAGTTCACGCTTGCGGCGGCGGACGTTGCGCACCCCCGGGTCGGTGCGCAGCAGCCCGTCCAGCGCGATCAGCATGTCCGGGTTCTGCCAGGTCACCGCCTCGCGCAGCAGCGGGTCGCCGGCCAGCTCACCGGCCACCGCGGAGGACTCCGCGAACGCGTCGGCCAGGGCCTTGCCGAACACCTCGGCGCCGGTGTCGCCGGCGAGCAGCGCGTCCGCGGCGGCGGCGCAGTCGGGCGCGGCGAACCGGTCCAGCCCGGCGGCCGGGAACCCGGCGGTACGCAGGACCACGTCCCGCCACACCGACCAGCCGGTGTCGCCCAGGGGCAGCAGGTGGCTCACCGGTGGTCCTCCCGCCCGGTGTCGGTGATGTGCAGGCGCAGCTCGCTGAAGTAGCGGCGGCCCCGGCCGTCGGGCACCCACGCCTGCTCCGGGCCGGGCAGCATCTCGCTCACCGTGAACGACACGTCGTCGCCGCCGTCGACCCGGGCGGCGCGCACCATCGCGCAGAGCGTGGTGGCGAACGCCGGCGCGGACAGGTCCACGAAGCAGGGTTTGGTCTCGGTGCCGAGCTTGACGTACACCTGCTCGGGCAGGCCGAGGCGGCGCCGCCAGTCCCGGACGGCGAGGAACCGGTCCCGCTCGCCGTTCGGTACGGCGAGGCCGCTCTCGCCCACCGTGGTCCGCCACGTCTGCCGGGCCAGCACCAGCCGGTCCACGGTGATGCGGGGCGTGTACGGCGCGGCGGCGACCAGCTTGAACCCGTCCACGGCGTGCGCGCTGAGCGGCTCGGCGAAGATCTCGACGAGCGGCCAGCGCTGCCCGTCCGTGGCGGTGGCGACCAGCTCGCCGTCCACCTCGTCGACGACCAGGCCGACGGTGGGCAGCACGCGGGCCGGGTCGGCGCCGGGCGCGTCGAGGAACGCCAGGTGCCTGTCGGTCGGGCCGGTCAGCGACTCGGCGGTGCGGCTGGTCCGCCGCGGCCAGTCGGCCGGGAACAGCAGCCGGACCCGCCGCTGCCCGAGGTCGGCGGCGAGCGCGTCACGCAGCCGTTCCACGTCCGGGTGCGACGGGGTGAACACGGCGCAGTCGAACGATGACCAGGCGGCGTGCAGCTCACCGAGCACCACCGTGTAGTCGCCGCGCCGCAGCGCGTCCGCGTCGGTGGCGCAGATCTGCAGGTCGGGGCTGTGCATGGCGGCGTTGGACCACTCCGGACCGGTGCCGGGGAACACCGCGTCGATCCGGTCGGCGAGGTCGGCCGCGCGCAGCCGCACGTCTGTGGTGCCGGCGGGCAGCGTGTCCAGGCCGAACAGTCCGGCCCAGCGGGCCGCGAAGTCCGCCGCGACCGCGTCGACCGGCCGTTCCCCGTCGCCCCAGAACATGCCCTGGGCCAGGAACCACAGGTCGGCCAGCGGCACCGGGGCGCCGGACTCGGCGCGCAGCTCCTCGTACAGGCCGCGCAGCACGTCCAGGTAGGCGCGGGCGAGCGCGTTGGCAAGCCAGCGGGCGGCGCGCAGCAGCACGTCCAGCGGCGCGGCCAGCTCGGCCAGCAGCGGCGCGCCGAACACCACGTCCAGGTCCCGGGCGCTGTCCTCGTAGCAGACCGTGCGGCCGGCGTACATCTGTCCGGCCCGGCGTACCGCGGGCACGCCGGTCAGCTCGGTGAACGTGGCGTCCAGCGCGTCCAGGGCGGCACGCAGCCGGTCCGCGTCACCGGCCGCGGCGGCCACCGCGTCGCGGGCGGCGCGCAGCCGGTCGAACCCGGCGCGGGCGGCGGCGCGGGCCGGCTCGTCGCCGATCGCGTCGATCCGCGCGGCCAGCACCCGCTCGGCGTCCGGGCTGACCGGCAGGGCCGCGTCCCAGGTGATCAGTTCCCGCTCGGCCAGCCGGTCGAGCAGCGCGTACCCGTCCTCCGGGCGGCGCAGCCCGATCGCCGGGTCGGCCACCAGGTCGGCGGCGGCCCGCCGACCGTCGGCCGCGCGCAGCAGCGCCGCCTCGACCGGGGTCAGCGTCAGCGGCGGGCGGCCGGGCCGCAGCACGTCCCGGTCCCGGACGGCCAGGTGGGCCCGCAGCATCGGCGGCCACCACCGCCGCACCGCCGGGTCCGCGCCGATCCGTTCGGCGTACGCGGACAGCGCCCACGACTCGAACCACACCCAGCGCCGCCGGGTCAGGCTCTCGCCGGGGTTGACCAGGGCAACCTCCAGCTGTGCGGGATCGACGGCGACCCAGCAACTGGGGCCGAAGAAGCCGACCGTCTCGTTCTTGCCGCAGTAGCGCTGCCAGTACTTCAGCAGCGCCCGCTCGCGGTCCCGGCGGCGTACGTTGCGGGCCGCGTCGGCGCCGCCCCGGACCAGCCCGTCGAAGGCGACGAGCGCGCCCCGGTTCTGCCAGGTGACCGCCTCGCGCAGCAGCGGGTCGGCGGCCAGCTCGCTGAACCGCTGCGCGCCGGCGCGCAGCGCCTCCTCGAACTCCTTGTCGAACCGGTCCGCACCGGCGCCGGTGGCCAGCAGCTCGTCAGCCGCCGCGGCGGCCCGGGGCGCGCTGAACAGCTCCAGTCCGCCGGCCGGGAAGCCGGTGGTCCGCAGCACCGCGTCGCGCCACACCGACCAGCCGGTGTCGCCGAGCGGAACCCGGTGCGCGGCGCCGGCGGTCCCGCGACCGGCGGCGCGCACCGGGTCCGGACCCGCGTCCGGCGTGCCGGGGCGGGTGTCTGTTGGCGCGGCGGTCAGGTCGGCCCGGATCAGCGCGGCCAGCTCGGGCAGCCGGTCGTGCAGGAAGAAGTGCCCGCCGTCCAGCTCGTGCAGGGCGAACCCGGCGGCGGTGTGGTCGGCCCAGGCGGCGCTCTGTTCCCGGCTGACCGCCCGGTCGGTACGGCCGGCGAACACGACGATCGGCACCGGCAGCGGCTCGCCCGGTACGTGGCGGTAGCTGTCGACCCGGTCGAAGTCGGCGCGCAGCAGCGGCAGCAGCAGTTCCACCAGCTCGGGGTGGTCGAGCAGTTCGGCGGGGAGGCCGCCGCCGTCGCCGAGGCGGCGCAGCAGTTCCTCGTCGCTCGCCCGGGACAACCCGTCGAACGGACCAGGCCCGTCGATGTGCGGGGCGCGGGCGCCGCCGACATAGAGCCGCAGCGGCAGCGGGCGGCCGGTGCGGCGCAGCTCGCGGACCACGTCGAAGCCGAGCCGTCCGCCCATCGAGTGGCCGTAGATCGCGTACGGGCGGTCGGCGCGGGAGGCGATCGCGTCGGCCACGTCGGCGACGTGGAAGCGGGGGTCCTCGGTGATCCGGTTCTCCCGGCCGGGCAGTTGCACCGGCACCACGTCGACACCGGCGCCGAACTCGTCCGCCCAGCGCCGGAACGCGCTGGCGCCCGCTCCGGCGTAGGGCAGGCAGAACAAACGCACCGGCGCCTCGGGTCGGCTTCCGGCGGAGACGAACCAGTTCACCGTGGACCTTTCTGCACGGGGTCGATCCAGTGCCGGCGGCGCTGGAACGGGTAGGTGGGCAGTTCGGTGCGGCGCACCGTGCCCTCGGGGTGCAGCGCGTGCCAGTCGACGTCGTGCCCGGCGACCCACTCGGCGGCCGTCTCGCGCAGCGGCCCGCCGTCACCGGCGAGGCGGGCGCCGGTGTCGAGCAGCACGTCCAGCGCGGACAGCGCGGACGGCAGGTCGGCGGCGACCACCGCCGCCCGGTGGGCGAACGCCCGCCGGCCCAGCGCCAGCGTGGCGGCCACGTCGGGCAGCGCCGGGACGGCCCCGGCCAGGTGGGCCCGCAGCCGTTCCAGCGCGGCCCGCAGCGCTGCCGGGGTACGCGCCGACACCGGCAGCAGCCACGGCCCCTCGCCGGGCGGGTCGGCCGGTTCGGCCGGCGGTGGCTGTTCCACCACGACGTGCGCGTTGGTGCCGCCCAGACCGAACGCGCTCACCCCGGCGACCCGGCGCGCGTCGTCCGGCCAGTCCCGCGCCTTGGTGGGCACGTAGAACGGTCCGGCGGCCAGGTCGATCTCCGGGTGCGGGCGGGTGAAGTGCAGGTTCGGCGGGATCACCCCGTGCCGGACGGCCAGCACCGTCTTGATCAGCCCGGCGATGCCGGCGGCCGCGTCGAGGTGACCGATGTTCGTCTTCACCGAGCCGAGCGCCGTGGAGTCGGCGGGCGCGGCGCCCGCGTACACCTCGTGCAGCGCGGCGACCTCGATGGCGTCGCCGAGCGGCGTACCGCTGCCGTGGCCCTCGACGAAGCGGACCTCGCCGGGTGCGACCTCGGCGGTGGCCAGCGCGGTCGCGACGGCGGCGGCCTGTCCGGCCGGGCCGGGCACGGCGAAGCCGGCCCGGTCCGGGCCGTCGTTTGTGACCGCCCAGCCGGGCAGGATCGCGTAGATGCGGTCGCCGTCGGCCTGCGCGTCGGCGAGCCGGCGCAACGCCACAACGCCAGCGCCGGAGCCGAAGCCGGAACCGTTCGCGGCCTCGTCGAAGGCGCGGCACCGGCCGTCGGGCGAGGCGAGCCCGCCCGAGCGGTGCCGGGGCCACATCACCGTGGAGCCGCCGGCCAGCGCCAGGTCGCACTGGTAGTCGGCCAGGCTCTGCGCGGCCACGCAGACCGCGACGAGCGAGCTGGAGCAGGCGCTCTGCACGGCCATCGCCGGGCCGGTCAGGCCGAGCCGGTAGGCCACCTGACCGGGCAGGTGGTCGGTGAACTGGCGGCCGACGAGCCGGGCCTCCCAGTCGTCCGGGTCGACGTCGCCGACCACCGCCGGGTTGTCCATCAGGTGGAACAGGAAGTAGCGGTTGGCCGAGGTGGCGGCGTAGACGCCGACCAGGCCGGGGAAGCGCGCCGGGTCGTGCCCGGAGTCCTCCAGCGCCTCCCAGGCGGTCTCCAGGAACAGCCGGTGCTGCGGGTCGGTGCGGGCGGCCTCGTCGGCGCCGAAGCCGAAGAACTCGGCGTCGAAGTCGGCCACCCCGTCGAGCCGGCCGGTGGCGCGGACGTGCCGGGGGTCGGCGCGCAGGGCCGGGCCGACGCCGAGCGCGGCCAGCTCCTCGTCGGTGTGGTCGTGCACCGAGTCGACGCCGGTGCACAGGTTCCACCAGAACGTGGCCACGTCGGGAGCGCCGGGGAACCGCCCGGCGACGCCGACCACGGCGATCTCGTCGCCGGTGTACTCGCGGGCGGCGCGGACCGGCGCGGCGGGCGCGGGCAGCACCGGGGCGCGGACCGCCTCGGGCGGGGCGTCCAGCAGCGCCGCCTGGGCGGCGATACTCGGGTGGTCGAACAGGCGCAGCATCGGCAGCCGTACGCCGAACCGCTCGGCGAGGCGCTGCTGCACCTGGCCCAGCAGCAGCGACTGCCCGCCCACGTCGAAGAAGCTGGCGGTGCGGGCGACCGCGTCGCGGCCCAGCACCGCGCACCAGATGTCGTGCACGGCGCGCTCGGTCTCGGTGGCCGGGGCCTCCTCGGCCGGCACCTCGGTGACCGGGTCGGGCAGCGCCCGCTCGTCGATTTTGCCGGTGACGGTGAGCGGGAACTCGTCGACCACCACCACCGCGCGGGGCACCGCGTAGTCGGGCAGCGCGGCGATCAGCGCCGCGCGCAGCGCCACCGGGTCGGGGCGGGCGCCGGCCGGGCGGGCGTACGCGAGCAGTTCGCCGGCCCGGACGACGGCGCGGACGCCCGCGACGCCGGGCTGGGCGGACAGCACGGCCTCGATCTCGGTCAGCTCGACCCGGTGCCCGCGCACCTTGACCTGCCGGTCGAGCCGGCCGAGGCAGACCAGTTCCCCGCCGGGCAGCAGCCGGCCCAGGTCACCGGTGCGGTACGACCGCACCCCGTCGGCGTCGACGCCGAAGCGGTCGCTGTCCTGGTTGAGGTAGCCGGGGGCGAGGTGGCGGCTGTGCACCACGATCTCGCCGGTGTCCGGGTCGAGGTCCAGCCGGTAGCCGGGGAAGGCGGTGCCCACCGGCAGTGGCCCGCGGGCATCCGGGTCCACCTCGGACAGCTGCTGCGCGTGCCGGGCGGCGAACGTCATCTCGGTGGCGCCGTAGCCGTTGACGAGCACGCAGCCGGGGGCGAACCGGCCCCGGCCGCGCGCCGCGTCGGTCCAGGTGGCCTGCTCACCGCCGAGCAGTACCGCCCGCACCGTGGGCAGCCGGCGCGCGCCGAGCGTGTCGAGCAGGAAGCGGTAGACGGTGGGCGTGCAGTGCAGCACCGTGGCGCGGTGCCGGTCGAGCTGTTCGACGGCGTGCGCGAGCCCCTGGCGGCGCAGGTCGACCGGTACGACTGCGGCGCCGGTGAGCAGCGCCGGGTACAGGTCGGGGATGGCGGCGTCGAAGCTGAACGACGCGAGCAGGCTGAGCCGGTCGTCCGGGCCGACGCCGAGCGCGGCGATCTGGTTGTCGACGAGGTGGGCCAGGTTGCGGTGGGTCTGCCCGACCGCCTTGGGCACGCCGGTGGAGCCGGAGGTGAACAGCACGTACGCCGGCGCGTCCGGGTCGGCCGCGACCGGGCGCAGCGGAGCCGGCGGCACCTCGTCCAGCGGCACGACCACGCGGTCACCGGCCAGCGTGGACGCCAGGTCGCGGTGCTCGGCGGCGCAGGCCACGGCGGTGACGCCGGCGGCGTCGACCATGTGGCGCAGCCGGGCGACCGGGAAACCCGGGTCCAGCGGCACGTACGCGCACCCGGCGGCGAGGGCGCCGAGCAGCGCCGCCACGGTGGGCGCACCGTGTGCGGTGAGCAGCGCGATCCGGTCTCCGGCGCGCAGGCCCGCGGCGGCGAACACGGCAGCGTGCCCGCCGGCCGCCCCGGCCAGCTCGGTGTAGGTGACCTCGTGGGTCTCACCGAGAAGGGCCGGACGTCCGCCGTGGACCGCCGAGATCGCGCCGAAACGATTGATGATCATCGTCTCTGCCATGTCAGGAAGCGGGTTGTGCTCCACAGACGACAGGCACGCAGCAGCGATCGACGAATGTGATCATTGATCCCCCCCAGGACTTCACATTGGAAGCAGAATATGGCTCACAGCCCGGGCCGGAAGGGGGCCGATCAGGCTTGACCCGAAGGGAGGAAGGCACCCTGGAACGTCGGATGGAGGAATTCGTCCGATCATCCCTCTAGCGCGTAGACGATTTTCAGCGTACGTGACCGCCCACGAATTATTTTACGGTGAAAATACTTCCTGGCCGTCGAATCTTCGTGGCGGCGGCCCCGGTGCCGCAGCTCAACCCGGATCGCGGGGAGCGTGCTCAGACATCGTACGGCGGGCGTGGGATGGGGTCCACCATGGC
This sequence comes from Micromonospora sp. NPDC049151, assembly GCF_040648395.1. NCBI lineage: Bacteria > Bacillati > Actinomycetota > Actinomycetes > Micromonosporales > Micromonosporaceae > Micromonospora > Micromonospora sp. NPDC049151. The sequence goes on from NZ_JBEZDP010000011.1 coordinate 52,988, forward strand.
GTCGAAGCCCTTCGGGAGCTGCGCGACGAGGTCGTGGAACTCCCCCACCGTCACCGTGTCGCGCAACGTGGCGAGCACCGCCACGGCCCCCACCTCGGCGACCGCCGGGTCCACCGCCGCGCGTTCGGCCACGCGGTACAGGAAGTCGACGGCGCCACCCGTGGTGGCGGTGCCCGCGGGCTCCAGATAGCCGCCCACGTCGTCCGGCAGCTGCGCCGCCAGGTCCGTCGCCTCGTCCGCGGTGATCCGGTCGGCGAGGGTCTGCAACACCGCCCGGGAGACGGTCGCCGCCTCGTCGGTGGGCAACTCGGCCCGCCGCGCCACCGCCTCGACGAACAGGGGGAACCGCATCCCACCCCTCCCCTCGCCGCCGGCGGGCACCACGCCACGCGGTCGGCCCCGGCGGGTACCCGCCCCCCGCACCGGCCAAACGCCCCACCCACCGGGTGGCGGGAAAGCCGGAGGCCGGGTGGCCTGTCGCATCGGTAGCATCCGCGCATGGGATCCCTCACGACCCACCCCGGCGCCTGCCCGCTGGACTGCCCGGACACCTGCGTCTGGCAACTCACCGTCGACGACGGCCGGGCGGTCGCGCTGCGCGGCGACCGGGACCACCCGTTCACCAGGGGCGCGCTCTGCGGCAAGGTGAACCGCTACCTGGACGCGGTGAACGGGCCGGACCGGCTCACCACGCCCTGGGTGCGTACCGGACCGAAGGGCGCCGGCCGGGTCGCGTACCGGCCGGCGAGCTGGGACGAGGCAGTCGAGCGGGTGGCCGCCGGCCTGCGGACGAGCATCGAGCGGGACGGCCCGCAGTCGGTGCTGCCCTACTACTTCGCCGGCACCATGGGCCTGGTCCAGGGCTGGACCATGGGCCCCCGCCTCTTCGCCCATCTGGGGGCGTCGTGGCTGGACACCACCATCTGCACGGCGGCGGCGCGGGCGGCGCTGCGCTCGCTCTACGGCGCCTCGGTCGGCTTCGAGCCGGAGTCGATCGTCGAGGCGGGGCTGATCGTGCTCTGGGGCGCCAACCCGCTCGTCACCAACCTGCACCTGTGGCCGTTCGTGCAGCAGGCCCGCGAGCGCGGCGCGTACGTGGTGACGATCGACCCGCTGCGTACCGACACGGCGGCCCGCGGCGACGAGCACGTCGCGCCGCTACCCGGCACCGACGCGGCGCTGGCGCTGGGGCTGATGCGGCACGTCCGCGACGCCGGGGCGGCCGACGAAGCGTGGCTGGCCGCGCACACCACCGGCTGGCCGGAGCTGGCCGCCCGGCTCGACGAGTGGCCGGTGGAGCGGGCCGCCGCCGAGTGCGGCCTACCGGCCGAGACGGTACGCGGCCTCGGCGACCGGATCGCCACCACCCGGCCGACGGCGGTACGGGTCGGGCTGGGCCTGCAACGCCACCACGGCGCCGGGCAGGCGATCCGGGCCATCTGCGCGCTGCCGCTGGTCACCGGCGACTTCCGGTACCCCGGCGGCGGGGCGCTGGTGACCACCAGCGGCCACCACCCGGTCGACAACGGCCCGGTGATCCGGCCGCGCGGCATGCCGGCCCCACCGGCCCGGACGCTGAACATGAGCCGGCTGGCCGCCGTGCTCACCGGGGAGGCCGACCCGCCTGTCACCTCGCTCGTGGTGTTCAACGCCAACCCGGCGGCGACCGCGCCGGACCAGGCCCGGCTGCTCACCGGGCTGGCCCGCGCCGACCTTTTCACCGTCGTGTTGGAGCAGCGCTGGACCGACACCTGCGACTACGCCGACGTGGTGCTCCCGGCCACCATGCAGCCCGAACACCTCGACCTGCAGACGTCCTACGGGCACCACTACACGACGCTGAACCTGCCGGTGACCCGCGCGCCCGGCGAGGCGCTGCCGAACACCGAGATCTTCCGGCGGATCGCCGCCGCGCTCGGCGTCGACCATCCGGCGTTCCGGGACAGCGACGAGGACCTGGCCAGGCAGTTGCTGGCCGACGCGCCGATCACGTACGAGGAGCTGCGCGAGCGCACGTACGCCCGGCTCACCGGCGTGCCGGTGGGTTCCGCGCCGTACGCCGAGGGTGGCTTCCCCACCCCGGACGGGCGGGCCCGGCTGCACGACCCGGCACTGGCCGCGCTCGGGGTGGACCCGCTGCCCGGCTACACGCCACCGGCCGAGGCGGCCGACCCGGAGCTGGCCCGCCGGTTCCCGCTGACACTGCTCACCCCGGCCAACCGCTACCTGATGAACTCCACGTTCGCCTCCCTGCCCTGGCACGCCCGCCGCGCCGGGCCGCCCCTGGTGCACCTGCACCCGGCCGACGCGACGGCGCGCGGGCTCGCCGACGGCGACGCGGTGCGCGTGCACAACGACAGGGGCGCGTTCCTCGCCGCCGTGGCGGTGGACGAGGCGGCCCGGCCGGGGTGCGCGTTCACCTACAAGGCGTACTGGGCGCGGCGCAGCCCCGGCCGGTCCACTGTCAACGCGGTCACCGGCGTCCGGGACACCGACCTGGGCGCGGCGCCGACGTTCCACGACTGCCGGGTGCAGGTCGAACCGGTGCCGGCCGAGCTGCTGACCGCCGAACCGCCCCTCGACGAGGTCGCCGAACCGGTCGCGGCTGGGTGATTCGGGACCTCCGGCCCCCTGACCTGGTCTTTGCGCCCCTGCCCCGGCCCACGGTCGCCGCCTAGCGTCGGAGGCGGACAACGGGAGGTTCGCCATGCGTACGTGGCAGGTACAGGACGTGATGACCAGGAACGTGGCGTCGGTGCGGGAGGGCACGGAGTACCGGGAGATCGTCGACGTGCTGACCGACCGGCACGTCACGGCGGCGCCGGTGGTGGACGAGTCCGGCCGGGTGCTCGGTGTGGTGTCCGAGGCGGACCTGATGTACAAGGTGGAGTTCCTGGGCCAGCCCCGGGAGCGGCGGATCCTGCCGGACCGGCACCGCCGCGAGGCGCGGGCGAAGGCCGACGCGACGCTCGCCGCCGACCTGATGACCGCTCCCCCGGTCACGATCACGCCGGACGCGACGATCGTGGAGGCGGCCCGGCTGATGGACGCGCGCGGCGTGAAGCGGCTGCCTGTGGTCAACGACCTCGGCCGCCTGGTCGGCATCGTCACCCGTGGCGACCTGCTCAAGGTGCATCTGCGCCCGGACGCCGGCATCCGCCGCGACGTGGTCGAGGAGGTGCTGTGGCGCAGCCTCGGCGTCCGCGACGGCGTGGTGGACGTGACAGTGGGCCGGGGCGTGGTGACGCTCACCGGCCAGGTGGAGCGCCGCTCCACGGCGCAACTCGCGGTGCGGCTGGCCCGGCAGGTAAGCGGCGTGGTCGAGGTGGTCGACGCGCTCGGCTACGCGGTCGACGACACGCCGATGAGTGCGCTGCGCATCGGTGGTGGTGCCCCGTCCGGCATCGCCTGAGCCCGCACGGGACCTGGTGGGCGTCGGCGTACCCGGCGCCCGCCGGTGTCACTCCTGGGCGAGCGCGTCGAGCACCAGCGCGGCGGTCCAGCTGAACGCCGGTGAGCCGAGACCGGCGCCGGTGTCGGGGTGGAAGTACTCGTGGCAGCCGGCCCGGTCGACCAGGTCGAGCATCGACTCGCGCAGCCCGGCGGCCAGGTCCGCCCGGCGGTGGGTACGCAGTCCCTGCCAGAGCAGCCAGCCGGTGTTGATCCAGCTCGGGCCACGCCAGTAGCGCAGCGGCTCGAGGTCCGGCGCGGTGCGGTCGTACGTGGGCAGCGGCCGGTCCATCCGGGCGGCCAGCCCGAAGCGCGGCGAGCACGCCTCGGCCAGCAGCGCGGACACCTGCGCGGTCGGCAGCTCGGGCAGCGCCAGCGGCATCAGCCCGAGCACGGTACGGGCGGGCACGAGCCGGTCCGCGCGCACGTCGCGGGGACGGAACGTGCCGGTGACCGGATCCCACAGCCGGGCCACGAGCGCCTCGGTGATCCGGGCGCCCCGGTCGCGGTGCGGCCCCGGGTCGGCGCCGATCACCGAGGCGATGCGCGCGAGGGCGTACTCGGAGACGCCGAGGGCGGCGTTCACCAGTGGGCACTCCACCAGGAACGGGTGCCGGCCGAGCAGTCCCTCGTCCCGGTAGCGGCCGGCCCGGTAGGACTCCACCAGCGCGACGTAGCGCGCGTAGTCCAGGTCGGTGGGGCGCTGCGCCGCGTCGGCGTGCGCGGTGTCGTGCCGCCGATACGCGCGCATGACCGCCTCGTCGGCGGGCACCCCTGCGAGCGGCGCGTCCCAGGCCGGGCTGTTGTCCAGCCCGGACTCCCACGGGTGCACGATCGCGGCCAGCCCGCCGCCCCCGGCGTCGCGCCGCCCGGTCAGGTAGCGCTGCTGCGCGACAAGCCTCGGGTAGAGCCGGCGCAGCGCGGCCACCGACGCCTCGCCGGGTGCGCGGCGGTGCACCAGCCAGGCGGCCGGGGCGTGCACCGGCGGCTGGACGATCCCGGAGGTGGCCCGGGCCGGTGCGCCGTCGGCGCGTGCCGAGTCCCAGAACTGCGGCCCGGGGAAGTACGGCCCGGCGCGTGAGGCCGGGTTGAACACGATGTGCGGCACCCGCCCGTCGACCCACTGCGCGGCGAACAGCGTGCGCAGCTCCCGCCAGGCCCGGTCGGGGCGGACGTGGGCCAGGCCGATCGCGATGAACGCCGAGTCCCAGCTCCACTGGTGCGGGTAGAGCGTGCGGGAGGGGACCGTGTGGTCGTGTTCCCAGTTGGCGTCCAGGGTGGCCAGTGCGAGGCGGCGCAGCCGGGCGTGCCGCTCGGCGTCGGCGCGTACCCCGGTGGTCAGCGTCATGCGGCGGCCCGCCGGGGACGGGCCTGGGCCAACGCGGTGGCGGCCTGGCGCAGCGCGGCGACCGGCTCGCCGCGTAGCCGGCACTCCAGCGCCAGCCACCCGGTGTAGCCGATCGCGTCGAGCGTGGCCAGCAACGCGCCCCAGTCCAGGTGCCCGGCGCCGGGCTGGTGCCGGTTGGAGTCGCTGACCTGGACGTGCCCGAGGTACGGCGCGGCGGCGCGCAGCGCGGCGTGCGGGTCGTCCTCCTCGATGTTCATGTGGTAGGTGTCGGCGGCCACCCGCAGCGCCGGTGACCCGACCGCCCGGCACAGCTCGACCGCCTGGTCGAGCCGGTTGACCATGTGGTCCTCGTACCGGTTGAGCGGTTCGAGGAACATGGTGACCCCTTCGGCGCGGGCGTGCCCGGCCAGCTCGCCCAGGGCGTCGACGAGCACCCGCCGGTCGCCCTCGGCCGAGCGGGGTGGTTCGAACGGCGGCAGCCGGCGGGAGAACATGCCCCACGCGGCCGGGGTCATCGCGCCGACGCCGCCCAGCTCGGCGATCACCGAGAGCTGGGAGCGCAGGTTGTCCACCGCGTCGCGGGAGCGGACCGGGTCGAAGTCGCCGATGAAGTGGTCCATCTCGACGCAGACGGTCGGCATGACCACCCCGGCGGCGCGGGCGCGGCGCAGCTCCGGGCGCCGCCGGGCCAGGGCGTGGTCGCCCCGGCCGCGCAGTTCGATGCCCTGGTAGCCGAGGGACACGGCGAGGGCGTACTTCTGGGTCAGGTCGGCGCCGGGAAGCAACTGCTCCTGGCAGGCCAGCGGAATGTCCATCAGAACCTCAGCACCACTTGGAGGACGTCACCGTCACCGCGGTCGAGCAACGCCAGGGCGTCGGCCACCGCGCCCGCGTCGACGACGTGGCTCACCAGCGGCAGCGGGTCGACGCTGCCCTCGGCCACCAGGTCCATGAAGGTGTCAGCGATCCGCGTCCCGGACCACCGGCCGGCCGTGCCGGGTGCCGGGTCCGGCCCGGAGACCTGGGCGGCCACGAGCTGGATCCGGTTGTGGTGGAACTCCTCGCCGAGTTCCAGCCCGTGGGCGTACCCCTGGTAGAAGCCGGCCGCCACGACGCGGCCGGCGTGGGCGGTGGCGCGGATCGCCTCGTGCAGCGCCGGGTACGACCCGGACAGCTCCAGGCAGACGTCGGCGCCCCGGCCGTCGGTGGCCGCCCGCAGCGTGGCGGCGGGCGAGTCGGCGGCGGCGTCGACCACCCGGCGGGCGCCGAGCCGGGTGGCGTGCGCGAGCCGCCCGGGCATCCGGTCGACGGCGACCACGCGGGCGCCGGAGAGCGCGGCCAGGCGCGTGCCGAGCAGCCCGATCACGCCCTGCCCGAAGACGCCCACCCAGTCGCCCAGATGCAGGTCACCGGCGAGCACGGCGGTCAGCGCGATGGCGCCGGGCCGGGCGAACACGGCGGCGAGCGGGTCGAGGCCGGGCAGCAGCGGACGAGCGGCCGTCGCGGGGAGCACCGCCTCGGCGCGGTGCCCCCAGATGCCCCAGACGAGCTGGCCGGGCCGCCGCCCGGCCACGTCGGGGGCGACCTCGACGATCTCGCCGACCTCCTCGTAGCCGAAACCCACCACCGGGTACGCGGGCGTGGTCTGCCGGGGCACGAACATGCGGCTAACTGAGTCCCAGTCCTTGCGCAGACGCGGATTGCTGCCCCGGTAGAGGGTGAGTTCGGTGCCGGCGGAGATGCCCGAGTAGCGGGTGCGGACGCGGACCTGACCCGGACCGAGCCGGTCCGTGGGGCAGGGCTCCAGGCGTACGTGCCGGGGCCCGGCCAGAGAGACAACCCAGTTGCTCATGGCGTCGCTCCGAAGAAAGTACCGGCCCCGATTCTAACCTAAGAAATGGGCATATGTGATTAGATTGAGGAATCGATGGGTATTAGCGGCAGGCCGTGCTCTTTCGAGAGGAGTGCCACCGATGTCATCACCCTCCACGCGGCGGCTCGCAATCAGCCTGATCCTGGCACTGGCCGGGACCGGCGTGGCCGCATGCAGCGACGACGGGCAGAAATCCGACAGTTCGCAGATCACCGTCTGGAGCCTGGAAGACGTGGCGGACCGCGTGAACGCCACCAAGGCGATCATCGCCGACTACACCGCCAAGACCGGCGTCAAGGTCAACCTGGTCACCGTCAACGAGGACCAGTTCCCGGCCCTGATCGCCTCCAGCGCCGCCGCCGGCGACCTGCCCGACGTGGTCGGCTCGGTCTCCCTGGCCGGGGTGCGCACGCTGTCCGCGAACGAACTGGTCGACGCCGACGCCAACGGCGCGGTGATCGACCGGCTCGGCCGGGACACGTTCACGCCCCGCGCGCTGGAACTCACCGGCGACGGCGGCAAGCAGCTCGCCGTACCGAGCGACGGGTGGGGCCAGCTGCTCGTCTACCGCAAGGACCTGTTCGCCGCCGCCGGCCTGCCGGCGCCCGACACGTACGAGAAGATCGCCGCCGCGGCGGCGAAGCTGAACACCGGCGGCGTCGCCGGCATCACCGCGGCCACCGCCCCCGGCGACGTGTTCACCCAGCAGACGTTCGAGCACCTGGCGCTGGCGAACAACTGCCGGCTGACCGACGACTCCGGCACTGTCACGCTCGACTCCCCCGAGTGCGTCGAGGCGTTCCGCTTCTACGGCGACCTGATGCGCAACCACTCGGTGAAGGGCGCCCAGGACGTCGATACCACCCGGGCCACCTACTTCGCCGGCAAGGCGGCAATGCTGATCTGGTCGCCGTTCATCCTCGACGAGCTGGCCGGGCTGCGCGCCGACGCCCGTCCCACCTGCCCGCAGTGCCAGTCCGACCCGGCGTGGCTGGCGCGCAACAGCGGGTTCGTCACCGCGATCAAGGGCCCGAACGGCACCGAGCCGGCCCAGTACGGCGAGGTCAGCTCCTGGTCGGTGCTCGACGGCGCGGCCGACCCGGCGAAGTCGTTCGTGGAGTACATGCTCTCCGACGGCTACCCGCGCTGGTTCGGCATGTCCCCCGAGGGGCGCTTCCCGGTGCGCACCGGCACGCGAGAGGACAAGCAGAAGTTCCGGACCGCCTGGAACACCAGCCCGGCCGGGGTGGACACCAAGAAGCCGCTGTCCGAGGTGTACGGCGAGGACGTGCTCGCCACGCTGCGGCGCAGCCCCGACACGTTCCAGCGCTGGGGCCTGACCGAGAACCAGGGCAAGCTGGTCGGCGCCATCCTCGGTGAGCTGCCCGTACCCAAGGCGCTCGCCGACGTCGTCGGCGGCAAGTCCGACGCCCGCGCCGCCGCCGAACGCGCCCGCAAGGACGTCGAGGCGATAGCCAAGGGCGTCAATTGACCACCACCGCGCCGGAGGCCGGCCGCTCCCCCGCACCGGAGCGACCCCGCCGACCCGGCCGACGCCCGCTGACGCTACGCCGCCGCGAGTCCCGCGCCGGGCTCGCGCTGGTCGCCCCGACCCTGCTCGTCGTGCTCGCGGTGATCGGCATACCCATCGTCTGGACGGTGGTGCTGGCCTTCCAGCGGGTACGCCTGGCCACACTGCGCAAGACCGGCCTGTTCGGCGAGCTGACGCTGGACAACATCGACCGGGTGCTGCACACGCCCGGGTTCGCCGACACGCTCTGGACCACTGTGCTCTACAGCGTCGGCGGCACCGCCGGCTCGATAGTGGTCGGCCTGGTGGCGGCGCTGGCCGTACGCGGGCCGTTCCGGGGCCGCACCCTCGTCCGCGCGTCGATGCTGCTGCCGTACGTGGCGCCGGTGGTCGCCATGACGTTCGTCTGGCAGGTGATGCTCGACCCCCAGCTCGGCATCGTCAACGACTGGGGGCGGCGCTTCCTCGGCTGGGATCAGCCGGTGCCGTTCCTGTCCCAGGAGTCCACCGCGCTGTGGACGGTGATCGCGTTCGAGGCGTGGCGCTACTTCCCGTTCGCGTTCCTGTTCCTGCTGGCCCGGCTCCAGGCGGTACCGGGCGAGCTGGAGGAGGCCGCCCGGGTCGACGGGGCCACGCCCACCCAGCGGTTCCGGCACATCCTGCTGCCGCAGCTCATGCCGGTGATCGCGCTGATCGGCGTCCTGCGGTTCATCATGACGTTCAACAAGTTCGACGACGTCTACCTGCTCACCGGCGGCGCGGCGGGCACCGAGGTGGTGAGCGTCCGCGTCTACCAGTTCCTCACCGCCCGCACCGACATCGGCGCGGCCGCCGCCCAGGCCGTCGTGCTCGCCGTGGTGCTGCTCGTGTTCGTGGCGATCTACCTGCGCTTCTTCGGCGCGCGACGGGAGGCGTGATGGACCGGGACCGGATCGAGACGGTGAGCCTGCGCTGGCTGCGCCGGCTGGTGATCGCCGGGTTCCTGGTGGTCACGCTCCTGCCGTTCTGGTACATGCTGGTGCTGTCGGTACGCCCGATCGAACGCCTGCTGCTCGAACCCGGCTCGCTCTGGGTGCCGTTCGGTGAGCTGACCGTCGCCACGTACGCCGAGGTGCTGAAGTCCGTCTCCGACGGCGGCCAGGGCTTCCTCACGTTCATCCGCAACAGCGGCCTGGTGGCGCTGGCCGCCACCGCGCTCACCCTGGTGATCGCCATTCCCGGCGCGTACGCGGTGTCCCGCCTGCGGTTCTTCGGCCGCCGGCAGGTCAGCGCGCTGTTCCTGGCGGTCTACCTGTTCCCGTCCATCGTCATCGCGATCCCGCTGTTCGTGGTCTTCACCCGGGCCGGGCTGCGCGGGTCGCTGACCGGCCTGGTGCTCGTCTACATCTCGCAGACGCTGCCGGTGTCGGTCTACATGCTGAAGAACTACTTCGAGACGATCCCCATCAGCCTGGAGGAGTCGGCGGCGATCGACGGCGCGGGCCGGCTCGGCATCATCCGCCGGGTCAGCCTGCCGCTGGCCGCGCCGTCGGTGATGGCCGTCGCGCTGTACGACTTCATGATCGCCTGGAACGAGTACCTGTTCGCGCTGCTGTTCATGGTCGACCGGCCGGACCGGTGGACCGTGTCGCTGGGCCTGTCGCTGCTGGCCGACGGGGTGGAGGTGCCGAAGACCGTGCTGATGGCCGGCTCGGTCATCCTCACCCTGCCGATCGTGGTGCTGTTCTTCGCCGGGGAACGGATGCTCACCGAGGGGCTCACCAGCGGGGCCGAGAAGGGCTGAGCGTCCGTGCCAGGATGATCGGGTGCGAGCATCAGGGGAGCGCCGGGCCGGCGCGCGGGCGGCCCGGCTGCTCACCGAGGCGCTCGCCCCGACCGTCCTGGTCACGGCGCTGCCGCTGATCGCCGCCGCCCGCGTCAGCCACTCGGCGGGCCAGTTCCTGCTCTGGGGCGGCATCGCGCTGACGTTCTGCGCCGTCATTCCGATCGGCGTGCTCGTGCACGGCGTACGCCGGGGGCGCCTCACCGACCGGCACGTCGGCGACCGCACACAGCGGGCCCGGCCGCTGTCGATCGGGCTGGCCTCGGTGGCGGCCGGTTTGCTGCTGCTGGCAGCGGTTCGCGCGCCGGCCGAACTGTTCGCCGTGATCGTGGTGGTCTTCGTGGTCGGCGCGGCCTGCGCGCTGGTGAACCACTGGTGGAAGCTGAGCATCCACGCGGCGGTCGCCGCCGCCACCGTCGCCGTGCTGGTGCCGCTGGCCGGCCCGGCCGCGAACCTCGGCTGGGCCCTCGTCGCGGCCGTCGGCTGGTCCCGGGTACGGCTGGCCGACCACACCTGGCCGCAGGTGCTGGCCGGCGTCGCGCTGGGCGGGCCGCTCGCCGCCGGCACGTTCCTGGCGCTCGCCTGACCCGCCGCCGCAAGATCAGCTACGGTGGCCTCATGGGCAAGCCGACCCGCTGGGTGACAGACACGGATCCCGGCCACTCGCAGTGGTACGTGGACCGGTTCCGCCAACTCGCCGCCGAGGGCGCCGACCTGACCGGTGAGGCGCGGCTGCTGGACGCGCTCGTGCCGCCCGGCGGCCGCGTCCTGGACGCCGGCTGCGGCACCGGCCGGGTCGCCGCCGCACTCGCCGCGCGCGGGCACGACGTGGTGGGCGTGGACGCCGACCCGACGCTCGTCGAGGCGGCCCGCGCCGACCACCCCGGTCCCCGCTTCCTGGTCGCCGACCTGGCCGAGCTGGACCTGGCCGCCCAGGGCGAGGCCGAGCCGTTCGACGCCGCGGTGCTGGCCGGCAACGTGATGGTGTTCGTCGCCCCGGGCACCGAACGGGACGTGCTGGGGCGCGTCGCCGCGCACGTGCGCCCGGACGGACTGGTGGTGGTCGGCTTCGCCACCGACCGCGGCTACCCGGTGGCCGACCTCGACGCCGACGCGGTGGCCGCCGGGCTGCGCCCCGAGCACCGCTTCGCCACCTGGGACCTGCGGCCCTGGCGGGACGACGCCGGCTTCGCGGTGACGGTGCTGCGCCGCCCCGCCGGCTGACCCGCTCCCCAGCGCCTCCCGGCCCCGCCGCGCGCCGTGGCGGGCACTATCCCGGCCGTTCGCGGTCGCTCGTCGCCGCCCGGCCGGTCAGGCGGGCGCGGCCACCGTGCGGGCGGCCTCCGGATCCAGCGGGCTGCCCGCCGGCAGCAGGTCCACCATGCCCGCCGGCAGGCGCACCGGGCGCACGTTCGCGTACCCGAGCATGGCCGGCACGTCCGCGCCGGTCAGCGCGTACCGCCGGCCCAGGTCGGTGACCACGCAGATCGCGCCGCCCGTCGCGCCCGGTGAGGCGGCCGCCTCCACCAGCGCGCCGCGTCCCGGCTCCACCACCACCTCGTCGGCCGGTCCGGCCCGTCCGCCGGGCGGCCGAGCGGCGGCGGCCGGGTCCGGCACCGTGACGCCGAGACGGATCTCGCGTACGCCGGTGTCGTCGCCGGCCCGCGCGCAGAGCGCACCCCCCTCGGCGGCGGCCAGCCCGGGCGGCACCGCGGGCGGCGCGGTCGGCCCGCCGGGGACCAGGCCGGGCAGTTTCGGCAACGCCGCGAACCGGCCGAGCGTGATCGGTTCCGGCTCACCCTGGCCGGTGCGGGCCAGCAGCAGCGCCGCCTGCAACTCGGTGATGCCGGCCAGGCCGCCGCGCTGGGCCACCGCGTACTGCCGCCCGCCGCCGGAGTTGCGCACCAGGTAGACGTCGCCCACGGTCGCGCCAGTGACCCGCTCGGAGGGCGCGCCCAGCTCACCCACCGGCGGCGGGGCCAGGTCGGCGCCGGCCGGCAGCGTGTTCAGCAGCGCCGCCGCGATCGGCACCGCGCGCTCCCGGGTGGCGGCCAGCGCGGCCAGCACCCGGTCGGTGTCGCGCAGCAGGTAGCGCCGGTCGTGCCAGAGCAGGTGCAGGCCGCCGTCCGGGTGCCGGACGAGCAGACCCTGGTCGCCGAGCGCCCGGCCGCCGGTGGCCGCCCGCCCGATGAGCAGCACCGAGCGGGCCTCGCCGCGCCCCGCCGCCGGACGCCCGGCCTCCCCGCGTCCGGCCTCGTCGCCGGTGACCGAGCAGAGCGTCCAGGCGTCGCGGACCAGCCGGTCCGGGGCGGGCAGCGAGTCCGGCGCGTCGGCGATGCCGAGTGGCAGGCCGCGCGGCACGCCGTCGATGGCGCGGCGGCCGACCAGCACCGTCCTCGGCCGTTCCGCCCCGATGATCAGCAGCGCGGAGGCGTAGTTGAGCACCGGGTGCAGCCTGTCGTCGCGGTAGACGAACCGCGCCCCCGACTCCTTCTCCACGATCACCGCGCCGGTCTCGCGCCAGGAGTCCCCGCCGCCGGTGAACAGGCCGTAGAGCGCCGTACCGCCGAGCGCGATCGCCGCGACCAGCATGCTGGCCAGACCCGCGCCGGCCAAGCGGCGGAACGGTGACCGCGGCGGGTCCGTCTCCCGCATCACGAGCGCGGCGACCGCCCGCTGGACGGTGAACTGGTACGAGTGGAGCTGGTCCTGCCGCGACGCCATCGTGTCCCTTCCGCCGGGATCGCCGGCGCACAGGATAAGCGCTCCGTCGATGTCCCGGCGACCCTGCGTGTCGACACCCGGATCGCGTCGCCACCGCGGAATGGATACCCCCGGGGGTGTGTTACACATGGCGGAACCGAACCAACGGAGGTACTGATGGCCAGCGTGGCGTTGACCACCACCGACTTCGCGGAGACCGTCAACCGGGACGGCATCGTGCTTGTCGACTTCTGGGCCGGCTGGTGCGGCCCGTGCCGGGCGTTCGCCCCGGTCTACGAGAAGGCCAGCGAGCAGCACCCGGACATCGTCTTCGGCAAGGTCGACACCGAGGCCGAGCCGACCCTGGCGGCCGCCGCCCAGATCCGGTCGATCCCGACGCTGATGGCGTTCCGGGACGGCGTACTGGTCTTCGCCCAGCCGGGCGCACTGCCGACGGCCGGGCTGGAGGAGCTGATCCGGGCCGTCCGCGCCCTGGACATGGACGAGGTCCGGGCACAGGCCGCAGCCTGATCCGGGGTGGCGGCACGGGTACCCCCTGGGGTATCTTCGAGCGCAGGAGGTACGACGTGAATCTTCGACCGGAGATGACAGGCGAGGCGCTGACCCGGCTCAAGCGGGCCCGGGGGCAGCTCAACGCCGTCATCGAGATGATGGAGAACGGCGAGGACTGCCGCGCCGCGCTGACCCAGCTCGCCGCGGTCTCCAAGGCCATCGACCGGGCCGGCTTCAAGATCATCGCCTCCGGCATGCGCTACTGCGACGCCGCCCGCCAGGCGGGCGAGGAGCCGGAGATGACCGAGGAGGAGCTGGAGAAGCTCTTCATGTCCCTGGCCTGACACACCCCGACCCGACGCTCTCACCCGGCCCGACGGCGCCCGCCTGACCGGCTGAATCCCGTCCGCGCCGTGTGACGACGACGCGGGCGGGTAACCACATGCCTGGAGATCCCAGGCCGCAGACTGCAACCCACATACCCCCCGGGGTATATAGGCTAAAGAGAGGAAACGGCATGACTCTCGACGTGTCCGTCATCGCGACCTCCTCGCTCGGCGACCGCAGCTACCTGGCCTCCGACGGCCGGGTGGCGATCGTGGTCGACCCGCAGCGCGACATCGACCGCATCCTGTACCTGGCCGGCGCCAAGGGCGTACGGATCACCCACGTGGTCGAGACGCACATCCACAACGACTACGTCTCCGGCGGCCTGGAACTGGCCCGGATCACCGGCGCGCAGTACCTGGTGGCCGCCGCCGACACCGTCGAGTTCGACCGGACCGCGGTCTCCGACGGCGACACCGTGCCGGTGTCGGACACGATGCGCCTGCGAGTGCTCGGCACCCCGGGCCACACGTTCCACCACCTGTCGTACGTGCTCGACGCGCACGACGGCGGCTGGACGCCGGTCGGCGTGTTCACCGGCGGGTCGCTGCTGTTCGGCACCACCGGCCGTACCGACCTGCTCGGCAAGCAGTACGCGCACGAGCTGGCGCACCACCAGTACGCCTCGGCGCGCAAGCTCGCCGACCTGCTGCCCGACGGCGCGCAGGTCTGGCCCACCCACGGCTTCGGCAGCTTCTGCTCGGCCAGCCAGGCCGACGCCCCCGAGTCGACGATCGGCCGGGAGAAGCAGGCCAACCCGGTGCTGCGGCTCGCCGCCGACCAGTTCGTCACCGAGACGCTGGCCGGGCTGGACGCCTACCCGGCGTACTACGCCCACATGGGCGTCGCCAACGCCGCCGGTCCCGCCCCGGTCGACCTCACGCCGGTGGCCCGCGCCGACGCCGACGAGCTGCGCCGCCGCATCGCCGCCGGCGAGTGGGTGGTCGACCTGCGACACCGCAAGGCGTACGCGACCTCGCACCTGGCCGGCACCGTCAGCCTCGGCCTGGACGGGCCGATGTCGACCTGGCTCGGCTGGCTGATCGACTGGGGCGTGCCGATCACGTTCCTGGCGCAGACCCCGGAGCAGGTCGCCGACGCCCAGCGGGAACTGGTCCGCATCGGCATCGACCGCCCGGCCGCCCAGGCCACCGGCGAGCCCGAGCAGTGGACGAGCGACCCGTCGCAGCTGCGGGAGATGGCGGTTGCCGACTTCCCGGCGCTCGCCGCCGCGCAGGCCGGCAAGACGCCGGCCGGGCTGCCCGAGCCGCAGGTCGTCCTCGACGTGCGGATGACGAACGAGTGGAAGGCCGGGCACATCGACGGCGCGGTGCACGTGCCGCTGCCCGACGTGCCGAAGCGGCTCGCCGACATCCCCGCCGGGACGATCTGGGTGCACTGCGGCTCCGGCTACCGGGCCACCGCCGCCGCGTCCCTGCTCGCCAACGCCGGCCGGGACGTGGTGCTGATCGACGACTCGTACGGCCGGGCCGAGGCGGCCGGCGTACGGATGGCACCCACCGCCTGACCTCTCCCCTGGCGCCCGGCCGGCGTGTCCCCACGCCGGCCGGCGCTGGACGCTGCCCGAGAACACCCCGTGAAGGAGAAACCGCATGACCACGACCACCCCCACCACCATCGACGCGACCGGCCTGCGTGAGCTGATCGCCGCCGGCCGCGCGCCCCGGATGCTCGACGTGCGCATGCCCGGCGAGTTCGAGGCCGCGCACATCCCCGGCGCGTACAACGTGCCGCTGGACCTGCTCCGGGAGCACCGCGCGGAGCTGCGCGGCCACCTGGACGAGGACGTGGTGCTGATCTGCCGCTCCGGCGCCCGGGCCGGCCAGGCCGGGCAGGCGCTGGCCACCGTCGGCCTGCCCAACCTCAAGGTGCTCGACGGCGGCATGCTGGCCTGGCAGGCCACCGGCGCGCAGGTCAACCAGGGCAAGGCCCGCTGGGACCTGGAGCGCCAGGTACGCCTCGTCGCCGGCTCGATCGTGCTCGCCGCGATCCTCGGGTCGGTGTTCGTGCCGGGCCTGAAGTGGGTCGCCGCGTTCATCGGCGCGGGCCTCACGTTCGCCGCGCTCACGAACACCTGCGCCATGGGCATGATGCTGAGCAAGCTGCCGTACAACCGCGGCGCGAGCTGCGACCTGGACACCATCGTGGGGCAGCTGCGCGACGGGGACCGCAGGTGACCACGCTCGCGCTGACGCTGGCCGGTGCGGTGCTGATCGGCGTGACGCTGGGCCTGCTCGGCGGTGGCGGGTCGATCCTCGCCGTGCCGCTGCTGGTCTACGTCGCCGACCTGCCCGCCAAGGAGGCGATCGCCACCTCGCTGCTCGTCGTCGGCGTGACCAGCGCCGTCGCGGTGCTGCCGCACGCGCTTGCGAACCGGGTCCGCTGGCGTACCGGGCTCATCTTCGGCGTGGCCGGCATGACCGGCGCGTACGCGGGCGGCCGGCTGGCCGAGTTCGTCCCGGCCGGTCTGCTGCTCACCGGGTTCGCCCTGATGATGCTCGCCACCGCTGTCGCGATGATCCGGGGCCGCCGGTCCGCCGAGGGCCGGCCGGTGCCGCACGAGCTGCCGATGCTGCGGGTGGTCGGGGACGGCGTGGTCGTCGGCCTGGTCACCGGCCTGGTCGGCGCGGGCGGCGGCTTCCTGGTCGTGCCCGCACTGGCCCTGCTGGGCGGCCTGCCGATGCCGGTCGCGGTCGGCACCTCGCTTGTCGTCATCGCGATGAAGTCGTTCGCCGGTCTGGCCGGCTACCTGTCCAGCGTGCAGATCCACTGGGGGCTGGCCGCCGGGGTCACCGCCGCGGCCGTCGTCGGCAGCCTGCTCGGCGGCCGGCTCACCGCCCGGATCCCGGCCGATCTGCTGCGCCGGGGATTCGGCTGGTTCGTCGTGGTGATGGGCGTGTTCGTGCTCGCCCAGCAGCTGCCGCCGGTGTGGGGACTCGCCGTGGGAGCGCTCGCCGTGGCCGGTACGGTCACCATGGCGGTGTGGGGCCGCCGAAGGAGGGGACACAGTGGACAGCAGCGCCTGGGACAGCCGGTACGCCGACACGCCCGGACTGGTGTGGAGCGCTGAGCCCAACCGATTCGTGGTCGAGTCGGTCGCCGGCCTGACCCCCGGCTCAGCACTGGACATCGCCGCCGGCGAGGGCCGCAACGCGGTCTGGCTGGCCGGCCAGGGCTGGCGGGTGAACGCCGTGGACTTCTCCGCGGTGGCCGTCGACCGGGGCCGGGAACTGGCCGCCGCGCGGGGCGTCACAGTCGACTGGCGGGTCGCGGACGTGACCGCGTACCGGCCGGTGCCGAACAGCTACGACCTGGTGCTGATCAGCTACCTACACCTGCCCGCCCCCGAGTTCGCCGGGGTGCTCGCCGCGGCGAAGTCCGCGCTGCGCCCCGGCGGCACACTCGTGGTGGTCGGGCACGACCTGGCCAACCTCTCCGGAGGCGTCGGCGGCCCGCAGGACCCGGCCATCCTGCTCACGCCGGAGGCGGTGGTCGACGGGCTGGCCGGGCTGCGCGTGCGGCGGGCCGAGACGGCTCGCCGGCCGGTCCCGGCCACCGACGGCGGCACCGTCGACGCGCTGGACACCGTCGTGGTGGCCACCCGTCCGGCCGGCTGACCGCCGGCCGCCGCCGTTCCGCCGGGCCGGGCCGGGACCGGCCGGTAGCATCCCGGGGACGGATCGGCGGAGAGGACACGGGTGGGCGCGCGTTTCGAGGAACTGGCCTGGCGGGAGACGCCGATCGGCGAGATCAGCCTGCGGCGGCGCCGCGACCCGGCGCTGGAATCCGACGTGTACGAGGTGAAGCTCGACGACGAGTACCTCATGTCCAGCGCCTTCCCGGTCGCGGAGATCGAGCTGGCCCGGCTCGGGCTGGCCCCGCTGACCGGTGACGCGCTGGACGTGGTGGTCGGCGGGCTCGGGCTCGGCTACACCGCGCGTACCGCGCTGGAGGATCCCCGGGTGCGGTCGCTGCTGGTGGTCGAGGCGATCGAGGACGTGATCGACTGGCACCGGCGGGATCTGCTGCCGTTCGCGGCCGGGCTGGCCACCGACCCGCGTACCCGCTTCGTCCGGGCCGACTTCTTCGCCGCGGTCGCCGGCGGCGGTTTCGACAGCGACGAGCCCGGGCGCCGCTTCCACGCGGTGCTGCTGGACGTGGACCACTCCCCCCGACAGGTGCTGCACCCCAGCCATGCCGCCTTCTACACGGTCGACGGGCTGCGCCGGCTGGCCGCGCTGCTGCACCCGGAGGGCGTCTTCGCGCTGTGGTCGAACGACCCGCCGGACCCGGCGTTCCAGCGCACGCTGACCGAGGTGTTCCCGACCTCGGTGGCGCACGTCGTCCGGTTCCCGAACCCGTTGCAGGGCCGGGAGGCGGCGAACACCGTGTACGTGGCCCGGCACTGATCCACCCGGCGGCGGCATGCCCGCCCGTCCAGCGGGAAAGCGCCTGGCCGACCGTACGACGGGAGGCTGGGACATGCGCGCGTTACTCTGGGTGGTCGGCGTGGCCGCCGGTGTGATCATCCTGCTCGGGCTGCTGCTGGAGGCGGTCCGCTGGTTCGTCATCATCGGCGTGATCGCGCTCGCCGCGGTGATCGTCGTCGGGATCGTCAAGGGCCGGCGGGCGATGCACCAGCACTCGACCGGCCGCCGCTGACCTGCGGCGGGTGTGACCGACGCGGCAACCTACGTGAGCGTAGGTTACCCGGCGGTCACGTTAGGCTGGGGGCGTCATCCGCGCGACGAGGAGTAACGGCGATGGACGCGACCGCCCAGCGACCCTGGACCCGTAGCTACGCACCCGGCGTCCCGGCCGACATCGCCGAGCCCGGCGGCTCGCTCGTCGACCTGCTCACCGAGGCGGCCGGGCGGTTCGGGCCCCGGGTCGCGCTCGACTTCTACGGCGCCACCACCACGTTCACCGAGCTGGCCGACCAGGTGTCCCACGCCGCCGAGGCGCTGCGCCGGCTCGGCGTCGGGCCCGGCGACCGGGTCGCGCTGGTGTTGCCGAACTGCCCGCAGCACGTGGTGGCCTTCTACGCCGTGCTGCGTCTCGGCGCGGTCGTCGTCGAGCACAACCCGCTCTACACCGCCGACGAACTGGACCGGCAGCTCACCGACCACGGCGCCGCCGTCGCGATCGCGTGGGACAAGGTCGCGCCGCTGGTGGCGGGACGCGGCGCCGTGCGTACCGTGGTGTCGGTCGACCTCACCGCGGCGCTGCCGCGGCTCAAGCGGTGGGCGCTGCGGGCGCCGCTGCCGAAGGTCCGCGCCGCCCGCGCCGCGATGACCGCCCCCGCGCCCGGCGCGCTGCCCTGGTCGGAGCTGGTCGCCGCCGCCGGGCCGCTGCCCGCCGGACATCCCGCGCCGGAGGCCGGCGACGTGGCGCTGCTCCAGTACACAGGTGGCACCACCGGCGAGCCCAAGGGCGCGGTGCTGACCCACCGCAACCTGCGCGCCAACGCCGCGCAGGGCCGCGCCTGGGTGCCGGGCCTGCGCGACGGCGCGGAGACGGTGTACGCGGTGCTGCCGCTGTTCCACGCCTACGGGCTCACGCTCTGTCTCACCTTCGCGGTGAGCATCGGGGCCACCCTGGTGCTGTTCCCCCGCTTCGACGCCGACCAGGTGCTGGACGCGGTCCGGCGCCAACCGCCGACGTTCCTGCCCGCGGTGCCGCCGGTCTACGCGAAGCTGGCCACCGCCGCCCGGGAGCGCGGCGTCGACCTCACCTCCATCCGGTACGCGATCTCCGGCGCGATGTCGCTGCCCCCGGCCACAGTGGAGCTGTGGGAGCAGGTGACCGGCGGGCTGCTTGTCGAGGGGTACGGGATGACCGAGACGTCCCCGATCACCGTCGGCAACCCGGTCGCCCCGACCCGCCGTCCCGGCACCGTCGGGGTGCCGTTCCCCTCCACCGACGTGCGCATCGTCGACCCGGAGGACCCGTCCCGCGACCGCGCCCCGGGCGAGGCCGGCGAGCTGCTGGTACGCGGCCCGCAGGTGTTCTCCGGCTACTGGCACCGGCCGGAGGAGACGGCGAAGGTGCTGCTGCCCGGCGGCTGGATGCGGACCGGCGACATCGTCACCATGGACGCCGACGGCTTCGTGACGGTGGTCGACCGGATCAAAGAGCTGATCATCACCGGCGGCTTCAACGTCTACCCGTCCGAGGTGGAGGAGGCGCTGCGTCGCGTCCCCGGCGTACGGGAGGCCGCCGCCGTGGGGATGCCCACCGACGACGGCGAGGAGGTCGTCGCCGCGGTGGTGGTCGACCCGGCGGTGGCCGCCACGCCGGAGGCGATCCGCACCTCGTGCCGCACCCACCTGGCCGGCTACAAGGTGCCCCGCCGCGTCGTGATCGTCGACGAGCTGCCGTACTCCCAGATCGGCAAGATCCTGCGCCGCGAGGTCCGCGAACGGCTGCTCGCCGACCGCTGACCCGGCCGCCCGTTTCGCGGCGGCGCGGCAGGGGTAGACGAGCGTCCATGGTGGATTCACGGGGCAAGTCAGTCGGTCGTTACCTCATGCGTCTGGTCGGCGGCGTGGCCGTCATCCTGGGCCTGCTCGGCATCTTCTCCACGCTCGCCCAGGGCAACCTGGTCGGGATCGTGCTCAGCCTCGTGTTCATCGGCGGCGGCGTGTTACTGCTCAAGCGCTCCGGCGGCGACCGGCGGACGGGCTCCGTGCCGCGCGCCGCGCGCTGACGCCCCGCACCTCTACCGCCGCGCCGACGCAGGCGGCGAGGGTGAGGTCTCCGGCATCCGGGTTCCGCTGCGATCGCCGAACCGGACACCGGAGACCTCGTTACCGCTCGGAGCTCAGCTTCGGTAGCAATTCTGTGGGGGCCCTAGACGAGCGAGCTGGTGCCAAGTTCCAGACCCAGCGCGGCCCCCCCGGCAAAGACGGAGCTGGACCAGGTGCGGGTCACGCCGAAGCACACGGACCAGGAATTGGCCGCCACTCCCGAATACGGGCACTTCCACTCACCCAGTAGGGATCCGTTGAACTGGTACACCGTCGTCCAGGCGGACACGCTGGCGAGGGTGGACCGGTTGTTGCGGACGATCACCGCTCCCTGCACCCGATCCCCATTCACCGTCCGGATCGCGCAGGCCTGGGCGATCACGTTGGTGGTGATCGTCTCCGTGCTGCCACAGCTCCAGGTGCTGGGACTGCTCGTGATCGGATTCGTGTTGCCGTAGGCCCGCCACGCGCCGTCGTCGGCGGCAGCGACAGCGGCGGGCGCGGCGGGCGCGGCAGCCACGGTCGGCGCGGCGGTCACCGCCCCCAGCGTCAGCGCGGCAGTGATGACAGTAACCAGACGTACGCCCAGCCGTGAAAAACGCATAACAGACCTTTCCAGGTTATTCAGGTTGTATCTGATCATCGCGATGATGTCCGTCCCTCGTGCTGGTGGCCGGGCTCCGGCTGAACGCCGAACCGGACACCGGATCTCGTCACCTCGGCGAGCCCTAGACGAACGCGCTGCTGCCGAGGCCCACACCCAGCGAGTTGCCGGTGGCGGCGAGGCTGGGCAAACTGGGAATGGTCGCCCCGAAACACACGGACCAGGAATTGGCCGCCACTCCCGAGGACGGGCACGTCCAAGAGCCCTGGCTCTCTCGGTAGTAGTTCGAGAGCGACACCGACGCGGCCGCCGGGCCGAGGCTGGACCGGTTGTTGCGGACGATCACCGCTCCCTGCACGGCACCCCCGCCTGCCGACCGGATCGCGCAGACCTGGGCGACCATGTCGGTGGCGATCGCGTGGGTGTTGCCACACCTCCAGGCGCTGGAGCTGGAGGTGATCGGGTTCGTGTTGCCGTAGGCCCGCCAACTGCCGGCGTCGGCGGCCGCCGGAGCGGCAGTCACCGCCCCCAGCGTCAGCACCGCAGTAGTGACAGTGACCAGACGTGCGCCCACCCGTGAGAACCGCATGACCGACCCTTCTGTAAGCCCTGAAGCGAGATTGGAGCCTATCAATGGTGGTCGTCTCGTGTGGTCCCGTCCGGACCGCCTGCCAGAACACGGCACGAGCGGACGCTCGTGGGAGGATGCTCGGCATGCCCGGTCGTGCGTTGAGTTTCGGAGCCGTCGCGCAGGCGTACGAGCGGTTCCGGCCCGGCTACCCCGAGGAGCTCGCCGACCTGGTGCTGGCGTACGCGGACCGGGCCGTCCGGACCGCCCTGGAGATCGGCGCCGGGACCGGCAAGGCCACCCGCCTGATCGCCCGGCGCGGCATCGCGGTCACCGCCACCGACCCGGACCCCGCGATGCTCGCCGAACTGCGCCGGCACGTCCCGGCCGGGGTGAAGGTCCGGCAGACCGCGTTCGAGCAGTTGCGCGCCGACGAGCGTCACGACCTGGTGTACGCGGCGGCGGCCCTGCACTGGACCGACCCGGACCGGCGGTGGGAGCGGATCGCCGCGCTGCTCGCGGCGGGTGGGGTGTTCGCCTCGTTCGGCGGGCCGCTGCGGCTGGCCGACCCGGCGCTGCGCGACGCGGTGGCCGCGGCCCGGTCCGAGTTCCTCGCCGACGACGAGATCCCGTCGCCGGACGGGACGCCACCGGAGGCCGGCATGCAGTGGCCCGGCACCGAGCTGCGCGCGTCCGGGTGGTTCACCGACGTGCGCCAGTCGGAGATCGCGCGGCGGATCACGATGAGCGCCGACGACTACGTCGGTCTCCTGTCGACCGTCTCGGCCTATCTCGAACTGCCACCACCGGTGCGCGAGCAGGCGTTCCGCCGCATCCGGGACGCCCTGCCGGACGCGGTCGAACTCACCGCCGACGTCACGGTCCATCTGGCCCGGCGGACGTCGCAGCCCTGATCACCCGGGCCAGGAGGGTCGCCAGACCGGCCCGGGCAGCGGCGGCAGGCCCGCGAGGTCATCGAGGAGCGCCTCCTCCTGAACCCGGCGGCCGGACGGTCAGGACGCCAGGTAGGCGATCAGCCGGTCGGCGAGCGGGCCGGGACGGCTGAGCGCCACCGCGTGACCGCCGTCGATCTCGTCCGGAACCACGCCGAGCCGGTCGGCGGCCACCCGGCGCTGGAAGTCGGCGGGGAAGAACCGGTCGTCGCGGCCGATCAGCACCGCCGTCGGCACGTCCGGCCAGGCGACCAGCGGCCACGGCTCGTCCCACTCCGTGCTGACCTGCTCCCGGGAGTGCGCCGGCGCCTCGGCGACGATCTCGGCGGGCACGCCGTTGTAGAACTGTTGCTCCTCGCTGAGCCCTTCCGGCTCGCGGTAGCCGGTGTTGCCCCACCAGTCCCCCGGTTTCTCACCAGGTCGAGGGATCATCGGGGTGAGCAGGACCAGCAGCCGCACCGGCAGCCGGTCGGCGACCAGCGATGCGGTGAACGCGCCGTACGAGTGCCCGACCACCACGAGGTCGTCGCGCTCGCCGACGGCGTCGATCACCGCCTGGCGGAACTCGGCGAACCCCGCCGACCGGTCGCCGATCGGCAGCTCCGGCACCACCGCGTCGTGACCCCGGGCGGCCAGCTCGGGAACGAGCAGGTGCCAGTCCCACGCGCTGCCACCGCCACCGTGGATGAGCACGAACGTCGTCATGTCCGGACCCTCCCACACCGGTACGACATGCCGTGGCGTCAGTGCGGAAACGCCCGGGGCACCCGGGTGGCCCGCAGCTCGTCGCGGAACGCCTCGATGCGGGTGACGACCTGCCGCCGCCCGATCGTGTTCTCGATGCGGTCGAGGTAGAGGCAGCGGGCGGCGAGCCGGGGCAGGTCGACGGAGAAATAGATCGCCATGAGGGGGTTGACGAACAGGTCGCCGTCGCCGGTGCGCCGGCTGAACCGTACGTCTCCGCACGCCCCGCCGGTGGCGGCGGCGATCTGCCCCTGGACGATGCTCGGCCGGTGCGGGGTGGCGGCCTGGGCCTGCGCGACCGCCTCGCGGTAGAGCACCGCCTCACGGCTGGAGCCGGGAATGGACAGCGCGCCGAGGTAGCCGCCCTCCCGGTCGAGCGCGGCAAGGTTCTCCAGCACCTCGACGTGGTTGACGCCGTCGTGCGCGTCGATGCCGAAGCCGAGGCTGCTCACCAACCGGACCGGCACGTCCAGCCCGGCCACGGCGGCCAGGCTGGTGATGTCCTCCACCGGGGTGCCCAGGCCGCTCTCGTCGCCGCGCAGCAGGATGTCGGTGCCGCCGTCGACGAGCACTATCGCGTCGAGGCCGAGCCGGTCGACCAGGTGCCGGTACGCCTCACGCAACGGCTGCACGCCCAGCGGCGGGAAGGCGTACACGGTCGACGGCAGGTCCCGGCCCGCCAGCCAGCGGGCCAGGTGCCCCTCCGGGAAGTACCAGTCCGGGCTGAGGGTGTCCGGCCGGATCGCCGCGACGTGCTCGGCCACCCACACCTGCCGGTCGAGCAGCTCCAGCTCCGAGAAGGAGAAGCCGGCCAGGTGCACCCGCTTGCCGGCCTGCCACAGCGCGAGTGCCAGCGGCAGGCCGGCGTAGACATCGAAGCCGCCGCCGGCACCGGCGATGAGGATGTCGCGTGCCGGCTCGAGGGCGGCGAACAACGGCGGAACGGCCAACGTGTACACGGCGGTGTCGGTCACCAGACGATGATCTCCGCTCATGTGGCACGCCGCTGCCCCGAGGCGGCCCCGGCCGAGTCGCGGGCGCGCTCGTTCAGACCGGGCGGCCGAACGTGACCGCCTCCCGGACGAGCCGTGGCGCCTTCTCCGCCAGTTGCGCGTCCGGCCGGGCGCCGAGCGCGTCGTTCACCGTCGAGAAGGCCAGCCGGAACGCGATCAGCGTGGTCGCCTCGAAGATCTCCCGGTCGCTCAGGCCGGCGTCGCGCAGGCGTCGCGTGTCGGCCTCGGTGGTGGCGTTCGGATCCGTCACGACCCGGCGGGCCCAGTCGGCCAGCGCCGTCTCCCGCTCCGACAGGTCCGCCTCGTCGCCGCGCAGCACCCCGGCGGCGGTCTCCTCGTCGCTCATCCCGGCCAGCCGCGCGCCCCAAGCCAGCGCGCAGTACGAGTCGCCCCGCGCGGCGGCGGTGGCGGCGACCAGCACCGCCACCTCACGCGAGGACAGCGTGGACTCGGCCAGCAGCTCGGTGCGCGTGTTCTGGAAGGACATCAGCACGTCGGGTCGCCAGCACCAGACGCGGGTGAGGTTGTTGACGTAGCCGTCGGCGGCGAGGTCGTCCTCGTACGCGGCTTTCGCCGCCGGACTCTGCGGCGGTTCGGGGAGGAAGGCGGCGTTCATGCGGGCAGTCTGCACCGTCCGGCCACCCCCCACAGGCTGATCAACGACAGTACGATCCGCGAATGATCCGGACGGTCTTCTTCGACGTGGGCGGGACGATCCTCGACGAGACGCGCGAGTTCGCGACCTGGGCGGACTGGCTCGGCGTACCGAGGCACACGTTCTCCGCCGTCTTCGGCGCGGTGATCGCCCGTGGCCTGGACTACCAGGAGGTGTTCCGGGCCTTCCGGCCGGACTTCGACCTCACCGCCGAACTCGCGCGCCGGGTCGCGGCCGGTGACCCGGAGTCGTTCGGCGAGGAGGATCTCTACCCGGACGCGCGGGCGTGCCTGGCCGCCCTGCGGGAGCAGGGCCTGCGGGTCGGCCTGGCCGGCAACCAGCCGGAGCACGCCGAGGCGACACTGCGGGCGCTGGACCTGCCGGTGGACGTGATCGGCACGTCGGCGGCCTGGGGCGTGGCGAAGCCGGCGCCGGAGTTCTTCGACCGGGTGGTCCGCGAGGGCGGCGGCGACGCGTCCGCGATCCTGTACGTCGGTGACCGGCCGGACAACGACGCCGCCCCGGCGATGGCCGCCGGCATGACGGCGTGCCTGATCCGGCGCGGACCGTGGGGCCACATCCTCGACATGCCGGACGTGGCCGACCGGTGCCTGTTCCGCATCGACTCGCTGGACGAGTTGCCGGCGCTGGTCGCGCGGCACAACGCGGCGGGCGGCTAGCCCGGCACGTCCCCGAAGACCGACACCCGCGTGCGGTGGTGGCGCGGCGACTCGATCTCGTCGACCGCCGCGACCGCCAGATCCGCGTACGACAGGTGCGCGAGTGCCGGAGCCTGCTCGCCGCCGAGGCGGTACCGCCCCGTGCGGGGACCGTCCACGGCCAGCGCGGCCGGTGGGGTGAGCACGAGCCAGTCGACAGTGGTGTCCGCCGCGCGGAGCCGGTCCAGGCCGGCGGCGTGGCTGAGCGCGAACGGCCGCAGCTCGGCGGGCAGGACGGCCGGGTCGTCGTGGAGGGGCCGGCCGTGCGTGTCGGTGAGCGTGGCGAACAGGCCGATCGCCACGAGCTGGGGCACGCCCGCGCGAGCCAGGCCGTGCAGCAGCGCGTCGGCCGCCCGGACGAAGAACCCCGGGTCGGGGCCGGCTGCGGCCAGCGCGTCCGGCCCGGACGCCGGGCTGACCGCGTGGACGGCGGCGTCGTGCCCGTACCCGATGGAGGTGACGGCCTCCGGGTCGGTGACGTCGCCGCGTACCGCGGAGGTGAGGCCGGGATGGCGGACGGGGTCGCGGACGACGGCTGTGACGCGGTGGCCTCGGCGGTGGGCCTCGGCGCTGATCGCGCGACCGGCCCGGCCGCCCGCGCCGAAGACGGCGATGCTGGTCATGGCGCGACGCTAGGCCGCGGGGTGCCGGTTACCGCAACGGTACCGGGGTTACGCTCGGGCGGTGACGCCGCTCGATCCGGACATGTTCCACCCGCCTGTCCGTCGCGGATGATGCCGTTGCAGATCGGCGACAAGTGGACCGCGATGGTGGTGCTGTGCCTGGAACACGGGCCGCGCCGGTTCACCGAGCTGCGGGTGCCGCTGCGCACGATCACCCCGAAGGTGCTGGCCGAGACGTTGCGGGCGATGGAACGCGACGGGCTTGTCACGCGTACCGCCTACGACGAGAATCCGCCGCGCGTGGAGTACGCGCTGACGCCGCTGGGCCGCAGCCTGCTGACGCTCGTCGCGGCCGCCCGGTCGTGGAGCGAACGGCACCTGGGCGAGCTGCTGGCGGCCCGCCGGTCACACGAGCGGCGGGCGGGCGTCGATGTCGTACCCCCGGCATAGCCTGCTGGTCATGGGAACCGCTGAGCTGGATGAGCTGATCGTGGCCGACGGGGGCGCGCTGCGCGCGTGGCTGTCCGCCCATCACGACACCTCGCCCGGCGTCTGGCTCGCCCTGACCCGCAAGGGCGGCACCGTCACCACGCTGACCTGGCAGCAGGCGGTCGACGAGGCGCTCTGCTTCGGCTGGATCGACGGGCAGGCCCGCAAGCGCGACCACGAGAGCTCCTGGATCCGGTTCACCCCGCGCCGGGCGCGCAGCTCCTGGTCGCAGCGCAACGTCGCGCACGTGGCCCGGCTGGAGGCGGAAGGGCGGATGACGCCGGCGGGCCGGGCCGCAGTGGAGGCCGCGAAGGCGGACGGCCGGTGGGCGGCGGCCTACGCCCCGCCGTCGGAGGCCCAGGTGCCGGCCGACCTGCTCGCCGCCATCGCGGCCGAGCCCGCCGCCCAGGCCATGTTCGACGTGCTCACCAGCGCCAACCGGTTCGCGCTCATCCACCGGCTCAACGCGGTCAAACGCGCGGAGACCCGGACGCGCAAGATCGGCGAGTTCGTCGCCATGCTGGCCCGCCACGAGACGTTCCACCCGCAGAAGACGAAGCCGCCGCGCGATTCGTGACACAGACCAGGGCAGGAGCGCCAAGAGCGTGCGTCTCGACAAGACGCTCGCCAGCTCTCCGGCCCTGACCCGTTGAGCGAATGGGGCGGCGGCACGGATATCCGTGGCCGCCGCCCTTCACTCATCCACTCAGGTATTGATGCAGACGATCGTGGATCCGGAGCGGTTGACAAAATTCGCTGCGGTCGCGAAGGCCTCGTTGCACCAGGTCTTGCCGTTCGAGCCCCCGTTGTAACTGGTGGACGCCGCGCAGAACTTCGCCTTGTCGCACGTGGAGTTCTTCGTCGACTTGACGCTGCCGAGACGACCAAGAGTGATTTTCGCCCGGGCGGTGGTGGAGAATGCAGGCACGAAGGAGCAGGTAACTGTCGTGCTCGCCTCGATGTAGCCGTTCCACGTCTGCCCGACGAATGCCATGCCGGAGCACGGCGTGCTGTCACCCCCCGCCACGGCGTAGGTTACCGAGAAATACGAGGTGGCTTCTTTCCGGTAGTCGGACGCCGCCAGCAGGGCGCCCGAGTCGAGAGCCGTAGAGGCGCTCACCGACGAGAATGTGGTCGCGGTTTTCTCGGACACCGGCGCCGCCGTGGCGACCCCGGCCATCCCGAAGAGCGCAAGGGCGGTGGAAATTGCGGCCGACGCGATCAGACGCATTCTTCGATTCATCTTCACTCCCCGTTGGTTGCAGATGGTCGGAGATTAGCAACAGCGGGAATTCCCATCGTCGATGTCGATCGAACTTGAGCAAATCTTGAGCTGCCACGCGGTGCAGTCCGACGCTTTCCCCGCTGTTGATCGACAGGGCAACGAAAAGCACCTTTTCTGTCGAGACATGCGCCTTTATCGCACCAAACGTTCCGGTGAAGGCTTGCCAGGATGCGGCGTCGGCGTGTTCACTACGCCAGCTTGACCCCGAGGGACGGAGACGGCTGTGGTGATGGTGACGTTGGCGACCGACGCCGGGCACCCCGGGCGCAGCAATGAGGATTTCGCCGGCGCCGTCGGATGCGGGATGGTCCTGATCGATGGCGCGGGCGGCATCGCCGGCGCGGACGAGGTCTGCCACCACGGCATCGCCTGGTACGCGACCCGGCTCGGCGGCGCGTTGCTCGGCGCGCTGTCCGAGGAGCGCGGCCTGCGCGACGTGCTGGCCGGGGGCATCGAGCGGGTCACCGACGCGCACCGCGACACCTGCGACGTCGCCCATCCGATCAGCCCGTTCGCGGCGGTGGCGATGCTCCGGTTCTCCGGCGGGACCGTCGAGCACCTCGTCCTCGGCGACGCGGTGGCGGTCGTGGGCCGCACCACGGGTGAGCCGGTCGTCGCGCACGATCCGCGCGAGGTGGTGATCGCCCGGTCCTTCGAGGAGCGGCTGAAGGACGTGCCCGAGGGCGGCGACGAGTACCGGCGGCTGCTGATGGAACTGCGATCCCGCCGCAACAGCCCTGGCGGGTTCTGGGTCGCGAAGGACGACCCGACGGTCGTGGACGAGGCGGTGACCGGCAGCGGTCCGGCGGACGGCGTGACAGTGGCGGCGCTGCTCAGCAACGGCGCGAGCCGGCTCGTTGACACGTTCGGGCTGACCGACTGGCCCGGCCTGCTGCGCCTGCTGGAGACCGACGGCCCGGCCGAGGTCATTCACCGGGTCCGGCAGGCGGAGGCACGCGAGGGCGTCGCCACCGACGACGCGACCATCGTCTGCCGGCTCTGACCACCGCGGCAACCGGGGTGCGCGGGCCGGGCCGTCTCGTGTTGACTGCGGCGATGGACCGTCAACGCCTGAGCAGCATCGCGCACTCGCACCACCCGATCGCGGCGCCGCTCTCCGGCGTCAACGTCAACCGGCTGCTGCGCCGGGCCGGTCGCCGGCCGGCGGCCCGGATCCTCGACCTGGGCTGTGGTGAGGCCGCCTGGGCGTTGCAGGCCCTCGCGCACCACCCGGACGGGCACGCCGACGGCGTGGACCTCAGCCCGTACGCGCTGGAGCGCGCCGCGGAGGCCGCCGCCGTGCGCGGCCTCGCCGACCGGCTCACGCTGCACGAGCGCGACGCCCGGTCGTACGTGCCGGACGGCGACTACGACCTGGTGCTCTGTGTCGGGTCGACGCACGCGTTCGGCGGGTTCGCCGGAACGCTGGAGCTGGCGGGCCGGCACGTGAACGCCGACGGCATCCTGATGGTGGGCGAGGGATTCTGGCAGGTGCCGCCGACGCCGGAGGCGCTGTCCGCGCTGGAGGCGAAGCCCGGCGACCACACCGACCTCGCCGGTCTGGTCACGGCCGCCGAACGGGCCGGCTGGACCCCGGTGTACGCGCACGTCAGCGACGCCGCCGAGTGGGACGACTACGAGTGGTCGTGGACCGGTTCGCTGACCGAGTGGGCGCTTGACAACCCGGGTCATCCGGACGCCGCCGGGGCGCTCGCCGCAGCCCGGGAGCACCGCGACCAGTGGCTGCGCGGATACCGGGGCGTGCTCGGCTTCGTGACGCTGGTGCTGCGCCGGACCTGACCGGCCGCGCGGGTCCGGCTCGGGACAGGCGGGCGGGGCACTATCGTTCGGGCGTGCAGATCCGTTTCGCCGTACCGGCCGACCCCGCCTATCCGGCCCGGGTGGCCGCCGCGCTCGCCGCCGCCCGCCTGCGCCGGTTCGGCTACATCGGCGCGGCCCTCGCCGCGATCGGGGTGATCGGCTGGATCGCCTCGCAGGCGTCGGCGCGGTTCGCGTCGCTGTGGACCGCGCTGATCGTGGCCGGGGTGCTGTCCATGCTGTACGCGCCGTGGGTCCGGTGGCGGGCCCGGCGCCGTTCCGGCGGCTACGCGGTCGAGGGCGGCTACGACATCGACGAGACCAACATCATGATGCGCAGCGGTTCGGAGTCCGGCGGCATCGCCTGGGACGGCGTCACGCGGGTCACCGAGACGCCTGACTTCTGGATCGTGTACGTGGGCCGGATGCCGGCCACTGTGATCCCCCGGTGGCTGATGTCCGCCGAGCAGGCCGAGACGCTGCGTGCCTTCATGGACGGGCGGCAACTTCTCGGCGACCGTTGACGATGTATTGATTGACTGTATATGTTGCCTCGGTGAGCGAGATGCGCGAGGCGACCTTCCTGATCCTGACCGCGCTGGCCGACGAGCCGCGCCACGGCTACGGGATCATCCAGGAGGTCTCCGGCCTGTCCGGCGGTCGCGTCAGGCTGCTGCCGGGCACGCTCTACGCCGCGCTGGACCGCCTGGTCGCGCAGGGTCTCGTCGAACTCAGCCACGAAGAGGTCGTCGACGGCAGGCTGCGCCGCTACTACCGGCTGCGCGCCGACGGCCAGGCCGAGCTGGCCCGCCAGACCGAACGGCTGCGGCAGCTCGCGTCCGCCGCCGAGTCCCGGCTGCGCGCCCTGCGGCCCCGCACCGCCTGACACCCCCGCCGTCGCGGCCCCGTAGGGAGAAACCCATGCACCGCTGGCTGTTGCTTGCCTACCCCCGTGACTACCGCCGGGCGCGCGGGGCCGAGATCCTGGAGACGGTACGGGACGTCGGCGCGGCCCACCGGCGCACCCGGGTGGCGGCGAATCTCGTACGTCATGGTCTGCGCGCCCGGCTGGGACGGCCGGCGAGCCGCACCGTGGTGGCCTGGGCGTCGGTCTTCGCGGTGGTCTGCGGTTTGTTCGCCGGGTCGTTCGGCACCTGGCTCGCGTGGCTCGGCTCCCGCCCGCTCGACCACCGGGACCTCGCCGCCGTGGTCGGGCAGCTCTACCCGGATCGGCAGGTCAGCCACCTCGACCAGGACGACCCGCCCGCCGTGTTCCTCATCTACAGCCACCCGCTGAACGAGGACCTCATGTCCGAGCTGCTGCTCGGCGACGGCGGCGAGTACGCGCTGGCCGAGCTGACCGCGTCGTTCGACCAGACGCCGGCCGGCGGCCTCCGCGACCTGCGGCAACGCCTGGACGCCACCGGGTGGGAGCGCCACGAGCCCTTCTACGCCAACGCTTACGACTGCGTCTCCGGCAGTCCGCAGTGCGACAGGGCGTCCATCCCCTCCGACATCACCGTGTACGCCGAACGCGGCGACCACATCCTCGCCGTGGAACTCACCGCCGACGGCTCGACGAACATCACCCTCAGTCGCGCCACCCCCGGCACCGCCTACCCCGCCGGGCTACTCGGCTTCGTGCTGGGCACCGTCGGCGGCTGGGTGCTGTTCGGCTGGGTCAGCCGGCGCATCGAGGGACAGCGCCCGCTGGTGCAGGGGCCGGCGAAGGTCCTGTACGGCGTCGCGATGCTGTTCTGGACCGCGCCGATCCTGCTGGGCGTGCCGCTGATGCTCACCCACCACCTGGACGAGCCGCATCCGCGCTGGCACGTGCCGTGGGAGTGGCTCGGCCAGCCCACCTTGTCGCTGCCGTTCCTGGTCGGCGCGGTCCTGCTGCTGCTCGTGCTGGGCCTGGCGGCGCTGCCGCACCGGCGTCCGGCCGGCCGTCGGCTCGCCGAGGTGTCGGACCCGGCGGTCTAGCGGCACGGGTCAGCCCTCGGGGCATCGCGTGCCGGGCGCGGGCACCGTCAGGTCGATCAGGTATCTGTCCACCACCGCCTCCGTGCAGGCGGTGCGCTGGTAGATGCCGTGGCCCCAGCCCTCGTAGGTGACCAGGCGCCCGTGCCGGCCCAACTGCCGGGCGACGTTCACCGCCCAGGCGTAGCCGGTGCGGGGATCGTGCCGGGCGTTGAGCAGCAGCAGCGGCGTGCGGGTGTGCACATTCAGCGCGTGCGGCGGGTTGCGGACCGGGGACGGCCAGCCCAGGCAGGTCTGCACGGCCAGCAGACCGGCACCGTACCGGACGTCCGGTGCGGCGGCCGCGGCGTCCCGGACCAGGCCGGCGTATCCGGTGAAGTCGCGCACCCGCGCCGGCCAGTCCGCGCAGAACGCCGCGACCGAGAGCGGGAGGTTCACAGCCGGTGACGGCGTTCCGGCGTCCATGTCCCGCACGGTCGCGGCGAGTTGCGGCCAGCGTGGGCCGGCGAGCAGGCCGAGTGCCACGGCGGTGACGTCGAAGGGAGTACGGGGGGCGTACTCGCCACGGTCCGCGCGGGCCAGCACCCGCGCCCACACCGACCGGACGTCCCGGTCGTGGAGCACACAGTCCGCCGACCTGTCGCACCAGGACACGAACTCGTCGAACGAGTCCTGCAACGTGGCGGCCTGTGTCCGCACGAAGGACCGCACGCCGAGGCTGTGGTCGAACACGCCCTCCAGCACGACCGCCCGCACGTGGCCGGGGTAACGCTCGGCGTACTGCTGTCCCAGCAGCGTGCCGTACGAGCTGCCGTGGAAGGACAGCCGCCGCTCCCCCAGCGCCCGCCGCAACGCGTCGAGGTCACGGACCGTGCTGAGTGTGTCGGCGTGGTCGAACACCGGGCTGGTCGGGCGGCACCTGGCCCACAGCGCCCGGTTGTAGGCCACCGCGGCGTCGAAGTCGGCCTGGCCGGTCAGCGGGACGGGCGGCTTGCGCAGCACCGGATCGGGCGTGCAGACGGGCGCGGCGGTGCGGGCGGCCGTACGCGGGTCGAAGCTGACCAGGTCGAACCGGTCCAGCAACTCGTCGCTGAACCGGTCGCCCTTACGGATGCGTTCCACCCCCGAGTCGCCGGGGCCGCCCGGCCCGAACACCAGTGTGCCCACCCGCTCCGGCGTTCGCGCCAGCCGGCGTGCCACGGCGAGTTCGAACGTCGGGCCGTTCGGCCGCGCCCAGTCCACCGGCACGCGGAGCCGGGCGCACCGCACGTGCTCATCCGGCGGGACGTCCGGCAGGTCGTCCGCACACTCGCCCCAGACGAGCCGCTGCCTCGGACCATCGGCGCGCGCCGCGCCGGGCAGTCCCGTCAGGACGGTGAGTGCGGCCAGAGCGATCGCCACGGTACGTCGGAACACGGCGCCTCCCAGTGTGTGGATGCTTGTCGATTCTTCAGCGGCGTCCCGCCCGAGTCCCATACGGAAACGCCCCGATTTGCCCGTCGGGTCTTTCCCCCATTTCGTCCCTGACGGCCAGGAGACGGGCAGGCGAGCCGTACCGTGGCGGTCTAGCATCGGGCGATGACGTCGCCCCTGGATCGCCTGCCGAAGATCGGCGCACCGGCCACGCGGGCGCTGCACGCGGCCGGCTACACCACGTTGCGCCAGCTCGCCGGGGTGCCGCGCGCGGAGCTGGCCCGCCTGCACGGCATGGGGCCGAAGGCGCTGGGCGTCATCGAGGCCGCCCTCGCCGAACACGACCTGCGGCTGAGCTGACGAGGCGATCGCGATGCCGCTCGGCAGACTCCACCACCTGATCGTCGACTGCCCGGATCCGATGGCCGAGGCACGTTTCTGGAGCGCCGTCCTCGGCGACCCGGTCACGTACGCCGACGACGACTTCGCCGTCGTCTCGGCCGGTACGGCGGCGTCCGGCCTGGCGTTCCAGCGCGCCCCCGACCTGGTTGCGCCGACGTGGCCGGATCCGGCGGTGCCGCAGCAGATGCACCTGGACGTGATGGTCGACGACCAGGACGCGGCCGGCGCGGCGGTGCTCGCGCTGGGCGCGCGGCGGCTGCCGGGCGACCACGTGTACGCCGACCCGGCCGGTCACCCGTTCTGCCTGATCCCGCGCCCGACCTGGGCGCCGCCGGTGAGCAGGTCCGCGTGAATCCACCTGTACGCCGGGTCCGCCCCTACCACTGGGGTGCCGTCTACCTCAGCGACGCCCTCTGCGAGGCCGACTTCGACATCGACTTCCACGCCGGGGACGCGCCGGTGTTCGCCACGACGCACCACGTCGCGGTCGTGGTCGCCTCCGCCGCCGTGGCGGACGAGGGAGAGGCAGATGTCACCCTCGACATCCGGGTGACGTCGCAGCGCGTCACGGGGCACCCGTACGAGGTGACCCTGGACGTCCCGTCCGGGCGGCTCTACGTCGGCGACGCCGACGACAACGACGAGATCGAGTTGGCGCCGGGCCGCTGGCTGCTGCAGTTCGCCGTAGACGACGCGACCGAGGCCCGCCACGTCGAGCTGGTGGTGTCACCGCTGTCGACCGGCCATCGTCACGGCGTCTCCTGGTAGGAGATGAACTCCAGCAGGCTTCCGTCCGGGTCGCGGAAGTAGACGCTGGTGCCGGCGCCGCCGGCGCCGACCCGCCGGACCGGTCCGGTCTCCACCTCGACGTCGTGCCGCCGCAGATGCGCCACCGCCTCCTCGATCGGCCCCGCCCAGACGAAGCAGATGTCGCTGTTGCCCGGGCGGACCGGGACGCGGGCGACGTTGCCGCCGAGGTCGAGACCCGGCCCGTGCACGCTCAACTGGTTCGTACCGACCCGGAACGCGACGCGGTCGCCGCCGACGCCGATCACCTCGGCGCCGACGACGTCACGATAGAAGTCGGTGGCGGTCCGCCAGTCGGACACGGCGATGACGACGTGGTCCAGTCCAGTCACGGGCGCCATGCGATCACCCTATGGGCCGGACGGCGTCCGCTCCCCCGGATCCGCCGAGGCTGTCACCGGCCGGCCCGCCTTCAGGTGCCGGGCGAAGAACCGGTTCGCGGCCTCCCCCTCGAACCACGGGACGCCGGCGTGCCCGCCCATGTTGGCGTGCAGCGTCTTCTCCACCGAGCCGAAGGCGTCGAACAGGTCCAGTGCCATCTGCCGGTCGTTGCCCTCGTCGTCCCACTGCAACAGGACGTGCAGCGGAATGTTGACCCGCCGCGCCTCGTCGATGATGGCGCGCGGCACGAAGCTCCCGGCGAACAGGAGCGCGGCCACGATGCGCGGCTCGACCACCGCCAGCCGTACGCCAATCGAGATCACCCCGCCGGCGTACCCGACCGGGCCGCCGACCTCGGGCAGCGCGAGGAGCGCGTCCAGCGCGGCCCGGCACTCCGGGACCGCCTTCTCGACCAGCGGCAGGACGAGCCGGTCGACGATCTCGTCGGCGACCGGCTCACCGGCCGCCAGGGCTCGGCGCAGGTCGGCGCGGGCCTGCTCGGCGGCGGCGGACGCGGGGCGGTCGCCGCTTCCGGGCAGCTCGATGGTGGCCGCGGCGAAGCCCTGCGCGACGCAGCCCTCCGCTCGGGCCACCAGGCGGGGATACATCCGGCGCAGGCCGCCGGGGTGACCGAGCAGGATCAGCGGGGCCGGCTCGGACGCGGATGCGGGCGTCCACAGGAGGCCGGGGATCTCGCCGAGGGTGAACGTGCGCTCGCGGACGCCGTCGGCGAGGCGCTGTTCGGAGGTGAATCGCATGGTCGTGCCTTTCGGGAGTGCGACGGCGCTCCCGGACGACCTATCGCCCGGCCGTGACCCCCGAGGGGAGCACCCATGTCGTTACTGCGGTCACGGGTACCACCTCCCTCGTCCTCCGGCACGGCCAGCGGAACGCTAACAGCGCTCGCCGGGGCCGCCAACCGGTTTATCGCGGCGTGATCCACGCCGGACCGTCAGCCGCGCTCGAAGCCGGCGAAGACGACCGCGAGCGTGCGGGCCTGCAGGTGCTCGTCCCATCCGCCGTTCAGGGCGCCCTGGCACAGGCCGGTGAGCAGCGCCATCACCTCGGGTAGCCGTACCGAGCCGGCGACGGTTCCGTCGGCCCGGGCCTGTTCCAGCAGCCTGCCCACCGCCTCCTCCAGGTGACCTACCGCGTCCGGAAGCCGGATGTCCAGCCCGGATCCGGCGAGCAGTTCGACTGCCGTCTTCTTCGCGGCGGCCTGTGCCACAGTGTGTCTGAAGAACCCGAAGAGGTCGTGTCGTCCCGCCTCCTCGGTGAGCTGCGCGAGCAGTCGCTTCATGAGCGCGGCGAGCAGGTCCTGCTTGGTGGGGAAATGACGGAAGACCGTGCCGATGGCGACGCCGGCCCGGCGGGCCACCTCCTCGGTGGAGGCGCGGGCGCCGAACTCGGCGAAGACCGCCTCGGCGGCGTCCAGGATGCGTGCCCGGTTGCGTTGCGCGTCGGCGCGCAGGGGCGGACCCTCTACCAAAGTGAGTCTCCACTCATTATCCTGTGACAAAAGTCGAGTCACGACTCATTATCGCGGAGGCTGGCATGACACCGCAGCAGATCTTCGAGAGCATGCGCGCCAGGTGGCTGGCCGACCTGCCCACCTTCGAGGCGGATTCGCTGGCTGACGACGTGGTGATCGAGACGCCCTTCGCCGCGCCCGGCCACCCGACGCGCACCGAGGGGAAGCAACCCGTTCTCGAGTACACGCGAGCGGGCCGGGCGTCGTTCCCGGTGCGGTTCGACGACTGCCGCGGCGTGGTAGTACACGAGACCGCCGATCCCGAGGTGATCGTGGTCGAGTACGAACTCGTCGGCACGCACACGGCGACCGGGGTGACCGCCTCCGCGCCGTTCATCGGGGTGTTGCGGACCCGGGACGGCAAGCTGGCCCACTGGCGCGAATATCAGCACACACTCGCCATCGCCCGGGCCGCCAGCCCGGCGTGAGCCGCCATCACCGCCCGCCGCGCCCCACCCGGCTCAGGTGGTCGGTGTCGGCGACGGGGCGAACGGCCACGGCTGCGGCCCGAACAGCACCGTGCACGCGGACAGGAGCCCGCGCTGCGCCTCGGCCATACGGGCGTCGACCGGGCCGGTGTCCTCGTTCGGGTCGTTGCGGACGAACATGTCCCCGGATTCCTTCGCCGCCACCGCCAGCCGCTCACCGGCGTCCCGGACGCCCGGATCGGCCGCCTTGCGGGCACGCATGGCGATCGGCGAGTTCGAGGTGAAGCGGACGTCCTGCTGCTCGATCACCCGGGCCACCATGTTGCACGCCCCGGCCGCGACCTTGTCCGCGGGCGCTGTCGAGCCGGCCTGCGGAGCGGACGACGACGGCGCGGCGGACGACGACGGCGCGGGCTCCGCCGGTGCGCATGCGGAGACGACGAACAGCAGGGAGAGTGCGGCGAGTTCACGTTTCACCGCCTGAGGCTAGCGATCATGGTGGGCGTGACCCCGGGCCGGGTGCCACGCCCACCGGGTCATCGCGTCGACATCGGACCGGTCAGCGGCCCGCCACGCGGAGCATCGCCTCCGTCTCGGGGTCGGGCATGATTTCCCGGACCTCCTGGGCGCAGCGGCACGCGCCAGCGATCTTGGCGGCCCACTTCAGCGCCTCGTCGTGTGAGGCCACGTCGAGGACCACGAACCCGCCGATGACCTCCTTGGTCTCCGGGAACGGCCCGTCGGTGACCACCCCGTCCGTGTCCACGATGCTCGCCCGCTGGCGTTCGAGCCC
Organism: Micromonospora sp. NPDC049151; assembly: GCF_040648395.1. Classification (NCBI taxonomy): domain Bacteria; kingdom Bacillati; phylum Actinomycetota; class Actinomycetes; order Micromonosporales; family Micromonosporaceae; genus Micromonospora; species Micromonospora sp. NPDC049151. The sequence goes on from NZ_JBEZDP010000011.1 coordinate 90,591, forward strand.
GGTGCCGTACACGAACACGCCCGCGTTCACGGCCTCCTGGATGACCGCGTGCGCGTCCTTGCCCACCTGGGGGATCTCCTCGGCGGGGATGTGGTCCATCGCGCCGTCGTTGAACGAGATCAGGTACCGCGGCATGCCATGACTCCCTTGTCGTCCGGGCGGCCCGGTGCGGCCGCCTCTCACCCGTACCACGAACGAGCGGCCCCGGATCCGACGTTATGCGCCTCCCGGATTCACTGCGCTTCGAGGACGAAGAAGATGAAGCAGAGGAACGCCGTACGGCCGGCGAGTTCCGGGGGCAGCAGCTCACGCGGGGTGTCGGGCGAGAACGGCGGTTCGCTGATCACCGAGAGGCGAAAACCCGCGTCGGTGAACCCCTTCGTCATCGCTTGCAGCGGCCGGTGCCAGTAGGTGAGCGTGGCCCGCTGCCCGTCGAAGTCGTACTCCTCGGACCATCTCGCGACGGCGAAGTAGTCGGCGTCCGGGAACGCCACCTCGTAGCCGACCGGATGGTTCACCGACACCAGGAGCCTGCCGCCGGGACGCAGCACCCGGCGCAGTTCGGCCAGCGGCGCGGTCCAGTCCTCGAAGTAGTGCAGCACCAGCGACACGATCACGTCGTCGAACGCGCCGTCGGCGAACGGCAGCGGCGCGCCCAGGTCGGCCACCAGCAGCGTCGCGTCCCCGCCGAGCCGCTCGCGGGCCAGCTCGACCATCGTCGGGCTGGCGTCGAAGCCGGTCACGACGGCCCCACGCGCGGCGAGCGCCTCGGACAGCGGGCCGGCGCCACAGCCCGCGTCGAGGATCCGCCGGCCCCGCACGTCCCCGGCGAGTTCCAGCATCGCGGGCCGCTCGTAGTAGGCGTTGAACAGGCTGGACTCGTTCTCCGCGGCGTACCGCTCGGCGAAGCCATCGTAGTGGTCCGGCCTCACCGAGCCGCCCCTTCGGCAGGCGGGATGGGCACGGCGGTGCCGGTCACCGCGATCCCGGCGCCGGGCGCGACGGGGATGCCGACCGTGAGCAGGCTCGGGCGGCCCATGTCCTCGCCCTGCCGCACGGTGACCGTCGCGGGCGGCTCCACGAGGCCCATCTCGCGCAGGTAACCACCGAACGCGGCGGCCGCCGCACCGGTCGCGGCGTCCTCGACCACGCCGCCGGGCGGGAACGGATTGCGCGCGTGGAACAGCAGCGGGGACTCCCGGTGCACCAGGTCGATCGTCGTCCAGTCCCGCTCGGCCATCAGCGCGCCCAGCGCGGCCATGTCGTAGTCTAGGTCCGCCAGGCGCTGCCGGGTCGCGGCGGCCACGATCGGATGCCAGGCCCCGGCGTACGCGACACGCGGCGGCAGCGTCGCGTCGAGATCGTCCGGTGACCAGCGCAACGCGGCGAGCAGCGCCGCCAGATCCTCCGCGCCCAGCGGTACGGTGCGCGGCGCGACGCTCGTCAGCGTGGCGGTGGTGGTGCCGTCGGGCCGTACGCTCGTGGCGACCTCGACCAGCCCGGCGCGGGTGTCCAGGTGCAGCACACCGGGGCCGTGCCGCTCGGCGTACGCGACCGCCGACGCGATCGTCGCGTGTCCGCAGAACGGCACCTCCGCCTTCGGGCTGAAGTAGCGCACCGTGAACCGTCTGTCGCGCGCGGGCACGAGGAACGCCGTCTCGGAGTAGCCGACCTGCGCCGCCACCCGCCGCATCTGCGCGTCGCCCGCGCCGGTGGCGTCCAGCACGACGCCGGCCGGGTTGCCACCGGCGGGGTCGGCGGTGAACGCCGCGTATCGGAGGATGTCCATGATCATGACCCTAGCGGCGGCGGTCCGGCTCGTGTGCCCCGTGACCGGCGTCGAGGGCCGGGGCCACCATCGCGAACGCGCGGTCGGTCAGCTCGGCCAGGCGCTGCTCGTCGTCGCCCGTCCGCCACTGCTGGAGCACCGTGTCGAACGCCAGCAGGGCCATCCCGGCGGCCAGCCGCGGGTAGGGGTCGGTGTCCGGGTCGAGGCCGTGGCGCGCGGCCAGTTCGGCGGCCAGACCGGCACGCCACCGGATCTGACGCTCCAGCCAGCGGGCGTGCAGGGCCGGGGCGTCCAGGATCAGCCGGACCACGACCCGGGCCCGCTCGGCGTGGTCGGGATGGCCGGTGCAGGAGGCGAGCGGCACCCAGACGGCGTGGCGCAGCGCGACCGACGGCGGCTCGTTGCCCGGTCGCGCGGCGAGTTCGGCGACGACGTCCGTTCCCATGTCGGCCAGGAACCGGACGACCACGTCCTCCTTGGACGCGTAGTAACGGAAGAACGTGCGCCGCGACATGCCTGCGGCCGCCACGATGTCGTCGACGGTCACCGCGTCGAAGCCGCGCGTGGCGAGGAGCATCAGGGCGGCGTCGCGCAGCTCGTCGGCGACGAGCCGGCGTTTGCGTTCGGCCATGCTGCTGCCCGCACGAGATGCCATCAGTCGATGCTATGCCATGCCCTGCATGGCACCTGACGCTTCCATTGACACTGAGTGCCACTAAGCGCACAGTGAGACTCATGAGTGCTGACGGCTGGACACCGGAACGGATCCCCGACCTCAGCGGCCGTACCTTCGTCGTCACCGGCGCGACCAGCGGCCTCGGCCTGGTCACCACCCGGGCGCTCGCCGCCCGCGACGCGCGCGTGGTGCTGGCCGTCCGCGACGAGGAGAAGGGCCGCCGGGCCGCCGCCGGCATCGCCGCCGCCCGGCCCGGCGTGGATCTGGAGGTACGGCGGCTCGACCTGGCCGACCTCGATTCGGTACGCGAGTTCGCCGCCCGGATGCACGCCGACCACCGCCGGGTGGACGTACTGATCAACAACGCCGGGGTGATGGCTACGCCGCACAACCTCAGCCCGCAGGGGCACGAGCTGCAGTTCGCCACCAACCACCTCGGACACTTCGCGCTCACCGGCCTCCTGCTGGAGCTGTTGCTGGCCGGCCGCGATCCCCGCGTGGTCACCGTCACCTCGGTCAACCACCGGCGGGCGAGGCCGCCCTTCCCCGACCCGCCCGGTGGGCGGCGGTACTCCCCGATGGGCTGCTACAACACGTCGAAGCTGGCCAACGCGATCTTCGGCGTCGAGCTGCACCGCCGGCTCCGCGCGGCGGCAAGCCCGCTGCGCAGCGTCCTCGCCCACCCCGGCTACGCCGCCACGAACCTGCAGACGAGCGCCACCACCGGGATCTGGCGGATCCTGCTGGGCCGGATCGGCAACCCGCTGCTCGCCCAGCCGGCCGACAGCGGCGCCTGGCCGCAACTGTTCGCCGCCACCGACCCCACGGCGAGGTCGGGCCGGCTCATCGCGCCCGGCGGGACAGCCGAGCTGCGCGGCCACCCCGCGCCGGGCAGGCTCTCCCCCGCCGCCACCGACCCCGAGCACGGCCGCCGCCTGTGGGAGCTGTCCGAACAGGCCACCGGCGTACGGTTCGGCTCCCCGCACCCCTCCGGCTGACCGGAGTGGACCATGTACCACGCCCGCGTACGGCTCGGACACCGCCGCCGGAGCGTAACCGCGTCGCATCAGCCGCTCAGGTCACGCTCACACGGTCAGGAAGGCTCCCCCACGCGCGCGCCCCCGTACAACCGGACCCGGTGGTCGACGTCGCGGTCCGGCTCGCCGTACCCGTGCCGACGCGGACGGACGCGGATACGCCGCCGACCCGGGCAGCCGGTCCACGACGACCGACGCCCGGCCGTACCCGAGCCACAGCCCGGCCTCGCGGGCCAGCGCGACGCCGCCGGCGCGCACCCCTTCCCGGTCCTGGTAGCCGACCGCCTGGTCGGCGAGCACGTCGTGGACGACCACCTCGGCCTCCGGAAACGGCCCGGGCAGCGGCCTCGGCCGGGCGAGGCCGCTGCGGGCGTTCGCGGCCGGCGCACCGCGGGCGGCGGCGGTCCACCGGACGCGGACCCGCTGAATGAGGATCACCGGCCAGGTGTACCCGGAGCCTCAGCGATCAGCGCGGCATTAACGGCTATCCGGTCGGCCCCGAAGTCCTCGGTGGCGTCTCGCGGATGCCGCGGCACCCGGCTGCTCCGTCCTCAGGTCATGGTGAGGTAGAGCCGCTGACCGGCGGGCCGGTAGCCGACGTGCTCGTAGACGCGCCATGAGTCCTCGCCGCCGGCCTCCAGCCAGGCGACCTCGGTATCGGCGCCGAACAGTCGCCGGGTCACCTCGGCGGTGATCGCGGACGCCAGTCCCCGGCGGCGGTACGGACGGCGTACGGCGATGCCGGCCACCTCGCTGACCGCGCCGACCGGCGCGGCAGCACCGCCGCCGCCCGCGCAGGTGCCGTCGTCGCCCACGGCCATGACGGCCACGCCTCCGGCGTCCTGCTGACGCCGCAGCCGAGCCACGTCAGCCTCGGAGGGGACCGATTCGTCGCCGAACGCCTCGTTCTGCGCGCCGATCAGCGCCGCGCGCTGAGAATCGGCACCCGGTACGCACAGGTGGAAGTGGTCCGGCACGGGTGGGGACGCCAGCGTCTCCGGCACGCAGAGCAGGTAGGTGTGCCGGGCTTCCACGACGAAGCCGGCGGCGGTCAGCAGCGCCTCCAGATCGGGGACGCAACTGGTGACGTACTCCAGACGGGGTTTGCGGTCCGCGGCGCCGAACGCCGCGACCAGGGCGGTGACGTCGGCAGCGGTGACGGCGGCGCCGGGACGCGGCGTCGCGTAGTTGACGTACGGGCTGGTAGTGGTCGGGTCGAGCCCGAGCACGAAGGGCCCCACCTCGACCGGCGCGGGCCGGCGGGACAGGTTGACGACGACTGACTGCTGGATGCGGGCATCCATGTTCACCGTGAGACCTCGATGCATGACAGAAGCTGCGATGGGCGGAGGAATCGTCGGGCCGCCCCGCCGTGTCGCAGGCGCGCGACGGTCATCCGTCGCGTGGTCGACACTCAGGCGGCCGCTCGGCCTACCCGGATCACAGGCGTCATTCCCTCATGCGGAGTGCCCACGCGAATCGCGGGCTCGGCGACAACAATTCCTCGCCCGGTGCGAACCTGTCAATCGTCGACACCGACGACGAGGGCAGAGACGGCCGGCTCACGCTCCGGTGCCCTCGTCGAGGTCACCGGTGAAGCGAGTCGGGGGCACGCATCCGCCACGCGTCGGTGACCAGTTCCGTCAGGCGCTCGACGCCGACGTACGCCAGGCGCAGCATGACCAGGGGTGACCCGTCGTACGCGGGCGTGGTGAAGAAGAGGTCGGGCTCGCCCAGGAGCAACGCCTGCTTCTCCGCCTCGTCGCCCACGTACAGCACCGCGATGTCGGTGCGGATGCGGCGCGGTTTCCCGGGCGTCCGCTCGGGATAGGACCAGACGAATCCCTTGCCGGCGACCCGGAAGTCGAAGCCGTCGCTGTCGATCTCGACCACATGGGGCAGCGACAGCGCCACCCGGCGGACGTCGTCCGCGTCAACCACGACGGTCACCCCGGGACCCCGCCTTCCACACCGGCACAGCCTAGCCACCGTGCCCTGTCCCACGGCGATGTGCTGCGTCACGACCCGGCGCTGCGCGCGGTACTGGACGGCATGCGTGAACTGGCCGAACGGCACGGCGAGGACAACGTACGACTCGTCGTCTGGTTCGCCAGCTAACCCGGTCGCCGACCGTGTGGCGGCGAAAGTGTCGGGGGTGGCAGCTAGCTTGCCGGCGTGTTGGTAGTCGATGTGGAGAAGGCCGCGCTGTGTGAGTTCCTGGACTATCAGCGCGCGAGTGTCCGGGCCATCCTGGCGGATCTGGACGAGATCGCGTTGCGGACATCCGTCCTGCCCTCCGGATGGTCGCCGCTCGGGCTGGTGGAGCATCTCGGGCACGCGGAACGCCACTGGTTCCAGGAGGTCTTCCGTGGTGCGGCGGAGCCCTTGCCCTGGCCGGACGAGAACACACCACTGCGCACCACTCGACCGCCGCCCCACGTCTTCGCCTTCTACCGCGACCAGTGCGACATCTCGGACGCGATCATCGCCGGGGCCCCGCTGACGGCGGCACCCGCCGGCCGGCATCCGGACGAGACGATAGCGTCGCAGACCACCGACCTACGCCGGATCATTCTGCACGTCATCGAGGAGACCGCCCGGCACGCCGGCCACCTGGACGTCGTACGCGAACTGATCGATGGGCGCACCGGGCTCGGACCGCGCTGACCGGGCGGAGCGGCGCACCCGATAGCGCAAGTGGAGCACCCGGTCGCCCGGGATCACCACGTCCGGGTCCGCCAGCAGGTGCTGCGCGTCCACCGGCCCGAAGAAGCGCCTGCCGGACCCGAGGACCACTGGTACGACGTCCATGCGTACCTCGTCGACCAGGCCCGCGGCGAGCACCTGGCCTCCGACGTCACCGGCATCGGCGGCAGCGTCAGCCGGGGGTACGGCGGCGAACCCGCCAGCTAGTAGAGGTCGTCGATCAGCCCGTCCAGTGGCGGTCGCGGCACTCTGGACACGTACTCCACGCCCACAGCCTCGCGGACGGCCCACCGTCCTCGCCGACGCCTCGCCGGGGCGGGTTCACGAAAGCCGGCGCGGAACCGACACCAGCCCACCAGGATCAGTTCACCGATCCGTCGCCGTAGAGGGCCACGAGGACGCGGTGCCGCAGGATCTCGTACTGCCGGCGGCAACGCCCGGGTGGGCCGGGAGGGCGGTGCTGCACCTGACCGCCGACGACGATCTCCGGTGGCTGGAACTGGTCAGCAGTCAGGTCCACCTCACGGCCGTCGGCCAGTCGATTCCAGTAGTGGTGGCCGACCTTGGCGTCTCCGGCGAAGACCTCACCGAGGATCAGCTCTCCGCCGAGCAGGTCCTGAACGATCAACGCGGTCACCCCGCACTGACCACGGGCTGCGTTGCCGGCGTGCCAATCCCGCACATCGTGCGGGTCGCAGGTGTCCGCTCCCCAGCCGGCGCGCAGCGCCGGACGCAGCATCTCCAGGTCGATCGCGAGAGGGACTGATCGGTGGTCGCGCTCGTCAGACGTCACTCGGGAAGGGTCATCCCTCGACCGGGTCGAGAGTCAAGGAGTTCCTCGCGAAGAGGTCACCATGAGGTGTCATCCCCAGGGCCATACTGATTCGATGGATCCGCCGAGGCGCCTTTCTCCCGAGGCCCTGCTCACGAACCTGTACGCGGCGTTCAACGAGCGTGACATCCCTGCGCTGCTGGCCGCGATGTCGCCTGACGTCTCGTGGCCGAACGGCTGGGAAGGAGGCGTCCTTCGCGGCCGGGGCCAGGTGGGCGCCTACTGGCGACGGCAGTGGGACCAGCTCGAACCCGTCGTCACGCCGACCGCGTTCCGCACAGAGGCCGACGGTCGCATCGCCGTCACCGTTCATCAAGTCGTCCACGACAAGGCCGGAGCGAAGCTCGCGGATCACACCGTCACGCACGTCTACCGCCTCGACAACGGGCTGGTTTCCGCGATGGACATCCGCGAGTGACGCCACGTCCTCGTCGTTCGCACCGGCACCCGCTCGGATCGGCGACGAGTTTCGATACGGCGTCCGCATGACCGCCACGCACAGGAGGCAGGCGTGAAGCTATTACTCACATCCGCGGGTGTCCAGAACCCGAGCATCCACGATGCGCTGGTCGGCCTGCTGGGCAAGCCGATAGCCGAGTCCAACGCACTCTGCATCCCCACGGCGGCCTACCCGATGGGCGGTCCGGCCTCGGCCTGGCGTTTCATCACCGGCCAGACGCCACTGCCCATGACCGGTCTCGGCTGGAAGTCGCTGGGCGTCCTCGAACTGACGGCGCTGCCCAGCATCGGCGAGGAGCGATGGGTCCCCTGGGTCCGGGAGGCAGACGCCATCCTCGTGCATGGCGGCGACGCGACGTACCTGTGCCACTGGATGCGGCAGTCCGGCCTGGCGGCCCTCCTGCCGTCGCTGCGGGACACCGTCTGGGTGGGATTGAGTGCCGGCAGCATGGTGCTCACCCCACGGGTCGGCACGGAATTCGTCGAGTGGCAGTCCGCACCCGACGACCGCGCCCTGGGGCTCGTCGACTTCTCGATCTTCCCGCACCTGGGCCTCGAACCGTATAACACCATGGCCGCCGCCGAGAGATGGGCGGCCGAGATCGCCGGTCCGGCGTACGCGATCGACGACCAGACGGCCATCACGGTGGCCGACGGCACCGTCGAGGTGGTCTCCGAGGGAAACTGGAGGCACTTCCCCGCGTAGCGGCAGCTACCCGAGCAGCATGGCCGCCGCGGCCACTGTGGCCAGTGACAGCGTCGTGGTCACCACCACCGCCCGGTTGGCCACCGTCTCGCCGGTGCCGTACTCCTGGGCGAAGATGAACGTGTTCTGCGCCGTCGGCAGGCCCGCGCACACCACCACGGCGAGCAACTGCGGCGCGGGCAGGTGCAGGGCCAGCCCGGTCGCGTACGCGATGACCGGTTGTACGACCAGCTTCAGCGCGGTGATCACGGCGAGCGCGGCGGGCTCGGCCGGTTCGGCCAGTGACGACGCGGTGCGGTGCAGCGACGCGCCGAGCGCGACCAGCGCCGCCGGGGCCGTGGCGCCCGCCAGCAGGGTCAGCGGCGCGGCGGCCGCCGACGGCAGGCGCACGCCCGCAGCCGAGCATGCGACACCGAGCAGCGACGCCAGGATCACCGGATTGCGTACGGGCAGGGAGGCGATCCGGCGCACCCGCACCCGCCCGGCGGGGTCGCGGTGCCGGTCCAGCGCGACCAGGATCACCGGCGTCACCACCAGCACCTGGAGCAGCACCACCTCGGCCAGGAAAGACACGCTGCCGAGAACCTGCGTCGCGATCGGGATGCCGAGGTTCGCCGAGTTCACGTACCCGGCGGCCATGCCCCAGATCGGCCGTTCGCCGGGCTCGTGACCGAACAGCCGGCTCGCGCCGGCCCACCCGGCCCCGATCACCGCGGCGGTGCTCACCCCGAAGGCGAGCAGCGAGCGGCCGGCGAGCCCGGACAGCGGCATCCGGGACAGGGCCAGGAACAGGGCGGACGGCATCGCGAGGTGGAACACGAACCGGCCGAGCACGGAGGCAGCCGCCTCGCCCAGCAGGCCCCAGCGACAGGCCGCGTAGCCGATCGCGGTGAGGATCCAGATCGGTACGAACGCCGCCACCAAGCTCATCCGGGCGTCACCGAAGGGCGGACGTCCGTGGCGTAGGAGAGGCGCCGGGTGCGGAGCCGACCACCAGGAAGGTGTTGTCGGGCCACTCGTAGGACTGGTCGCCACCGGGCGGGGCGGGCCGGAGGAAGACGATCCGCACCGTGCGGGGCCACCAGCGGGTCGGCTCCGACCAGGAGCACTGCACCCGCCGCTCCCCCGTGTCGGCGCAGTCCCCGACCTGTTCCCATCCGTCGAGCTGCCCGGCGACGGCGGACCGGACCTGCTCCCAGGCGGTCGTGGACGGCATGGCGTACGTGTCGACCATCGGCCGGCCGCGGTCGTTGCTCAGGTCGACGGAGACCTCGAGCGCCCGGTTGTCGACGACGTCCTCGTACGCGCCTTCCGGCAGCACGGTGGACGCCCCGGACGGCGCCGCGACGGAGACCGGTTCACCGGCCGTCGACCAGCGCACCCCGGCCACCGTCGCCGCGACCACGGCCAGCACGACAATCACCCCGGCGATCACCAGACGAACTCGCACAGGCGGGAGTCTATGAAGATGGCGCCAGCCGGACGAGTTCAGGCAACCCGCCGTCGCGACCGTCAACCCGGATTGCCGCCGTAGAGGGCGACGAGGACGCGGTCCCGCAGGATCTCGTACTGTCGGCGGCACCGGACGGGTGGTCCCGGCGGGCGCTGCTGAGCCTGACCGCCGACAACGACTTCCGACGGCTGGAACTGGTCAGCAGTCAGGTCCACCTCGCGGCCGTCGGCCAGTCGATTCCAGTAGTGGTAGCCGACCCTGGCGTCCCCGGCGTGGACCTCGCCGAGGATCAGCTCTCCGCCGAGCAGGTCCTGAATGATCAGTGCGGTCACCCCGCATTGACCACGGGCTGGGTTGCCGGCGTGCCAATCCTGCACGTCGTGCGGGTCGCAGGTGTCCGCTCCCCAGCCGGCGCGCAGCACCGGCCGCAGCGTCTCCAGGTCGATCGCGAGTGGGACTGATCGTCGGTCGTGCTTCTCAGACGTCACCCGGGAAGGGTCGGCCCTCGACCGGGTCGAGAGTCAAGGGAACCCGCCAACCGCCTAGGATGGTCCCGGTGACCTTCCCCGAACGGCGATCCGCCGACGTCCCGACCGACGAAGAACGGGTCGACGAGGCCCTGCGGTTGCTCTCCGGCCCGCCGGTCGCGCTCGACGTCGCCGTCAAGCGCCTCGCCCGTGGCAGCGGCGTCTACGCCTGGTGGGCCCCGCCCTCGGTCCTTCCCGACCTCCCCGGGCCACCGAACGACAGCGACCCGTCGCGGCGGTTGCTCTATCTCGGCCGGGCAACCAGCCTGCGGGGCCGGATCCTGCGCAACCATCTGCGACGGTCGGGCAGCTCGACGCTGCGCCGCACGCTGGCCGGGCTCCTCGTGTCCGAGGGCTACCGGACGACCTGGACCGACCGCGTCGTCCTGGTCCCCGAGGACGAGACGCGGCTGACCGCGTGGATGCACACGCACCTGCGCCTGACCTGGGCGGAGGACCCCGAGCCGGCGGACATCGAGGCCGAACTCGTCCGGCGTCTACACCCGCCGCTCAACGTCCACGGCGTCGACCCCGAGCACATCCAGGCAGCAGTGGTCGCCGCCAAGAACTCGTACAACGTCAGCAGCGGCCCGGCGCAGCCCTAGCCTTACGCCGTCAGTGCGGCTTCCAGATCCCGGCGGGTGAGGGCAGCGCGGAGGTGCAGTCCCTCGGCCGCCAGGTTCTCCCGGCCGCCCTGCTCGCGGTCGATGGCGCAGACCACCGTCTCCACCTGCGCGCCGACCGACCGCAGGTGTCCGCACGAGGCCAGGAGCGCGCCGCCGGTGGTCACGACGTCCTCGATCACCACGACCCGCAGACCGCTCACGGGCCCGCCCTCGGCCACCTTCGCGGTGCCGTACTCCTTCGCCTGCTTCCGCACGAAGACCGTGGGCAGCCCGGTCAGCTGTGACATCACCGTGGCGATCGGAATGCCACCCATCTCCATCCCCGCCAACACGTCGCACTCCGGCAGCAGAGCGACCATCGCCTCGGCGACCTCGCGCAGCAGCTCGGGCTTCCCCTCGAACAGGTACTTGTCGAAGTACTCGTCGCTGACCTGCCCGGATCGCAGATGGAACCGGCCGGTGAGATGGCAGGTGTCATAGACGCGGCGCGCGAGCGGGTGAGTCACCCGCTCAGTCTCGCATTCGCCGCACGATCGGCCGGGATCACACGATCCGTCGAGTGCGTACCCGTCGCTGTAGTGGAACTTCTCGTCCCCGGCCCGCAACACGCTCACCGCACCCACCCCAGGAACCGCCGATGCAACGCCCCGGCCGGCGCCCAGCTCAGATCCGCCGTCGCCCGCACCAACTGCGCCCCCAGGTACACCGCAAGCGACACCGGCGCGCCCTCGTACTCCGCAAGCAGCTCCCGCCGCCGCGTCGCGCACGGCCACGGCGCACCGCACCCGCCACACGTCCAGACCGGCGGCACCGGCCCGTGGGTGCTCACCCGCGCACCCCGAGGAAGCGGGCGACGCTCGCGCGCGCCTGCCGGCTGGTCGCCCACGCGACCTGCCAGCAGGGGTACGGAGTCAGCCGCGCCCACCACAGCCGGCAACCCACGCACATGCCGTCCAGACCCCGTACGTGCACCGCGAGGATCGCCTGTTCCGCAGTGCTCACTGGTCCTCCTGCGACGGCCAGTGACCGCGATTGATCGGTACGCGGTGCCGGTTCCGGCACGGCAGGTCCGCACCACACCGGCACACCCACCGCCACTTCCGCCACGACCAGGCCGGGCGATGCCGGCGTACGAGCGTCGACGCGACAGCGAGGAGGTAACCCTCGTACGGCAGGCGCCGCTCGACGGGTGCGACGAAGTCGGCGTCCCGGCGCGGCGCTTGGGCCGCTGCCGACTCACCGGGCGCTGCCTGCGAGTGATCCGATTCAGCCAGTGCGAGAATCCGCCTCTTCGCCGCCTCCCATTCGGCCTGCTGCGTCTCCTGCCCCGTGCGGCGCCAACCGTTTCGCCCGCCCATCACCACCTCCGTCCGCTCCGGCGCGACGGATCACTTCACAAGGAAGTGCGGCGCGCCCGGCAGGATGAGGCGCTTCCTCACCCGAAAACGGACACTAGGGCCGCATGGTGATGGAGAAATTACCGCTGGTTATGCCGCCAGGCTGATGCCCAGACGCCCGGCCAGCAGACGAAGCTCGTTCGGCACGGCCCGCCGCTTGGCCCGCTGCGCCATCGCGACGACGGCGTCCTGGGCGAGCGGGTTGAGCGAGAACGGCACCGGCGCGGCCTGCTCGGCGCGCACGAACGCCGCGATCGCCTCGTTGTCCCGGCGACCGGAATCGGCCAGCGCCCGCCCGAGGTCGAGCCAGTACGACATCTGCCGGATCGACGCCGCCAGCACCTGCGGCCGTACCGTGCGGGACAGCTCGATCACCCGGCCCGGCTCGCCGGACTCGGCCGCGATGGACATCTCCCACAGCGTCACGTTCGTCGGCCCGAAACCGCAGCCGTTGAACCCCATGCCGTCCGCCGGGTCGCCGAGGGTCGCCGCTTCCCGGGCAGCCTCGGTCAGATGGTCACGCGCGTCGTCGAGGTGCCCGCTGACTGTCGAGGCCAGAGCCGCAGACAGGTGCAACTGGCCGAGCATCTGCCGGACCCGCTCGTCGGAGGCGGCGGACTGAAGCTCCGCGAGCGACCGGTCAGCCGCCCGCGCGGCGAGCGAAGCGGACTCGATCGGCAGGCTCTGCGCGTACGCGAAACGGGTCGCGCCCAGCCACGCCGCCTCCTCCACGTCCTCGGCCGCCGTCACCGCCACCCGCGCCGCGTTCAACGCCAGGTGGCGGTACCCGAGGTGCCGCAGGCAGGCCGACGCCTGGTACGCCACCTGCGCGAGCGCCGGCCCGTCTGCCGCAGCCGCCTCCAACAGCAGGCCGGGCAGCATCTGGGCCATGGCCGGAAAGTTGGAGCGGTGACGGAGCCGCTCACTGCGGGCGATTCCCGCCGCCAGTTCCTCAGGGGTACGCGTCGACGGCCGCCGCTCACCGTCCTCGATCTCGATCAGCGCCGACCAGATTGCCGGCACGCACTCAGCCGCGCGCTCGCGTGCCGGATCGCCCGTCTCGGTGCCCTGACCGAGCAGGTCCGCGACGGTGATCTGCAACGCGGCGGCGACGGCGACCAGAGTGGAGCGCCTGTCGATCGTCTTACGGCCGGACTCGACCTGGGAGATGTAGGACTGGCTGACCCCGGCGAGCCCGGCGAGGACGGCCTGGCTCATCCCGCCACGGCGCATCCGCCAGTAGCGGATCCGGGCACCGATCGTGTCGGCCTTGCTGGCCATGTCTCGCCTGCCTCCCAGGACGAGGGCTGGGACTTCGGCACCGGCCGGTGAGCCGGCATACCCGTGCGCCAGTGTACGTGGATCGGTGCTCTCGCATTGACGTCGAGGGGTTCCTACCTGCCGCTCCCCCGCGCTCTGTGGTCGACTGGTTGGGCTGACCGGAGGTGCCGCCGACATGCCAATGCCGCCTGCCTACTTGGCTATCGCCGCCGACCTACGTGCCGCGATCCTGTCCGGAGAGCTGCCCACCGGAGCGAGGTTGCCGTCCGAGTCCGGCCTGATGCGCCAGTACGACGTGAGCCGGACCGTCGCCAAGTGGGCCATCGCCGTGCTGAAGGGCGAGGGCATCGTGGAGGGTCGCGCCGGATCCGGCGTATACGTCCGAGGCACCACCCGGCTGGTTCGTCACGCCCGGGGCCGCGATGTTCGCTCCGACGACGGGCCGACTTCCCCGTTCGCGCGCGACGCGGCCGGCGCCGGGCAGCAGGGCACCTGGGAGCACGACAGCCGACATGAGCGGGCCGATGAGCGGATTGCCGCCCGGCTCGGCATCGAGCCGGGCGCACCGGTGATGCGGACGTCGTACCGCTTCCTCGCCGACGGTGAACCGATACAGCTTTCCGTGTCGCACGAGCCTCTTGCTCTCACCAAGGACACTCCGATCGAGTGGCCCGAGGACAGCGACGTGAAGGGCGTCGTCGCACGCATGGACACCATCGGCGTGCGGGTCGACGAGGTTGTGGAGCGCGTCAGCCTTCGCTCGGCGACCGCAGAGGAGGTCGAGGCGCTCAACCTGCCGGCCCGCACGTTCGTGCACACCATCGAGCGGACCTACACCGCGGGCGGTACGCCGGTGGAGACGGCCGACATCGTGCTACCAGGCGGCCGGTATGACCTCGTCTACCGTCTCCCCATCGACTGACGACTGGCGAGGGGGATGCGGTGTCGACGAGCTCAGCGGGTGAGAGGGCACTTCCGGTGGACAACGATCCTCATGCAGGAGCCATGAGCTTCATCTTCGAGGCGGGCGCGCTCAAGCGCGCCGCGCGCACCGGATGGTGGTTCGCCGGCGTGAAGCATCCGGAGTCGATCGCCGAACACTCGTTCCGCACGGCGCTCATCGGCATGATGCTCGCGGCCATGGAGGGCGCCGACCCGGCTCGCGTCTCGATGTTGTGCATCCTGCACGACACGCAGGAAACCCGGATCACCGACATCCCCCACATCGCCAAACGCTACCTCACCGCTGCGCCCAACACCGCCGTCACCGCCGACCAGGTCGCCGACTGCCCGCCCGCCGTAGCCGATCTGATCAACGCTGCCGTCGCCGAGTACGAGGCCGGCGAAACCCTGGAAGCGGTCGTGGCCCGGGACGCGGACAAGTTGGAGTGCCTCGTCCAAGCGGTCGAGTACCGGCATCAGGGAGTCGCGGACGTTCAACGCTGGATCGATAGCTCGCAGGCGGCACTCAAGACGCCGTCCGCCCAGCCTGACATAGACGTCGGCTGCCGCCCGGCTCCCTCCGGCTTCCACATCTGCCGATGAGAGTGTCACCCTGGGTAGTCTCTCAGGTAGCGACTGACGGTAATGCTGGCACAGATTCCCCGACGGGCTCACGAGACGCGGGCCAATGGGGTGCAATAATGCGTTGCAGCCCCTGGTGCGAGGCGTCGAAATGCCGCAAATGCAAGATTCCTAAGATAAGTCACATGTTGGAGAGATGTTGAGCCGGGGAAGAACCAAATTGAGGCCGGAGCAGTTCACGATGTGGTGGCTAGACGCTCAACCGCAAGCGCCGCGAGAGGAAGACGCGAACCGCCGCGCCAGGCATGACGAGGCTGATGCGTCTATCAGAAAAATAGCTGGAGTATTTGTCGCGCTCGGCCAGGCTGGCGAGCTTGGGCTAGTCGAGCAAGTACTCAGGGATGAGCGGCGGATCGGTTACACCGAGAGGATGAGCTACGCGGAAATTGCGGCGGGTGCCGCTCTTGTTGCGGGTGACCCTGGCGTTCGGCTACTAACCGAGATTGCCGCAGATCAAAGTTATAAATCATGGGCCAAGTATGCAGTCAGGGCGTTGTGGCTGGCGGCCTCGGGCGAAGCTATCCCAGGTGATGGCTACACTAGGTCCCTGTTAGGCAAGTCGTTTCCGATCGCTGATGGCGCCCGGCGGGAGGCGAAGATTGCTCTCGACGAACTAATCAATGCGTCGAAGGAGAATCGGTCGCTGTTCTCGAGGGTAATGACACTTGCCAGCGAGGAAGCCAGCGCCAATCATGTGGTCGGCGGAGTTAATGACTTCTCTCACTACGTAATGAGGGTGTTCGCGGCCGGCTCAATCTCTGTCCCCCCTTCGCTCCTCGATGATTTCGAAGCCTTGGTGGCCCAAGATCTCGGAGAATCGAGCTACCAGGAATTTCTCAAGCATCATCCTACTGTCCTGGATCCCTTAGCTGCAGAGGTAGTGCCGAAACATCAGTTTGGTGACGACTACGTCCCGGATTTCGTCATCAGGAGGCACGATTTCCGGTACCTGGTGGTTGAGATTGAGAAGCCAAAGGACAGAATCTTCAACAAGAAGGATGACTTTACCGGAGAGTTCTCCCATGCCCTGGGGCAAGTTCTCGACTTCCAAGGCTGGGTTGCGGAACGTGGTGAATATGCTCGCAGCAAGCTTCCAAGCATTGAAAATCCGCGAGGACTCCTGGTTATCGGGAGAAGGTCGGCTCTGACGGAGAAGCAAGAGAAAAAGCTGCGGCGCTGGTGTGTTAACAGCAGTCTTATCGATGTTGTTACCTTCGACGACTTGGTGATCTCTGGGCGTCAGTTATTCAGAAGCCTCCATGGCCTACTTCACGAGAACGGAGGGCGCGGTAACTGAAGGTAGGCTCTTTGGGGCGAATTCCTCGCTGCTGCTGCGCTGCGTGCGCTCATGCCGACGGGAGTGCCGGTGGAGCCAGTTTGTGATTCACCACAAGGCGAGCTGCCGCTCAGGGTAGCTGACGCCCTGGGATCAAAGCGTGACTTCCTTGATGAGGACACGTAGGCGTCCGATGCCCCCCACGAGGCAGCTTTAAAGTCTTTGGTCCCCGGTGCAGCCGCAAGCACTTGGTCACTCCTAATGTGAACTTCTGTCCCATGAAGGGAAGCGCATTGAAGCTTCTCATGCGCACAGCGTGGGTCGTACGAGAACGGGTGCGTTGCACCGAGGGCACCCGATTTCGGCACCGCGTAAGATCACGGCGTGACGGACTCGACGCCCCATTGGCTCCCCGAGCGCCATCTCGGCGTCGCCGCGACGCTCTCGCATGCGGATGAGCTCATCGGACAGGTCGGCGATCTGCTCTATGGCTACCAGACACAGTCCCACGGCGTGATCGGCTTGCGTGAGGTACCGGCGGGGCCGGTCAGTCGGACCGTCGTGGGCAGCGTGGCTCCGATCCCACGCAAAGTGCCACTCCTCGTCGCCGACGCGTTGGTGGCACTACGGGCCGCGCTTGAGCACGCGCTGTTCGCCGAAGTCGAGTTTCTGGATGGCGCGCCGCTCGACGAGAAGGCGGCCAGGCTGGTCGAAATGCCCGCGTCGGACACATGCGAAAAGTTCGAGGAGTGGACGAAGAAGCAGCTCCGTAACCGTCCGGCAGCGCTGCGAGCTGGCAGCGAACTCGTGCGGCGGATCGATCGCCTACAGCCCTTTCACCGTCAGAGCGATCCTCAGATGCACCCTCTGGCTCGACTGGTGCTCCACACGAACCACGCAAAGCACAGGACGCCCGCGATCACTGCGGTCCGCTTGGCTGCCATGTACCAGGATAACCGGTTGCCCCGCTCGGTCCGCGACCTGCCACCGCAGCCCGAAGAGCCGCTGCGTGTGGGGGACGTCATCGCGGAGACACCGATCGGCACCATCATTCCCGTCACCCTGTTTCCAACGGTCGGGATCAATCGACCGGGCACGGGCCAGTGGCCAGTGCTGATGCAGGAGCTCGATGAGATCTGCCATTGGGTCCGCACCCAGGCGGTGCCGCGCCTAGTCACGGGCACGGAGCCGCCCGAGCCAGCGCTTCCGACGCGCTATGAGATCGTCGTTGGTCATCAGGACGAACGCCGCGCTATATCGATGGGTTCGACGACATCAGCCGCACAATGCCACGCTCGGCGCTTAAGCGCGGCAGTCGTACGGACCGACCTGGCCGATCTGATCGGCCAAGTGGACAGCTCCCCGGACGGCAAGCAGATCGCAGCGTGGCTGGCCCAGTTGGCCGACGAGGAGGTGCTCGATCGGATGTCGAGGCTAAGGTTGACCAATACCTACGACCCCGGCGCCATGCTGCAGAACATCGAAGTGCTGAAGGGACTCCGTGACGAGGCTCTGAGATTTGCCGGGTGCTGACGCCTGGTCTCGCTTGACCGAAGGCAGGTATCACCCGGGCCATCAGCGGCTTGCGACACGATGGCGTCGAACTCGCAGATAGGTTTTACTGTTCTGCCGCCTTCCGGGCGTACTGACCAGCAGGGCCGTTACTCGCCGTCCGAGTGCCAGATCCGCTCGAACTCGACACCCGTGATCTCGAAGCCACTCCAGTCTTCATCCGAGTCGTAGAGGCTGGCTTGGCCGAGGCCTCCGTAGCGGTCTTCGCCGCACTTGGGCCCATAACGAAGGACGTGGCCTGCGTCGTACACCTCGATCTGGCGGACGGGCCAACCGTCATCGCCAACCTCGAGATACCAGAGCGAGCGGCCCCAGTCGTCGAACTCATCGCCTCTGGTCTCGTTCCAACGACGGCGATAGAAGCGGTTCGGCACGGCGGCAGAATACCGTCACGCGACATCCTCTTCTGCCGCGCTGGGGACGTGGCCCTGACTGCTACCGAGATCGAGGTAGAGCGGCAGGCGTCCCATCCAATTCGTCAAGCAGTGCCTGTAACCGGTCGCGGCATCGCAGGATGAGGCTGGAGATTTCGTCGAAGGTCGCCGCGCTGACGAGTCCGTTCTCGAACCACATCGCGCGCACGGCGGTCCGGCCCTGCGCCAGGTATGTCGCGGCGGCCTCGATCAGCCCGGTGAACTCGTCACGGTGGTCCGGTGAAGCGAGCTGAGCGGATCGTCGCGCCGTGCGCAACGGCTCGTCGGCAGCGGTGAAGATCGCGGCACGATCGTCGTCGGCCTGGCTGGCGCCGATGCCTGCGAGAAGGTACTCCAACTCGGTCGCGGCTAACGTCAGCCTGCCAACGGCCATGACCGTCTCGTCGGTAAGTCGCCGCATCGGCCAACCGTAGCGGACTTGGACCCACATCCAGCTTCCTCTCATGCCGCCGACCGGGCGCGGCCGGTTTCACCGCAGCCATGGCAGGGCGGGATCACGAGCGCAGACGGTACAGGTCATGGGCTCTTCTGCTACGAGGTGAGCGGCTTGGTCCGGCCCGGCTACAGGCTTCCCGAGTCCGGCCAGTTGGACCAGTGGGTGTTGGGCGGCAGGCTCGGCGCGTATCGCCTGAGGTCGCCGGTTGTCAGGACATCGGCAATCTGGCGGAAGGTCTCAGACTCGCTGGGTCGTAGCCCGCCGGCCAGGTCGGGGTGGTTCCACTGGTCCAGCCGGAGCACCTCGGGTATGTCGACCCGGATTCGGCGCCGCAGTTCTTCCTCGTCGGCAAGGAGAAGCTCGCGATGGCGTGGAACGAGCCGGCGCAGCACGTCGACCAGGTCCTCGCCCGGCTCGGCCGCAAGGGCGATCGTCTGGCCACGAACCACTACCGGTCCTCCCCGGTAGGTCTCGGGCTCGTCGGGGTCTTCTGTCTCGTCCCAGTTGTCGACTCGGTCGAGAAAGTCACCGTTGCCATAGCCAGGTTCGCCGCTGGTCAGGCAGTTGCCGAACACGTGGAGCACGTCGGTGAGGTTGCCGGCCCGTGGCGAATAGCCGACCGCCTCGACGATGAGGGCCCACTGCTCAGCGTCACGATACCCATGTAGCCGAACGTCAACAGCGTAGTTGTAGCCGTGGCCCAAGTCCGGAAACAGGAACTCCTCGGCTGCGGCGTCGAACTGTTCGAGGACCTCGACCGAGCGCATAGCCGAGCAGTGTAACCAGGCACGCCCGTGACCCGAGACGCCCGCACATGCCGCTGACCGTCTGTTGGCCGCTCGACCGGGCTTCCGCAACTGCCGAGAACGGTGCGTCATCGAGCCCCTGATGCGGCCGACACCGGCGGACCGGCGAAATCCACCGCGTACGTTGTGTAGGCCCACAGACGAACGTGACGGGGCGTGCTGCTATGACGCTGTGGAGTCCTCCTCATCGGCGTCACAGGGTGGCCGGTGCGTCAGTCAGGCCGTGGCGGGCATCCACCGCTCGAGCAGCGTGGGGTCGGCAACGACGGACTCAACCTGACGACGCTCCTCCATAGTCAGGCTGAGTTGCCTAAGCCTGGCGCCCCACTCCGGCACCCGTTCCGACTCCTCCAGTGCCGTCGACAGCTCGATGAGCACGGCCAGCGCCATTGCCTGCTGCACGGTCGGTGCGCTGTCGCCGTGGCGGCGCAGTCCCGAGTTCAGGGCTCGGAAGGCATGCCGGTCGTCGTTCTTGAACTCGCGCAGGATCCGAGCGTTGTCCAGAACCCGGGCAAGCCCTTGCATCTGCTTGGAGCCGCCGTACTCCAACTCCGTCGGCTCGTCGCGCTGGATGAAGATGATCGAGTTTCCCGACGGGTCCGTGACGGTGAACCGTGAGGCGCCGGGCCGGTACCGCGTTATCCGAGGTAGCCCTTTGGCAAGCACCCTCCCGTACGTGCGGCGCATCGCCTCGGTGAACGCTGCGTGGTACGGCGCGACCGTATCGACCATTACCAGGCATCCGCCGGTGTTCTCCGGCGGGTCCAGGTTGCTGGACGCGCGCCCGTAGTGCAGCTCGAATCCGCGCCACCGGAACGCCAGGTATAGGTAGGGCTTCGTCTGTTCGTAGGTCACAGCGAAGCCCAGGGCGCGCCAGAAGGCCAGGGTTTCCTCCGGTGCCACACAGGGCAGCATCGGCACGGTGGTCTCGTTGGGCTGGACACCTTCGTCAAGCATCATCAGCACCTTTTGTTCAACAGGGCAGGCGACGCAGCAGTCTGCCAAACCCGCGACCATCACGCACGTGCGAGAACTCCAGGCAGCACCGACACGGTGCTTAGTGGCTCTGGTGGTGACGGCGGGGCTGGCTTTGCCGGACCCACACGGCTCAGAACCAGCTCTCCCGCATGTCCAGCGTGGTCCGATCCAGCCCCTCCAGCAGGTCGAACTGCGCCCCCACCTTCGGCAACTCCCACCTGTAGAAGTACCGCGCCGCCTGCCTCTTCCCCGCCAGGAACTCCCCCTCGGCCCCGTCCGGCGACCCGAGCGCCTCCACCACCAGCACCTGCTCCAGCCACATCCACGCGATCACCACGTGCCCGACCGCCTCCAGGTACACCGAGGCGTTCGCCAGCGCCAGCTCCGGATCACCCGGAGCCCACAGCCGTCGCGTCACCACGGCGATCCGGTCCACCGCGACGGCGAGCTGACCGGCCAGCTCCGAGGCGAACCCCTCCGCCTTCCAGGCCCGGGTGACGGTGCCGCGGATCGTCTCCAGCAGCAGTTCCAGCGCGGCGCCGTCGCGCATGGTGACCTTGCGGCCGAGCAGGTCCAACGCCTGGATGCCGTGGGTGCCCTCGTGGATGGCGTTGAGCCGGTTGTCCCGCCAGTGCTGCTCGACGTCGTAGTCGCGGGTGTAGCCGTACCCGCCGTGCACCTGGATGGCCAGGTCGTTGGCGGCCAGGCACCACTGGGCCGGCCAGCTCTTGGTGATCGGGGTGAGCAGGTCCAGCAGCAGCTGCGCCCGTTCGCGGTCGGCCTCGGCGGGCGCGGTCTTCCGCTCGTCGAGCAGCCGTCCGCAGTAGAGCACCAGCGCGAGTGCGCCCTCCACGTAGCTCTTCTGGGCCAGCAGCATCCGGCGTACGTCGGGGTGGGCGACGATCGGCACCTGCGGCGTGGTGGGGTCCTTGTCGGCGACCGGGCGGCCCTGCGGGCGCTGCCGGGCGTACGCGACGGACTTCAGGTACGCGGTGTAGCCGAGCGCGGTGGCGCCGGCCCCGATGCCGATGCGCGCCTCGTTCATCATGTGGAACATCACGGCGAGCCCCTGGTGTGCCTGCCCCACCAGGTAGCCGACCGCCCCGGCGCGCCCGTACGGGCGGTGCACGCCCTCGCCGAAGTTCAGCAGCGTGTTTGTGGTGCCCCGGTAGCCGAGCTTGTGGTTGAGGCCGACCAGCGCCACGTCGTTGCGCGGCCCGAGGTTGCCGTCGTCGTCGAGCAGCACCTTCGGCACGATGAACAGGGACAGGCCCTTCACGCCGGGCGGCGCTCCGGGGATGCGGGCCAGCACCAGGTGGACGATGTTCTCGGCCAGCTCGTGGTCGCCGCCGGAGATCCACATCTTGGTGCCGACGACCCGGTAGGTGCCGTCGTCCTGCGGCTCGGCCCGCGTGGTGAGGTCGGTCAGGGAGCTGCCGGCCTGCGGCTCGGACAGGCACATGGTGCCGAAGAACCGGCCCTCGACCATCGGACGGACCCAGGTGTCGATCTGCTCGGTGCTGCCGTGGGCGAGCAGCAGGTTGGCGTTGCCGAGGGTGAGCATCGGGTACGCCGACGTGCCCACGTTCGCGGCCTGGAACCAGGCGAACGCGGCGGCGGCCACCGTGTGCGGCAGTTGCAGGCCGCCCACCGACTCGTCCATGGTGGCGGCGAGCAGCCCGGTCTCGGCGAACGCCGCCAGGGCGGCCTTGACCTGCGGGATGGTCCGCACCCGCTGCCCGTCGAACGTGGGTTCGCCGGTGTCGGCGGCCCGGTTGTGCGGGGCGAAGCGTTCGGCGGCGACCCGCGCGGCGAGGTCCAGCACCTCGTCGACGGTCTCCCGGGTGTGCTCGGCGTAGCGGGGGCGCTCGGTCAGCCGGGTCACGTCAAGCCAGTCGTGCAGCAGGAACGCGAGGTCACGGCGGGACAGCAGCAAATCGGACGAGGACAATGTGGACTCCTTCCGGTCAGCCGCGGCGCAACCCGGCAACGGCCTCCCGCAGGTCATCCTGACCGATCGGAGCCGGCGGCGCACCCTCCGCCGCCTCCCGCAGTGCCTTGGCGAGTTGCACCCGGCGCAGTGCCTCCCGCAGGTCCGCGCCGGTCAGACCGGCCGTGTCGGCCGCCAGGGCGGCCGGGTCGAGGTCGTCGGCAAACATTTTGAAGCCCGGCCGTTCGTGCCGCTCGATCAGCTCGCGGACCATCTTGGTGAGGATCTCGGCGCGTCCGTTCTCGTCCGGCGCCGGAATGGCGATCTTCAGGTCGAAGCGGCCGGAGCGGATCAGCGACGCGTCCACGCGCTGCGGGAAGTTGGTGGTGGCGACCACGATGACGTCGGGGTTCTCCTCGAACAGCGTGTTCATCTCCTGCTTGAAGATGCCCGCTACCGCGTTGACCGCCTGGCTGGCCGCGTCGCCGCCCGCGCCGGCGTAGCTGATGATCGAGTCGAACTCGTCGAACAGCATCACTGTGGGCCGCCGGTAGCGGCGTGCCTCCCGGAAGATGCGCTTGATGTTGCGTTCCGAGCCGCCGAGGTACTTGTCCAGGATCTCCGGGGTACGGATCTCCACGAAGTCCGCGCCGACCTCGTTCGCCAGCGCCCGGGCCAGCATGGTCTTGCCGGTGCCGGGCGGCCCGTACATCAGGATGCCCTGTGGCCGGCGCGCGCCCCAGCGGGCCATCGCCGCCGGGTGCCGGAACGACACCGCCACCTCGCGGAACCGCGCGACCACGTCGGACAGCCCGCCGACCTGGTCGAGGGTCACCGCCGCGCTGCGCGGCCCGGCCGCCGTCACCGGTCGCCGCCCCACGAGGTACGTCCGTCCGCGCAGCACCGTCGGCTCGTCGCTGTCGCCGGACAACTCGCGTACGGCCTGGAGCAGCAGGCCCAGCACGGCATGCAGGTGCGCCGGTCCCACCTCGGCGCTTGGTACGTCGGCGCGGATGCGTACCGTGCCGTTGGCCTGGTCGACGCGGGGCCGCAGCCCGGCTTCCCGGGCCGTGCGCAGCACCTCCCGGCCGGCCTCGTCGCCCGGCGGCGCGGCGAGCGTGGCGACCGGTCGCGGCCAGATCCGCCGACCGGCCTCCGCGGCCATCCGGCCCACCGCGGCGGCCGGGCCGTCGCCGCCGCGCGCGGCCAGCCGCTCGGCGAGCAGCACGCCGACCGGCCCGGCCAGACCGAGGGCGATCAGGCCCGCCGGTGTGTTCTCCACCCGCAGGTACGCCTCGAAGCGGTGCACCGGCTGCCCATCTGCGGCGTCGGCGCGCACGGTGCAGCGCATCTCCCGCACCGGGGCCGGGAAGTCGCCGTCGACCAGCAACTCCACCGGCCCGTCGACGGCGGCGGCGAGCAGCCCAGCCGCGCCGGCGATGCGCACCTCGGCGCCGAGCAGCGGCACCGTCTCCTCGTCCGGCCGTACCTCGGTCATCGGCTGCCCTCTCCTCGCGGCGGCGTCCGCTTCCCTCGCGTGGGTCCGCCTCCGAGTCTGGCACCGCCCCGGCCGGGCGGCCACCGCTCAGCCGCCGCCGCTCATCTGGCCGCCGCTCACCCGGCCGCTGCTCAGCTCGCCTCGGCGAGCAGGCCCTCGACCAGGTCGCGGGGCAGTCCGTGGGTGTCGTGCAGCCAGTGGTAGTCGCGCTCGGACAGCGGCCCGCGCGCCCGTACCCGGTCGACGAGCGGCCGTCCGCGTCGCAGCAGCCCCCGGAAGCGGTGTTCCTCGTCCACGAGCGTCGCGTGCGGCGAGCCGACGTCGACCGGCCGCGTGCTCCGATCGGGCAGCTGGCGGAAGCGGTGCAGCGTGTCCGCGTACACCAGGGGTGGCAGGTCGCCCAGGGTGCGCGCCGGGTCGTCGCGCCACAGCACGGTGAGCGCGCGGCGCAGCAGCCGCCGCAGCACGTACCCGCGACCGGTGTTGCCGGGGCGTACCCCGTCACCGAGCACGACCACGGCGGACCGCAGGTGGTCGGAGACCACGCGCAGGTCCTCGCCGCGCAGGTCCCACCGCTCCGCCACCTCGTCCACCCATTGGCGCAGGCCGTCGCCGGTGAACACGGACCGGTCGCCGCGCAGCACCATCTCCAGCCGCTCCAAACCCATGCCGGTGTCGATGCTGGAGTGCGGCAGCGGCGTGAGCCGCCCGTCGGGGTGCCTGTGGTAGCGCATCTGCACGTGGTTCCACACCTCCACCCAGCGCGCGTCGGTGCCCGGCGTGCCGGTCGGCGGGCCGTCGCCTGTCCACACGAAGATCTCCGAGTCGGGTCCACACGGGCCGGTCGGGCCGTTGGACCACCAGTTGTCCTCGCCCAGCGCCTCCACCGGCACGCCGAGCGCGGTCCAGGTGTCGCGCGCGGTGTCGTCCGGCCCGAGCCGGTCGTCGCCGCCGAACACCGTCGCGTGCAGCCGCCCCGCCGGGATGCCGAACCCGTCGGTGAGCAGCTCGAAGCCCCAGCGCAGGCTGGTCGCGATGCCGTAGTCGCCGAGCGTCCAGGAGCCGAGCATCTGGAACACGGTCAGGTGCGTGTCGTCGCCTACCTCGTCCAGGTCCGTCGTGCGCAGGCACCGCTGCACGTTCGCCAGTCGCCGTCCGCCCGGGTGCGGGCGCCCCAGCAGGTACGGCGTGAGCGGGTGCATGCCGGACGTGGTGAACAGCACCGGGTCGCCGGGCGGCGGGATGAGCGAACTCTCCGGCGCGTCGCGGTGGCCGTGCCTGTGGTAGTGGTCGAGGAACGTCCGGGTGATGTCGTCTGGTGTCATGGCGGGTGCCTTCCGGCTACGGGTGACCGGACGGCCCGCCGCGCGCGTTGACGTCGACACGACGACGCCGGCGGACCGTTTCCGGTCGCCGGCGTGGGTGTGGGGCAGGTCAGGCGGCGGCAACCGGCGAGCGGAAAGCTCGCGCGGCCGCGGCGGTGATGCTGCGCCTGCTCTGCATGCCGCCCACGGTAGCCCGGTCCGCACACTCCCGCCCAGCCCTTTTCCCGCGCCCACGTGCGGGCGTCAGCGGGTGGGGGTGAGCAGGCGGCGGTAGAGCGTGTCCAGGCGTTCGGCCTGCGCCTCCCACGTCCACCCCGGCAGCGGGGAGTCCTCGCCCTCGTAGGCGGCGCGGTAGCGGGCCGGGTCGGCGAGCACCGCTCGCACCGCCCGGGCCAGGTCGGCGGCGTCGCGGGCGCGGAACACCTCGCCCTGGCCGGTGGCACGGACCGTGCCCGCCATGGTCCGGACGTCGCTGACCACTATCGGCAGCCGCGCGTGCGCGTACTCGAAGAACTTGGTGATCAGCGCGATCTCGTGGTTGGGCCAGTGGTGCAGCGGGATCAGGCCGACGTCGGCGGTGGCGAGGAACGCGACGAGTTGCCGGTGCGGCACGTACGGCAGCACGTGCACCCGGTCACCCACACCGAGCCGGGCCGCGCGGGCGACGACCTGGCGGACGTAGGGGGCGGCCGGGTCGGCGACGACGAGCGCCAGGTGCACGCCGGGCAGCAGCGGCAACGCCTCGACCACCGTGTCCACGCCGCGCTGGGCGGCCATCGCCCCGCTGTAGACCAGCAGCGGCGTGTCCGGGGGCAGACCGCAGCGCTCCCGCAGGTCGGGGGCGTCCTCGTCGGGGGTGGCGGTGACCGGGGCGTTGAGGACCACTGTCGGGCGCTCCGGCAGGGCGTGGTCGCGTACCAGCAGGTCGGCGAGCGTGTCGGAGACGGTGACGACCGCGTCGGCGGCGCCGACGTACTCGCGGACGTAGCCGAGGTGCGCGGGCAGCCAGCGGGCGTTGTCGCGACGCGGCCGCGCGCCGGGCAGCCACTCGTGCGCGTCCCAGACCAGCTTGGTGTCCCGCCCGGCGGCCCGGGCACGCTCCACGGCGCGGGCGGCCACGCCGAGCATCCGGAAGTCGTGCGCGTGGATCAGGTCGGGGCGCAGCTCGTCGACGACGGGACCGGCGGCCCGCTCGTAGTCCCAGAGCCCCGGCTCCAGCCGCCGCCACGCCCCGTCGCGCAGCCGGGCCCGCCAGTAACGGACCTGGGCGTGCTCCACCGGACGGCGGGCCAGCCGCGCCGCGCGCAACGGCAGCCCGCCCCGGGCCACCAGCCGAGCGCGCAGGCCGGACCCGCCGCGCAGCCCGGAACCGTCGCGCGGACCTGCGTCCCGGCCCGAAGCGGAAACGCTGCCGACCCCGGGACCGGAGACGGCGGAGACACCGCCGCCCGGATGAGAGACGACGGCCGGTGCGGTGACGGGTGGGAGGCCGCGAGCACTGGACAGCGGCAGGACGCGCACCTCGGCCTGGCCGATCCGCCAGCGGCGTTCGGCGTCGACGTGGGCGCAGCCGATCAGCGTGACGTCCCAGCCGGCGTCGGCGGCCGAGCGGGCCGCCTTCTGCACCCGCGAGTCACAGTCGACCGCGTTGTCGACGAGCATGACCACGCGCCGCATCTCGCACCCCTTCACCCGTACGCCCTGACGGGCGCGAGTGTACGGCGGCGCGGAACCGTAGCGACGGCCGCGAAACCCGCCTTGAGCTGGGCGGATGCCGACTGTGCAGGCGATGGTCAGGTGCCGGCCGGTGGAAGTTCACCGGCCGTGCACCGACCGGGCGGGTCAGGCCGTGCCGGAGGAGGCCAGCGCGGCCGGGGCGACCGGCTGCCGGCTGTCCTTGCGGTTGGGCAGCGACAGGCGGATGACCTTCCACCAGGCGGAGGCGACCTGCTTGGGCAGCGGACCGGTGGTGTAGTGCAGGCCGTACCTGTCGAACAGCGCCCGCACCTGCGGGGCGATCTCCTGGTAGCGGTTGCTGGGCAGGTCGGGGAAGAGGTGGTGCTCGATCTGGTACGACAGGTTGCCGGTCATGATGTGCAGCAGCCGGCTGCCGCTGATGTTTGCCGAGCCGAGCATCTGCCGCAGGTACCACTCGCCGCGGGTCTCGCCGTCGATGGACGTCTTCTCGAACGTCTCCACGCCGTTGGGGAAGTGCCCGCACATGATCACCGAGTGGCTCCACACGTTGCGCAGCAGGTTCGCGGTGAACGTGGCGGCGAGCGTGGTCAGGAACGACGGGCCGGACAGCAGCGGGTGCACCACGTAGTCCTTGAGCACCTGGCGGCGGATTTTGCGGCCGACCGCCCGGGCCTTGGCGCGGAACTTCGGGTCCTTGAGCCTGCGCTGCTTGAGGTGGTCGCCCAGCTCCATGTCGTACGCGGCGATGCCGTACTCGAAGAACGCGGCGTTGAGCAGGTTCCACAGCGGCTGGCCGAGGTGCATGGGGTGCCACGGCTGGTCCTCGTCGACGCGCATGATGCCGTAGCCGAGGTCGTTGTCCTTGCCGACGACGTTCGTGTAGCGGTGGTGCAGCTCGTTGTGCGACTGCTTCCACTGGTCGGCCGGGGAGACGTGGTCCCACTCCCAGGTGGTGGAGTGGATCTTCGGGTCGCGCATCCAGTCCCACTGGCCGTGCAGGACGTTGTGCCCGATCTCCATGTTCTCCAGGATCTTGGCGACGGTGAGGCCGGCCGTGCCGACGACCCACGCCGGCGGGAACAGCGAGAACAGCAGCACCGCCCGGCTACTCATCTCCAGTGTCCGCTGGGTCTTGACCACCTTGCGGATGTAGCGGGCGTCCCGCTCCCCCCGGTCGGCGAGTACCCGGTCCCGGATCGCGTCCAGTTCCTTGCCGATGATCTCGATGTCCTCGGCGCTCAGATGGGCGATCGGGTTGACGGCCTTCTTCTGGATGACGGTCACGTGGGTGGCTCCTGTCAGATATCGATGTCGCAGGTACCGGCGGCGGCCGACACGCACGTCTGTACGAGCACGCCGTCCCCCGGTACGGCAGTGGTGATGTCGCCGTTGCGCAGGTCGCGGACAGCGCCCTGGCGCAGCGGTACGACGCAGCCGAAGCAGATGCCCATCCGGCAGCCGGAAGGCATCAGCACTCCGGCGTTCTCCCCCGCGTCGAGCAGGGTGGTGGACCCGTCGGACTCGACTGTCACACCCGCCCCGGTGAAGGTCACGGCTCCTCCCTCGCCCGGCGTGATCACGGTCGGGCGGAACCGCTCGGTGTGCAACCGCTCGACGAGGCCGTTCGAGGACCAGTACCCCTCAACCGCGTCGAGCATGCCGATGGGTCCGCAGGCCCACGCCTCCCGGTCGAGGTGGTCGGGCACCAGGGCGGCCAGTTCCGCGACGTCGAGCAGGCCGTCGGTGTCGGTGTGCCGCTCGATCAGCCGCAGCGCGCCGCGTTCGGCGAGCGCCCGCAGCTCCGCGCCGAAGACGACGTCGTCGCGGGTGGGCGCGGAGTGCACGAGCACCACGTCGGCCCGCTCGGCCAGCCCGGAGCGCAGCATCCCCATGACCGGGGTGATGCCGCTGCCGGCGGTCACGAACAGGACGCGCTCGGGCGTCGCGGCGGGGAGCACGAACTCGCCCTGGGCCTGGTCGAGGTGCACGATCGTGCCGGGCCGGAGCCGGCGTACGAGGTGGTTGCTGACCTTGCCGTCGGGGATGGCCTTCACGGTGACGGAGATCCGGCCGTCGGCGGCGTCCGGCGGCGAGGTGAGCGAGTACGCGCGCCACTGGCGTACCCCGTCGACGTCCACGCCGAGGCGGATGTACTGGCCGGGCTGGTGGCCCTGCCAGGCGCGGCCGGGCTGGATCACCAGGGTGGCCGCGTCCCGGGTCTCCGGGCGGACGGCGACGATCCGGCCGCGCAACGGGGCGCCGGCGCGCAGGGGCGCGATCAGGTCGAGATAGTCGTCGGGCAGCACCGGTGTGGTGACCGCTCCGGCCAGCCGCAGCAGCCTGTCCCGGAAGGTGACCTTCTGAGGGCGGCGGGAGGCAGTTGTGGTCATATGACCAGCGTGGCCGCCCGATCGCATAACATCTTGACCAGCAAAGGTGAAACACGCGCGGGTTTTTGTTCGGAGGGAACAAACATGACGTTGGAGGCCGGTGCGGGGCAGCGTGCCGCCCACCTCAACCTCGACGCCGGGATGGCCGAGGCGCTGCGCGCCCGGCTGCCGATGGTCGCCGAGCGGACCGTCTCCGCGATCACCGCCGAGGTGCCGGACTACTCCGGTGCGCTCACCGGCGCCATGCGGGCGAAGATCGAAAACGCGGTACGCATCGCGCTGGGGACGTTCCTCCAGCTCATCGAGGGTACCCAGGCGTTCGACCCGAGCACCCCCTTGGCCCCGGCGCTGGAGGCCGCGTACGCGCTGGGCAGCGGCGAGGCCCGCTCGGGGCGCAGCATGGACGCGCTGCTGGCCGCGTACCGGGTCGGTGCCCGGGTGGCCTGGCGCGAGGTGTCCACCACGACGGTACGCAGCGGGCTGGCCGCCGCGACGGTGGCCGAGTTCGCCGAGTTGATGTTCGCCTACATCGACGAGCTGTCCGCCGCGAGCGTCGCCGGGCACGCCGACGAGCTGGCCAGCGCCGGCCGGATGCGCCGCCGCAGCCTGGAACGGCTCACCCAGCAGTTGCTGGCCGGCGAGCCGGAGGAGTCGCTGCGGCGCAGCGCCGAACGCGCCGACTGGCCACCACCGCAGACGCTGACGGTGGTGCTGCTCCCCCGCCGGCACCTGCGCGCGGTGCTGGCGTTGCTCAGCCCGTACACGCTGGAGAGCGGCGAGGACCTGCCCGGCATGGACCCGGTGGAGGAACTGGCCGTCCTGCTGGTGCCGGACATGCACGGCGGCCGCCGTCGCCAGCTCACCCGGCTGCTGCACGGGCACCGGGCGGTGCTCGGCCCGGCCCGGCCCTGGCACCGGGTCGCCGCGTCGTACCAGCGGGCCACCCGGGCGCTCGCGCTCGACCTCGGCGAGCCGGACGCGGGCCCTGTCGACACCGAACGCCACCTGTCCACGCTGCTGCTCAGCATGGACCCGGAGGCCCTCGCCGACCTGCGCGCGCAGGCCCTCGCGCCGCTGGCCGCACTGCCGCCGGCCACCGCACAGCGGCTGGCCGAGACGCTGCGCTCGTGGCTGCTGCACCAGGGACGCCGCGACGAGGTGGCCGCCGACCTGTTCGTCCATCCGCAGACCGTCCGCTACCGGATGGGCAAGCTGCGCGAGCTGTTCGGCGACCGGCTGCACGATCCCGCCACGGTCCTCGACCTCACCATCGCCCTGGCCGTACCCCAGGAGCCGGACGACGCCTGACCCCCGGGGGCGCACGGCCCGGTGCGGCCGGGACCTCCGGCCCTGTCCGCCCGCGAGGGCGGCGGGCAGGGTCGGAAGGGGACGAGCAACCAGGAGGGCCGCCATGAACAGCTCATCGACCCGCACCGACCAGGATCCGAGGGTACGGGTGCTGGAGGCGGCCGCCCGGCAGTCCCTGCACGCCCCGTCGGTGTTCAACACCCAGCCCTGGCGCTGGCGGGTCACCGGCGACACGCTGGAGCTGCGCGCCGAGGCGGACCGGCAGCTCGCCCACACCGACCCGGACGGGCGGCTGCTCATGCTGAGCTGCGGTGCGGCCCTGCACCACGCGCGTGCGTCGCTGACGGCGGTCGGCTGGGCGGTCACCGTCGAGCGGCTGCCCGACCCGGCCGACCCGTCGCTGCTGGCCCGGCTGCGCACCACCGGCCCGGCCGACCTGGACGTGCCGGCGGGCCGCCTGGTCGAGGCGATTCCGCGCCGCCGCACCGACCGCCGGGCGTACGGGGACCGGCCGGTGCCCGAGGCCGTACTGGCCCGGCTCGGGGACGCCGTCGAGGCCGAGGGCGCGCACCTGCACGTGGTGCGGCCGGACCAGATGCCGATGCTCGCCGTGTCCACCGGACGCGCGGCGGACACGGAGCTGGCCGACCCCGCGTACCGGCAGGAGCTGCACGACTGGACCCACCGCCCGGCGGGCAGCGGCGACGGGGTGCCCGCCGCCACCGCCGTGCGCCCGTCCGCGCGACGGGTGCCGCTGCGCGACTACGCCCCCGGCGGGGCGGCCGGGCTCAGCGCGGGCGCGGACTTCGACCGGGGTGCCGCGTACCTGATCCTCTTCGGCGACTCGGACGAGCCGGCCGCGTGGCTGCGCGGCGGCGAGGCGCTGTCGGCGCTGCTGCTCACCGCCACCGCCGAAGGGCTGGCCAGCGCGCCGCTCAGCGACGCCGTGGAGCTGGCGTGGCCGCGCCGGATGATGCGCGACCTGCTGGCCGGCATCGGCGACCCGTACCTGGTGGTGCGCGTCGGCTGGGGTCCGGACGCGGAGCTGCCGCCGGCGCCGCGCCGCGCGCCCGCCGACGTGATCGAGGTGGTGGAGCAGTCGCGGTGACCCGGCGTGGCGGGCGTCGTCGTAGCCTCGACGGGTGTGGAACCTGGACCTGGCTCATGCGTTCGCCGTCTTCGGCGACCAGGACTCCGGATGCGTCTCCTACGGAGTGGAGTCGGCGGGCCGGCGCTGGTTCGTCAAGCGGGCCGGGACACCGGCCGCGCGTGCGTCGCTGACCCGGGCCCTGGGCCTGCACGCCGCGGTCCGGCACCCGGCAGTGGTCCGGCCCGAGCTGGTACGCGACGGCACGGACGGCCCGACGCTGGTCTACCCGTGGCACGACGGCGTCGTGCTCAACCACGCCACCACCGGCGGCGGCAGCGACCGGAGCGGGCTGGTCCGCTTACAGCGGCTGCCGGTCGCCGAGGTACGCGCGGCGCTGGACATCATCCTCGACGCCCACCTGGCCGTGAGCGCGGCCGGGTACGTGGCGGTGGACCTGTACGACGGCTGTTTCCTCTACGACTTCGACGCCCGGCGGATGCGCCTGATCGACCTGGACGAGTACCGCCCGGGCCCGTTCGTGCTCGACTCCGACCGGCTGCCCGGTTCCCGTCGTTATCTGTCGCCGGAGGAACTGACCCGGGGCGCTGTGATCGACGAGCGCACCACGGTCCACGCGCTGGGTCGTACGCTGCACCACCTGCTCGACGGTCCGTCCGGCTGGCGGGGCACCACCGCCGAGCGCGCTGTCGCCGACCGGGCCAGCCGGCCTGACCCGGCGTCGCGGTACGCCACAGTGGCCGCTCTGGTCCGCGACTGGCGAGCCGCCTGATCCGCCCGCCGTTCGACGCGATCCAGCTCCGGCGGCCGGCGTTTCGTGGCTGGCCCGCGTCGGACGTGACGCACCGTCACGTCGCCTCGATCCGGCAGTGAGTCACAGAGGGTGACGGCCGGCCGCCAGGCGGAATAGGCAGATTTGGGCACGACAAGCTCCCGACCAGTGGCGATGCGCGGCCAGGCACCTGCCGCACACACATCCCTGTGCGCCCTTTGCTCTGCATCCATTGGCGCAGCGGTGACGCACGGCCATCGCCGCGTATGAGGCTGCAGAGCAAAGGGCGCGCGGTGAGCCATGTCGCGGGCAGCTCCACGACTACAGGAGGTGACGGGCAGGGCTGGCGAAGCCGGGGGTGCCGGGCTTCGAGGGCGTCACGACGGCGTACCGGGTCCCGCCCCCGCGACGAGCCAGGCAGGTGAGTGCGGCCGTCGGGCGGAAACGTGCTCCCGGTGCCCGGCCGGCACATAGCGTGGGACGAGGGGCGGCCTGCTCGGGGCGCCGGTGAGCGGAGGGAGAACACGGTGACGGAGCCGGAGGAGGAGCAGGAGAAGACCAGCAAGACCGATCGGGTGCTGTTCTCGCCCGACGGCGACCCGCACCACACGCTGGCCGAGGCGCCCCAGCCGGACGAGCACCTGCCGCCCACAGTCACCCGCGACGGCCACACGGACGTGCTCGACGACGAGCAGTGAGCGCACCGTCCCGCCCGGGCTCGTGGGCCGGGCGGGACGTGTCGCGTCAGACCGGCGGGATACCCGAGCGGCCGATGTCCGACATGTCGTCGCCGATCTCGGTCCGGGTGCCGGCCACCGGACCGGCGCCGGCCTCGGTGCGGTCCTCCACGCAGGCGTCGCCCAGCCCGTGCATCAGCTCACCGACGACGGCGAGCGCCGAGCCCTTGTCCGGGCAGGGCGCGCCGGTGGCGAGCACCTGGCCGTCGCCGCCGACCACTGTGAATCCCACGCTGCCGTCGGCCTCGCTCTCGATCACGAACTTCACAGTGCTCCTCCCGCTTAGCTCAGCTCACACCGTGCGTCTGCAACCACAGCTCCAGCAGACCCAGCTGCCACAGCTTGTTGCTGCCCGCGGCGGCCTGGGTCCGCTCCGGCTCGGCCAGCAGCTCGTCGACGTACGCCCGGCGGAACAGCCCGCGCCGGCGCGCCTCGGGCGCACCCAGCGCCTCGACCACCAACTCTCGCACGGGTCCGTCGACGTTGCGCAGCGCCGGCACCGGGAAGTAGCCCTTCGGCCGGTCGATGACCTCGGCGGGAAGCACCTCCCGGGCCACCTCCTTGAGCACGCCCTTGCCGCCCTGAGCCAGCTTGTGCTCGGGCGGGCACGCGGCGGCGAGCGTGACGAGATCCTGGTCGAGGAACGGCGTGCGCACCTCCAGTCCCCACGCCATGCTCATGCTGTCCACCCGCTTGACCGGGTCGTCGGGCAGCATCAGGTGCGTGTCCAGGCGCAGTACCGCGTCCACGGCGGTCTGCGCGCCGGGCGCGGCCAGGTCCGCGGCGACCAGCTCGCCGCTGACGTCGCCGACGCAGGCGTACGCCGGTTCGACCACCTCGGTCAGCTCCGCGTGGTCGCGGTCGAAGAACGCCGCGGTGAACCCGGCCGCCGCGTCCTCGCGGGCCGAGCGGGCCAGCCGGTGGTGGTAGCCGTAGCCGGCGAACACCTCGTCGGCGCCCTGGCCGGACTGCGCCACCTTCACGTGCTTGGCGACCTGCTCGGAGAGCAGGTGGAACGCCACCACGTCGTGGCTGCCCATCGGCTCGGTCATGGCCGC
This sequence comes from Micromonospora sp. NPDC049151, assembly GCF_040648395.1. Taxonomy (NCBI): domain Bacteria; kingdom Bacillati; phylum Actinomycetota; class Actinomycetes; order Micromonosporales; family Micromonosporaceae; genus Micromonospora; species Micromonospora sp. NPDC049151. The sequence goes on from NZ_JBEZDP010000011.1 coordinate 124,990, forward strand.
CACGGTGGCGCGTACGGCCGGGCCGAGGTCGCCGTCGGCGAGCCGGATGCGGTGGTGGTCGGTGCCGAACGCGCGGGCGACCAGGTCGGAGTAGTGGAACTCGTCGCCGGTCTCGTCGCCGCGGCTGTCGAAGCCGATGCTGAACGTCTGGAGGTGGTGCTGTCCGGCGTCGTCGAGCAGCGCCACGATCATGCTGGAGTCGAGGCCGCCGGAGAGCAGCACGCCGACCGGCACGTCGGCGACCAGCCGGCGGCGTACGGCGGTGCGCAGCGCGTCCCCGACGGCGGCCCGCCAGTCGGCGGCGTCCATGCCGGCGTGGGCCGGGTCGCGCCGGTACGCGGGCCGCCAGTAGACGCGCTCGCGGCTGCGCCCGTCGGCCTCGACGACCCGGACGGTGGCCGGGGGCAGCTTGCGGATGCCGCGCAAGATGGTGCGCGGCGCCGGAACGATCGAGTGCCAGGACAGGTAGTGGTGCAGCGCGACCGGGTCGATGCCGGTGTCGATGTCACCGCCGGCCAGCAGCGCCGGGAGCGTGGAGGCGAACCGGAGCCGGCCGGGCGACTCGGCGAGGTAAAGGGGTTTGATGCCGAGCCGGTCGCGGGCCAGCACGAGACGGCGCCGCCGCCGGTCGACCAGCGCCACCGCGAACATGCCGACCATGTGGTCGACGAACCGCTCCCCCCACTGCGCGTACGCGACCAGGATCACCTCGGTGTCGCTGGTGCTGTGGAACGTGTGCCCGGCCGCGCGCAGCTCGTCGCGCAGCTCCGGATAGTTGTAGACGCAGCCGTTGAAGACCAGGGCCAGGCCGAGGTCGTCGCGGACCATCGGCTGGGCGCCGGCCTCGGACAGGTCGATCACTGTCAGCCGGCGGTGCCCGAGGGTGATCCAGCCGTCACTCCACGCGCCCTCGCCGTCCGGGCCGCGTGAGCGCATGGCGGCGGTCATCCGGTTCACCGCGGCGGCGTCGGGTAGGGCCCCGTCGAATCTGGCCTCACCGCTGATCCCGCACATCTCAGCGTCCACCGGTCAGCCGAGGAGCACCCACCACGCCAACCTCCCGCCGCGTCGTCTCCCGGGCGGTCCGCCGGGTACGGCGACTACCCGGCCTGTGGCGTAGGAAACCCGGATGGGCGGTTGCCGAGCCGGGCCGGGCGAGCCGTCGTACGGTGGCGGTACGGGCCATGTCCCCGGGCGGTCCGGCCACGGGACGTGGCCAGGATCAACGACGCCTGCCAGGAGGACGTGTGTTCGCCAATTCCGAGGAACTCCTGCGATACCTCACCGACGAGGACGTGAAGTTCGTCGACGTACGTTTCTGTGACCTGCCCGGCGTGATGCAGCACTTCAACCTGCCGGTCGAGTCGTTCGACGACAGCGTGTTCACCGACGGCCTCGCCTTCGACGGCTCCTCGATCCGCGGGTTCCAGGCCATCCACGAGTCCGACATGCTGCTGCTGCCGGACGTCGCCACCGCGTTCATCGACCCGTTCCGGGCCCAGAAGACCCTCGCGCTGAACTTCTTCATCCACGACCCGTTCACCCGCGAGGCCTACTCCCGCGACCCGCGCAACGTGGCGAAGAAGGCCGAGGCCTACCTCGCCGCCAGCGGCATCGCCGACACCGCCTACTTCGGCGCGGAGGCGGAGTTCTACATCTTCGACTCCATCCGCCACGAGACCTCGGCGCACCAGTCGTTCTACTACATCGACTCGATCGAGGGCGCCTGGAACACCGGGCGGATCGAGGAGGGCGGCAACCGGGGTTACAAGACCGCCTACAAGGGCGGCTACTTCCCGGTTCCCCCGGTGGACCACTACGCCGACCTGCGCGACAGCATGGTCCGCCGGATGGTGGACGCCGGTTTCACTGTCGAGCGGTCGCACCACGAGGTGGGCACGGGAGGGCAGTCGGAGATCAACTACAAGTTCTCGACGCTGCTGCACTCGGCCGACCAGCTCCAGCTCTTCAAGTATCTGATCAAGAACGAGGCGTGGGCGCACGGCAAGACCGCGACCTTCATGCCCAAGCCGGTCTTCGGTGACAACGGCTCCGGCATGCACACCCACCAGAGCCTGTGGCGGGGCGGCGAGCCGCTGTTCTACGACGAGACCGGCTACGCCGGGCTGTCCGACGCCGCCCGCTGGTACATCGGTGGCCTGCTGCACCACGCCCCGTCGCTGCTGGCCTTCACCAACCCGACGGTGAACTCCTACCGGCGTCTGGTGCCCGGCTTCGAGGCGCCGGTGAACCTGGTCTACTCGCAGCGCAACCGCTCCGCCTGCACCCGCATCCCGGTGACCGGCAGCAACCCGAAGGCCAAGCGCGTCGAGTTCCGCGTCCCGGACCCGTCCAGCAATCCGTACCTGGCGTTCTCGGCCATGCTGATGGCCGGCCTGGACGGGATCAAGAACAAGATCGAGCCGCCGGCGCCGATCGACAAGGACCTCTACGACCTCCCGCCGGAGGAGTGGGGCGACGTCAAGCAGGTGCCCGGTTCGCTGCCCGAGGCGCTGGCGGCGCTGGAGGTCGACCACGACTACCTGCTCGACGGTGGGGTCTTCACCGACGACCTGATCTCCACCTGGGTCGACTGGAAGAACACGAACGAGGTAGACCCGGTGCGCCTGCGGCCCACGCCGCACGAGTTCGCGCTCTACTTCGACTGCTGATCCGCACCGCCACCGCCCCCGCCACCCGTGGGGGCGGTGGTCGGCGGAAACGGCTTCGGACCGTCGTCCGCCCTCGTACCGTCGGGATATGAGCCCGACTCACGACGGTCCGCCGCCAGTTCCGTGCCGGTGGAGCCGTCGGTGAGGCCGCGGCCCACCACCACCGCCACCACCACCCCCGAGATTCCCGCCGTCCTGACCCTCGGGGTGGAGGAGGAGTTCCTGCTGCTGGACCCGGTCAGCGGCGAGAGCATGCCGGTCGCCGACCGGGTACGCGACGCGCTCTCCGGCACCGCCCGCGAGCAGAGCCGGCAGGAGTTCCGGCACAGCATGGTGGAGATGGTGACGCCGGTCAGCCCGGACCTCGGGGAGCTGCGCGAACACCTGGTCACGCTGCGCCGGGCCGCCGCCCGGGCGGCCGACGCGGCCGGGGCGCGGCTGGTCGCCGTCGGTGCCACACCGGTCTGCGAGGCTCACCGCACGGTGCCCGACGAGCAGCGCTACCACGACATGTCCCGCCGGTTCGGCCCGGTCGCCCACGATCCGGCCGTCTGCGGCTGTCACGTGCACGTCGGCGTGCCCGACCGGGAACTGGCCGTGCAGGTCTGCAACCACCTGCGCCCGTGGCTGCCGGTGGTGCAGGCGCTCACCGCGAACTCGCCGCTGCACGACGGGCGCGACACCGGGCACGCGAGCTGGCGCTCGATGCAGCTGGAACGGTGGCCGAGCATCGGACCCACACCGCACTTCGACTCCGCCGCCGACTACGACGCCACGGTGGCGGACCTGATCACCGCCGGGATCATGCTCGACGCCGCGATGGTCTACTGGTACGCGCGCCCGTCCGCGTCGTACCCGACAGTGGAGGTCCGGGTCGGCGACGTGTGCCCCACTGTCGACGACACCGTGCTGGTCGCCGGGCTGGTCCGGGCGCTCGTGGCGACGCTGATCGACGACGTCCGCGCGGGCGTGCCCGCCCTCCGCATCCGGGACTGCCTGGTCGCCGCCGCGCACTGGCGGGCCGCCCACGACGGCGTCGACGGCCGGCTCGTCGACCTGCGCACCGGACGGCCCCGGCCCGCCTGGGACCTCGTCGACGACCTGGTCGTCACCGTCACGCCCGCGCTGGCCCGCCACGGCGACCTGGACCTGGTCCGAAGCGAGCTGGAGCGGGTACGCCGGGACGGCACCGGCGCCACCCGCCAACGACGGATCATGGCCGAGACCGACGGCGACGTGGGCGCGGTGCTGGCGCACCTGGCCGCCCAGACCGTCTCGGCGTGAACCGGTGACCGCCCCGGACCGGGCCCGCGACCGGTCAGCGCAGCCCGGCGAAAAGGTCGTCCTCGGGCGTCGCCGCGCCGGTGGTGTCCCGCACCCGCACGAACGTCTCCATGCCCATCAGCTCGGTGAACCGCTCCTGCCCCAGCCGCAGGAAGAAGATGTTCTCCGCCTGGCTGGCATGCGCGGCGAGCGAGGCGAACTTCTGCCCGCCGTAGCCGCTGGTGTCGACCCAGGTGGTGATCTCGTCGTCCGGCAGGCCCAGCGCCGGCATCTCGTCGGTCGCCTCCGGCTCGGGGAACTCCACCCCGATCTCGCGCATGATCGTGCCGAACTGCTGGAACGCGCTGCGCGGCACTGTGGTCCAGTAGACCTTGGCCGGGATGCCGGTCTGCTCGACCGCGGCCATCGTGATCCGGTGGGCCTGGATGTGGTCCGGGTGGCCGTAGAAGCCGTTCTCGTCGTAGGTGACCACCACGTCGGGGCGGTAGCGGCGAATCAGCTCCGCCAGCCGGTCGGCCGCCTCCGCCACCGGCGTGTTCCAGAACGCGCCGGGCGCGTCGTTCGTCGCCCAGCCCATCATCCCGGAGTCGCCGTAGTCGAGCGTCTCCAGGTGGGTCACCTTCAGCGCCTCGCAGCTCGCGGCCAGCTCGGCGCGGCGCATGTCCACCACGGACCGCGGGTCGTGCCCGTCCTCGCCCGGCTTGACCCCGCCGGGTCCGTCTCCGCACGCACCGTCGGTGCACGTCACGAGCACAGTGGTGACGCCCTCGGCCGCGTAGCGGGCCAGGACGCCACCGGTGCTCGTCGCCTCGTCGTCGGGGTGAGCGTGCACCGCCATCAGGGTCAGGGATCGATCGGTCACCCCGTCACCATACGAGCTCCGACCGACGAACTAGCATTGCCCGGTCCGCAGACGGCGACGGAAGCGAGGCGCGATGGGTTGGCTCCAGCGGTTGCTCGGTGGCGGACGGGTCGAACTGGACCCCACACGTCAGCAGGAGCTGCTGCGGGACGTGCGGCAGTCCTACGGGGCGCACGCCCGCCTCCGGTTCCCGGAGCAGGCCGACGCGATCACCCGGCTGCTGTCCGATGACGACGGTCTCGTGGTGGCCGCCGGGATCGTCTGCGAGGCCGCCGACCAGGCGCACGCCGACCTCCAGGGGCAGGCGCAGGAGGTGTTCCGGCGTACCGGGCGGCGGCTGCTGGTGCACCGCCGCAACTACCGTCCCCTGTGGAAGGAGGCCGGGCCGGCGCTGCGCTGGCCGCTCGGCGCGCTGCCCAGCGGGCTGCACCCGTACGCTCAGGTCACCGCCGCCGTGGCGGTGGTCGGCGGGCGGGCCGACCGGCTGGACCGGGTGACCGACCCGCAGCCGTTCGTGACGCGCCTGTTCGAGGTGCTCGACCTGACCACCGTCGGCTGGGAGTTCGGCCGGGTGCGTGTGGACACCGACAGCGCGACGCTCGTGGAACGGCTGATGGGCACCGGCGCGCGGGTGCTCGCGACGATGGACGACCCGCCCCGGCTGCCGCCGGCGGTGCGGGAGATGATGCGCCGCAACCACCGCATCGCCGTGTACGACCCGGCCGGTCCCCGCGTGGTCGGCGAGCTGAACCTGGGTGCGCGGCTGCGCGAGACGCTGCTGGCCTGATCGGCTGTGCGACGCGCCCGCCCGGGCCGGGTGGCCGGGCGGGGCGCGCGGTGGTCAGGTGGTCGTGCAGGTGATGTTCGTCGGCGGGTTGTTGGCGCCGCCCGCCGAGCCGATGAAGCCGAACGTGGTGGAGCCGCCGGCCGGCAGTGAGCCGTTGTAGTCGACGTTGCGCACCGTCACGTTCGCGCCGTTCTGGGTGTGCGTGCCGCTCCAGATCTGGTTGATGACCTGACCGTTCGGGAACGTCCAGGACACCGTCCAGCCACGGATCGCGGTGGTGCCGGCGGTCACCGTGACCTCGGCCTGGAAGCCGCCGGACCAGGAGCCGGTGATCGAGTACGTGGCACGCGCGCCGGACGGCGCCGGGGAACTGGTGGTCGGCGTCGGGGTCGGTGACGGCGTGGAGGTCGGCGTCGCTGTCACCGTCGGCGAGGGTGTCACGCCCGGCCGGGCCGCGCGGTAGGTGTGGCCGGCGCGGACGGTGAGCGCGACGACGTCGGACTCCGGGCGGGTGGTGGCCGGTGTGCTGCCGTCGGTGACGTCGGCGAGGGTGAAGCTCCCGGTGAACAGCCGGGACCGCAGTCGCAGCGTGCCGTCACGGTCGGCCCGGACGGTGATCTCGTCGGCCTGGCCGACCGTCCAGGCCAGCGCCACCGTGTAGCCGCCCCGGCCGCGCAGGCCCGCGACCCGCCCGGCGGGCCAGGCGGTCGGCAGCGCGGGCAGCAGGTGCAGCTCGCCGGTGTGGCTGTGCAGCAGCATCTCGGCGATGCCGGAGGTGGCGCCGAAGTTGCCGTCGATCTGGAACGGCGGGTGCAGGTCGAACATGTTCGGCGCGAGCCGGTCGGTGCGGACCAGGTCACGCAGGAGCTTGTGGGCGCGGGCGCCGTCCTCCAGCCGGGCCCAGAAATTGATCTTCCAGGCGAGGGACCAGCCGGTCCCGTCGTCGCCGCGCAGCTCCAGCGTCCTGCGGGCGGCCTCGTACAGCGCCGGGGTGCCCCGCTTGGTGATCTGGTTGCTGGGATGCAGCCCGTACAGGTGGGAGACGTGCCGGTGGGTGCGCTCGGTCTCGACCCAGTCGGCCAGCCACTCCTGCACGTTGCCCCGGGAGCCGACGCGGCTCGGCGGCAGCCGGTCCTTTGCTGTACGCACCTGGGACCGGAACGTGGCGTCGACGCCGAGCACCTCGCTGGCCCGCGCCGCCGCGTCGAACAGGTCGCGCAGGATCTGGTTGTCCATCGTGGGCCCCGCGCAGACGCTGGCGTTCGCGTGGTGCGCCAGTTCCGGCGAGTTCGACGGGTTCGTCACCAGGTAGCCGAGCGTGGGGTGGGCGACCAGGGTGTCGAGGAAGAACTGGGCGGCGCCCTTCAGTGCCGGGTAGTTGGCCTGGAGGAATCCGCTGTCGCCGGTGAACAGGTAGTGGTCCCAGATGAGCGTGCTGAGCCAGGCCCCGCCGGTCTGCCACATGCCCCAGAACGCGCCGTCCACCACCGACGCGCCCCGCCAGGCGTCGGTGTTGTGGTGGGTGACCCAGCCGCCGGCGCCGTACTGCGCCTGGGCGACCCGCGCGCCGGTGACGGTGAGGTCCTTGACCATGTCGAAGACCGGCAGGAAGCACTCGGACAGGTTCGTGGTGTCGGCCGGCCAGTAGTTCATCGGCAGGTTGGCGTTGACCGTGTACTTCGAGTCCCAGGACGGCGTCAGCGAGTCGTTCCAGATGCCCTGGAGGTTCGCCGGCTGGGTGCCCGGCCGCGACGAGGAGATCAGCAGGTACCGCCCGAACTGGAACAGCAGCGCGGCGAACTGCGGGTCGTCGGTGCTCGCGTGCTGCGCGATCCGCACGTCGGTCGGCTGGTCGGCGGCGGCCGTGCGGCCCAGGTCGATGGTGACCCGGTTGAACAGCGCCTGGTAGTCGGCGCGGTGGCGGGTGCGGAGCTGGTCGACGTCGACGCCCTTTGCCGCGTTCAGCCGGTTGCGGGCGATGCCCTGGTAGTCGCCGTTGACGGTGCGGTAGTTGACGTAGCTGGACCCGATCGAGATCAGCACCGTCACGCTGGTGGCGCCGGACACCCGCAGCGTGCCGCCGGAGCTGCTGACCGTGCCTCCGGTGACGGCGGCGTTGGCCAGCGCGAGGAAGCGCACCGAGCCGTTCACCCCCTCCATCGAGCCGGAGATGCCGTCGAGGGCGATGGTCGCGCCGTCCGGGCTGGACGCTGTGGTCCGCTGCGGGCTGTCGAAGGTGGCGGAGAAGGTGATCGCGTTCGCCCGGTCGGCGGTCAGCCGGAGCACGATCACCTGGTCGGGCGCGCTGGCGAACACCTCCCGCTGGTGCCGTACGCCGCCCTGGACGTAGGTGGTGGTGACGGTGGCGGTGGTGAGGTCGAGGGTCCGGTTGTACTGCGTCGCCCCGCTCGCCGAGCCGAAGGCGAGCCGCAGGTCCCCGACGGTCTGGTAGGCGAGCTGCCCACCCGGGCTGCCCATCATGGTCTGGTTGATCAGATCCTGTGCAGAGGTCCACTGGTCAGCGAAGACGCGGCGGCGGATCTCGGCCAGGCTGGCCGCGCCCCGGGTGTTCGCCGAGTCGTACGGGCCGCCGGCCCAGACGGTGTCCTCGTTGAGCTGGAGCCGTTCGGTGTCGACGTTGCCGAACACCATCGCGCCGAGCCGCCCGTTGCCGATCGGCAGGGCGCGCAGCCAGTCGGTGCCGGCCGGTTCGTCGTACCAGAGCGCCAGGTCGTTCGCGGCCAGCACCTGTGGTGGCGCCGCCGAGCCGGCGCGCGCGGTCGCGCTCCAAGCGGCCGGCACCAGCGCGGCACCGGCACCCGCCGCCGTGGCCTTGATGATGTTTCGTCGTGTCACTTCGGACATGGTTGCTCCCAACCGCGCAGATCAGAGATGGGCCCGGGTGCGCGGCGGCGCTGTTATCGCTAACAGCACACACGCGCGCACCCGGACGCCGCATTCCTGCCACTACGCGCCCAGGGCTCCCGACCGGGCGACACATCAGCCACCATGGACTCTCATGTATGGAGTAACACCGCGTCAAGGGGTGTTACCGCTAACAGATCCGATCCGCGCTCCACTCGCCGGGCCGACCGGGGCGCGGGGCCGGCCGGCCGGCCCACCCGGGCCACGTGCACGATCCGCTCCGGCGCCACGTCCAGCAGTGTGCCGAGCGCGTCCCGGGTGGCGGCCACGTCGACGAGCTGACTGAGCGGGTGGGCGGCCAGCCCGGCCGTGTGCAGCGTCAGCCACATCCGCATCAGCACCCGTCCGAACTCGACCTGCCCGGCCGCGTCCAGACCGGGCGGCGCGACGAGCGCCAGCACCCCGCCGCCCTGCGCCAGCGGATCACCGCCCGCGGCGGCGAGCAACCGGGGCAGCCCCAGCGGGCGCAACGCCGGGTACGCCGCGAGCGCCGCCCGCAGCCCGGTGGCCGTGGCCCGGCCCAGCCCGAGGCACCTGTCACTGAGCCCGTCGGCCCGGTAGCGCGGGCCCGACCGGTCCAGGCGCAGCCAGCGGCGCAGCTCCGCGACCACCGCCGGGTCGGCGTACACCTGCCGGTCCGCAGTGCGCAGCAACGCGCGCAGCCGCCCGGCCGCCGGCACCGCGCGGACCGCGCCACCGGCCCGGCGGGCGACCGCGTCCACGGCGGCGACCAGGTCGGCGTCCGGGCCGCCGGTGAACCGGCCCCGGTGGGTACGCCGGTCCCGCACGTCGGCGGTGCGGAACGGCGTCCGGTACGGCTGCCGTGCCGGTCGCAGCCGCCCCACCCGCCGCTCGGACTCGTCGTGGTCGGCGGCCCAGTCCAGCCGCAGCCCCGCGTCGGCGGCGACGATCAGGCAGGTCTCCACGAAGGCGCCCAGTGACAGCCGCAGGTCCCGCCCGGCCGGGTCGCCGGCGGGCAGCGCGTCGGCCGGGTCCCAGCCGACGGTGATCGCCCAGTGCTCGTAGCGCAGCCGCCACGGCTGGGTGTTGTGTGCGCTCGGGGCCCGCCAGCACAGCGGCTCCAGCGCGCGGAACGCGGCGAGGTCCATGGTCACCGCTCCTTGGCGTAGAACGTGTAGCCGTGCAGCGGGCGCCCGCCGAGGCGCCGGTACTGGGCGGCCGAGGCCGGGTTGTCCCGCCCGACGTACGTGCTGCGCAGCGCCGCGTAGCCGCCGTCGTGCAGGTTGTGGTGCAGGTGTGCGGAGAGCAGCCGCTGATAGCCGCGCCCCTGGAACTCCGGCACCACGCCCTTGACGATCAGCACCGCCTCCCGGCGGTAGCGGCGGCGGGTCGCAAGCAGCCGCAGCTGGTTGACCGGGTTCAGGTCGCCGCGCACCGCGACCAGGAAGTCGCTGATGTCCGGCACGCAGAGCACGAACGCCACCGGGCGCCCGTCGCGGGTCAGGTAGAGCAGCAGGGACTCGTCCAGCAGGTACGCCAGGCCGTCGGTCTGCCGCCGCAGCTGGGCCGCCGAGATCGGCGTGTAGTAGCCGAGCTGGGCGAAGGAGTCGTTGAGCATCCCGCGCAGCAGGTCGAGCTGTTCGTCGAGCCGCCGGGTGTTCCCCCGGTGCAGTTCCAGCCGGGAGCCGTCGGGCTGCACGCCGAGCGCGGGCGGCGGCCCGGCCGGCGGCGGGACCGGGCAGATCCAGGTGTCGGAGACGAACCGCCCGGTGAACCCGTTCTCCTCGTACGCGTCCGGGTAGTACGGCGGGTTCCACGCGCTGTCCACGAAACCCCGGTCGGCGTACCCGGCGGTGATCACGCCGCCGGCCTGGTTGGGCAGCAGCGCCACCGGCCCGAACAGCAGGTCCCGGCCGGGTGTGGCGTGCGCGGTGATCGCGTCGAACAGCGGCCGGGCGGCGGGCTCGGTGAACTCGGTGAGCCCGAACAGCTGGCACCGGCGGCCCAGCTTGGCGTCGAGGTCGGCGTCGGTGTGCAGCGTGGTCCGCCCGGCCACGGCGCCGGTGGCGTCGCGCAGCACGTACATCGGCACGCCGTCGCGCCACCACCGGCGGATCTGCTGCCGGGGCGTCGGCACGTACCGGGGCTCGTCCGCGTACAGCCGGTCGGTGAGGGCGAGGAAGTCGCGCAGGCCGCGCCGGCCGGTCACGCGCTCGAACCGGTGGCCGGTCACCGGCGCACCGCCGGCCCGGTCGTCTCCGCGCCCAGCGGCGTGAACCGCTCGATGTGGCCCATCGCGCCGTCCTCGGCCCGCCACGCGCCGTTGGAGTAGCCGTCCGGGGACGCGGTGTAGAGCCGGATGAACCCGGCGGTGGCGTTACGGGTGCCGTCGGTCAGCCACATCATCAGCTTGCGGTGGTGCCGCGTCCGGGCGAAGCGCAGCAGCGCGTCCCGGTCGGTGAAGAACGCGATCGTGCCGAGCGTCAGCGGGAACTGCCAGTAGACGGTGTGCCAGCAGTAGCCGGACATCCGGCGCATGTCGCGCACCATCCGGATCCAGTCGGGTGCCAGGCGCAGCAGCACCAGCGGGTTCGCGTACCGGGTGCCGCCGATGAACATGGCGCCGGCGCGGGCCTGGGCCGGGGCGCGGGAGAAGTCACGGGTACGCATCGTTCACCTCACCAGGTAGACGTTCTTGATCTTCTGCATGGCGGCGAACGGGCCGCCGTCCGGTTCGTGCAGCTCCACCCGCAGGTCACCGGCGGTCGGGTCCTCCACCAGGGACTGCGCGAAGTCCCGCGACACCGAGGTCAGGTGCGCGCGTACCCCGTCGCGGCAGGCGTCGGCGAGCGCCGCGCGGGCCGCGGTGTCCAGCGGGCGGCGCAGCTCGACGTGGATCACCGGCCGGGTCTCCAGCGCCGCGTCCTCGTGCAGCGTCAGGCAGAACCTGTTGATCTCGGCGGCGTACGGGTTCCCGGTGTACAGGCCGTACTCGACGTCCTGCGGATAGAGGTTCGCGCCCAGGTAGGACACCGTGGAGTCGCTGCGGCCGAACAGCAGCAGCAGCGGCAGCGTCATCCGCTCCTCGGCCGCGGCGGTACGGAACTCGGCGCGGCGCACCGGGTCGGCGTGGGCCAGCTCGACGATCCGCCGGTACGGCACGAGCAGCGCCTCGTCGCCGACGTTGTAGCGCAGCCGCGGCTGGAGCACGTGCGGGCTCGTCACCGTGCAGAGCAGTTCCCGCCGCTCGTTGGTCTCCAGGTAGGTGGCGAACGGGTTGTACTGGAACACCATCGGCAGCCGCTGCTCGCCGCGCCCGAGCAGTTCCGCGCGCAGCCCCGCGTCGGTGCGCAGCCGCCGCCGCAGCCAGACCGTGAACCGGGTCTCCGCACCGATGCCGATGGTCAGGTCCGACGCACCGTACGCCGACCGCACCCGCACGAACCGCTGCTCCAGGTAGTCGCGCAGCGCCTCGGTCATGCCCTCGCCGCCGCAACTGGCGAAGATCCGGTACCGCGACCACGGAAAGTCCTCCGCGTCGAGCCGGTCCCGCAGGTGCTTGAGGAACGGCGGGTACGCGGTCACCAGGTAGTCGTGGCCGGGGCCGAACTCGCGCAGCGTGTCGACGATCTTCCCGAGGTCCGGGCCGGTGTTCTTCACCGTCGCGATCCGGGCCATCGCCGCGCCGGTGGTGGTGCCGGTCGCCCAGGCGCCCATCGAGTACGCGTTGATGACGAACGGGCGACGCATCGGGAACGCCAGCCCGGTGTAGCCGGCGATGTCCCGGTGCACCCCCCGCAGCTCCCGCTCGCCACGCGGCCAGTTGAACGGCCGCCCGGACGAGCCGGCCGACTCGTCGACCACCACGCCCCGCTCCGGCATCCGCCCGTCCCGGCACCGGGCGGAGGCGTCGTACGCCATCACGTACCCGCGCTTGTCGGTCTCCGGGAAGTCCCGCAGCCGCCGGCGCAGGCCGCCGGGGCGGGCCCGCAGGAACGCCTGGTACGCGGGCACCCGCCGGGCGGCGCGCACGCAGGTCGACCGCGCGTTCGCGGCGGCGAGCCGATCGAGGACCGGGTGGTGGCGCCGGGCCAGCCAGCGCCAGCCGGCCGGGTGGTGGGCGACGAGCCGGGCCAGCGCGGCGACCGCGCGGCCGGCGGGGGCCAGCGCGGCCTCGGCGGGCAGCGGCGTGTCGACGGTACGCAAGGCGGCGTGTCGGTGCAGCGTCTCGGCCATGACAAGCATCCTGTCGACGCCGCAACGCCGGCACATGAGCGACGAGACGGTACCGCGCTGAGTACCCGTACCCAGTCGCGAAGGCTGCCCGGGCTGGCCACGCTCAGTCACCATGGCGACACTCGCCTGGTGTGTCGTCCCTGGTCCGGTGACACTTCGCCCATGACAGACGGCAAGCGTGAGCGCACGAACGAGCGCTTCGAGAAGGTGGCCGAGGAGACCTCGGAGACCGTGACCCACGCGGCCACGGTGCTGGAGGAGGAACTCGCGGCGGGGCTGGCCGGCGCACGGCGGCTCGAGGAGAAGCTGACCGAGAGCCGCCGGGTCGACCCGGAGGCGTTCGACGAACTGGTCGCGCGGGTCCGCACCGACGGGCACGCCCTCATCGACACTGTGGTCGGGCAGTTGAAGATGGCCGACGACCAGCGCGGCGAGGTGATCCGGCGGTACACCTCGGACGCGCACGACGCGCTGGACACCGTACTCAATCTGGCGCGGCTGGCCCCCGAGGTCGCGAACGGGCTCGCGGACCGGCTCGCGTCGCCGGCCCCGAAGCGGCCGGCGGGCCGGTAGCCGCGCGATGGCGCCGACCGCCGGGGTGGCCGGCGGGCACGTGGAACGGATGCTGGAGCGCTATCGCGGGCTCGCCCTCGGCGCGCTGCTCGACGACGTGCCCGACGGCGGCCCGCGTTACCTCTACGACCTGGTCGCGGAGTACCCGCGGCGCTGGGGCAAGGGGCTGCGCGCCGCGCTGTGCCTGGCGACGTGCCGGGCGTTCGGCGGCGGCGACGCGGTGGGCCTCAACGCCGCCGTGACGGTGGAGCTGTTCCACAACGCGTTCCTCATCCACGACGACATCCAGGACGAAAGCGAACAGCGGCGCGGCGGGCGGACGCTGCACGCCGAGTACGGCGTCGGCGTGGCACTGAACGTCGGCAACATGACGAACCTGCTGGCGTTGCGGCGGCTGGCCGCTAACCGGTCGGCACTCGGCTCCGGGATCGCCTGGCGGCTGTTCACCGAGACCGAGCTGATGATGCGCCACTCGCTGGAGGGGCAGGCCATCGAGATCGGCTGGATCCGCGACAACGTGTGCGACCTGGACGCCGACGACTACTACCGGATGTGCCTGAAGAAGACCTCCTGGTACACGTGCATCTACCCGTGCCGCACCGGCGTCCTCGTGGCGACCGGCCGGGAGAACGCCGTCGACGTGCTCGACCGGTACGGCTGGTATCTGGGTGCGGCGTTCCAGATCCAGGACGACGCGCTCAACCTCACCGGCGACTACGCCCGGTACGGCAAGGAGATCGCGGGTGACCTGTGGGAGGGCAAGCGCACGCTGATCCTGATCGACTTCATGCGGCGGTGCACACCGGAGGAACGCGAACGGCTCGTGCGGCTGCTGAGCCGGACTCGCGCGGAGCGCACCGACGCCGAGGTGCGCTGGCTGCACGGGCGGCTGCTCGCGTACGACTGCGTGGAGTCGGCGCGGCGCAGCGCCCGGGAACTCGCGCTCGCCGCCCGGCGTGCGGGTGAGCGGGCGCTGGGCGCCGCGGCCGACACCGAGGACGGCCGCTTCCTGCTGGAGCTGACCGACTACGTGGTGGAACGCGTCAGCTAGGCACCCAGGATCCCGCGCAGCCAGGTGAGCTGTTCGCGCTGGTGTGCGGCCTCGCCGCCCTCGTGGTCGTTGAACTCGTACACCCGCACGTCCTTCTCGCCGCCGTAGCGGTGGTAGGCGGCGAAGCAGGTGGACGGCGGGCAGACCTGGTCCCGCAGTGCGATCGAGAACAGCGCCGGCGCGGTGGCGCGCGGCGCGAGCACTGCGGCGTCCAGGTAGGACAGGGTGCGGAACACCTGGTCGGCGCGGTCGCGGTGCAGCGCTAGGTAGTCCACGATCTCGGCGTACGGGCTGTCCGGCCCGGCGACGCGCACGCCCCGGCGGATGTCGCACAGGAACGGCACGTCCGGCAGGACCGCCACGACGTCCGGGCTCAGCGCGCCCACCGCCAGGGCCAGGCCGCCGCCCTGGCTGAAGCCGGTCACCGCCACCCGCGCGGGATCGACGGCCGGGTGCCGCCGGGCGGCCTCGGCGAAGCGCACCGCGTCGGTGATCAGCCGCCGGTAGTAGTGCTCCGCCGGGTCGGCGACCCCCCGGGTGAGGAAGCCGGGCACGGTGCCGGCCGGGTAGGGGTGCGGATCGGGGGTACCGCCGATGGCGGCGCTCCATCCCTGGCCCCGGCTGTCCATGATCAGGTGCGCGAAGCCGGCCGCCGCCCAGAACAGCTTCTCGTGCGCCAGACCCCGGCCCCGGCCGTAGCCGAGGTACTCGACCACGCAGGGCAGCGGCCCGTCGGCACCGGCGGGCAGGTGCAGCCATCCGCGTACCGGCTCGCCGCCGAAACCGGGGATCGTGGCGGCGTACGTCCGGATCTGGGTCAGCCCGGTGTCGACCGGTTCGTAGACCGCCGCCTCCGGGTCGCCGCCGCCGTCGAGCGTGCGCGCCCAGAACGCGTCCAGGTCCGCCGGCACGTCCAGCTCCGGCCGGTACGCGAGGCAGCCGGCCAGGTCGAGGTCGGTCAGCGGCACGACGCGGCCTCCCGTACGGCGGCGGCGAACCAACCGGTGATGGTGCTCGGGTGGGTGATGGCGGTGCCGACGACCACCGTCCACGCGCCCGCCCGCAGCGCCCGCGCGGCCTGCTCCGGCGTGTGGATGCGTCCCTCGGCGACCACCGGTACGTCGACCGCGGCGGCGAGCCGGGCGACCAGGTCCAGGTCCGGCCCGTCGCCCTTTGTGGTGTACGCGGTGTACCCGGCGAGCGTGGTGCCGACCAGGTCGGCGCCGGCAGCGGCGGCGGCGATGCCCTCGTCCAGCGTGGAGCAGTCGGCCATCACCAGCGCGCCGGTGCGCTCGTGCACGGCGGCGATCGTCTCGGCGAGGGTCCGGCCGTCGGGCCGGGGCCGGGACGTGCCGTCGAGCGCGACGACGTGCGCGCCGGCGTCGGCGACGGCGAGCGCGTGCTCCAGCGTCGGGGTGATGAAGACGGCGTCGTCGCCGTCCTTCCAGAGCCCGATCAGCGGCAGGTCCACCGCCGCGCGGATGGCGGCGATGTCCGCCAGGCCCTGGGCGCGGATACCAGCGGCCCCGCCCCGGGCGGTGGCGAGCGCGACCCGGCGCATGGTGTCCGGGTCGCGCATCGGCTCACCCGGGTACGCCTGGCAGGAGACCACCAGGCGGTCACGGAGCTGGTCGACGAGCGCGTTCATGAGACCTTCCAGGCGAGCGAGGCGGCACCGAGCAGCGGCGCGTCGGGGCCGAGGGTGGAGGCGAGGAGGGGCACTGCGGCCAGGGCGGGCAGCGTCTCGGCGGGTACCGCGTCGCGCAGCGCCCGCCACCACGGCTCGCCGAGGCCGATGACGCCGCCGCCGATCACCACTGCGGCGGGGTCGAGCACGTTCACCAGGCCGCCGACGGCGGACCCGACGGCGGCGCCGCCGAGCCGGACGACCTCGCGGGCGGTCTCGTCGCCGTCCGCGGCGAGCGCGGCGACGGCCCGCAGGTCGGCCACCGGACGGCCGGTACGCCGGACGTACTCGGCGGCGAGCGCCGGCCCGGCGGCGATCGCCTCCAGGTGCCCGCGCCCGCCACAGGTGCAGGGCAGCGATCCGGCGTACGGCGACGGCTGGTGCCCGGCGTGCCCGGCAGCGCTGTGCGCACCGGCGAGCACGGTGCCGCCGAGGACGAACGACGCGCCGACACCGGTGCCGACGGCGACGTAGAGCACCGTGTCGTACCCGGCCGCGACGCCGTGACGCGCCTCGCCCAGCGCGTGGGCGTGCACGTCGTTGACCACGGTGACCGGCACGCCCAGGCGCCGGCTCAGGTCGCCGCGCAGGTCCGTGCCGGTCCACCCGGCTAGCACGTCGGTGGCGGACAGCACCAGGCCGGAGCCGCTGTCGATGACTCCGGCGCTGCCGACGCCGAGCGCCAGTACGACACCCGGCGCGTCCGCCCGCAGCTTCTCGACCAGACCGGCGGCGGTGTCGAGCACCGCTGCGGCGCCGGCGCGACCGGGTGTCGGCGCGGTGTGCCGGCCGACGACCTCTCCCCCTGCCGTGACCAGGGCGGCTGTGGTCTTGGTGCCGCCGATGTCGAGCGCGGCGACCAGACCGGTCGTGCTCACCTCGGGCATGGTCAGAGCAGCCCGGCCAGTTCCAGCTGGGTACGCACGCGGCCCGTCTCGGCGGCGTCCAGCGGCCGCAGCGGCAGCGACACCGCGTTGCCGGCGATGACGCCGAGCAGGGACAGCGCGGTCTTGAACGCGCCGACGCCCCGGGTCGCGCCCGCCGAGGTGGCCGGGTCGGCGGCGTCGACGATGCGGAACAGCCGGGTCAGCCGGTCCTGCTCCCGGCGGGCGGCGGCCCAGTCGCCGGCCACACAGGCGCGGTGCAGCCGCACGTACCCGGCCGGGTCCACGTTGCCCAGTCCGGGCACCGAGCCGGAGCCGCCCGCGAGCATCATCGCGTCGACCACCACCTCGTGGCCGGTGAGCAGGCTGAAGTCCCGTTCCGGTGCGTGCTCGGCGACGGCCAGCGCCAGCTGGCGGAACGCGACGTCGTCGCCGCTGGAGTCCTTGACGCCGGCCAGCACGCCGTCGGCGGCGAGCCGGGTCAGCAGGTCGACGGAGAGCTTGCTGTGCACGCAGACCGGGATGTCGTACGCCAGCAGGGGAAGCTCGACCGCCGCGGCGACCGCGCGGAAGTGCCGCTCGATCTCGTGCGGGCCGACGATGGCGTAGAACGGCGCGGTCACGACCAGGCCGTCCGCGCCGAGGCGGGTAGACGCCTCGGCCCGCTCCACGACCCGGCGGGTGGTGGGTTCGATGCAGCCGGCGATGACCGGCACGGCACCGCCGGCGGTCTTCACGATGGTCTCCAGTGCCAGGTCCCGCTGCCGGTCGGTGAGGAAGACCGTCTCGCCGGAGCTGCCGAGGGCGAAGATGCCGTCGACACCGGCGTCGAGCAGCCACTCGACCAGCCGTTCCAGGGAGCGGACGTCGACCTCGCCCTCCTCGGTCAGGGGGGTCACGGCCGGCGGCACGACTCCGGCGAACCGCGGGGCTGGGGTGGTCACAGGTTCTCCTCGACAGACTCAGATGTGGTGCGGCCGGTCGCCGAGGTGGCGAGCGCGACCAGTTCGGTGTTCGCGGTGCCGGCGGGCACGGGGTGGTGACAGCGGAACTCGTGGCCCTCGCCCTCGGCGGGGCGGGGAGCCGGCATGTCCACGGCGCAGCCCTCGGTGGCGGCCCAGCAGCGGGTCCGGAACGGGCAGCCGCTCGGCGGCCGGGTCGCCGACGGGACCGGGCCGACCAGCGGGATCGGCTCGATCGGTGAGAGCAGGCCCGGCGTGGCCGAGAACAAGGCCCGGGTGTACGGATGCCGGCCGCCCTCGGGCAGCAGGTCGGCGGGGGTCTGCTCGACGATGCGGCCGAGGTACATGGTGACCACCCGGTCGCTGACCCGCTTGACGGTCTGGATGTCGTGCGACACCAGCACCATGGCCAGCCCGAGCCGGTCCTTGAGGTCAAGCAGCAGGTTGAGGATCTGGGCGCGTACCGACACGTCGAGCGCGCTTGTCGGCTCGTCGGCGATGACCAGCCCCGGTTCCAGGGCCAGCGCGCGGGCGATGGACACCCGCTGGCGCTGGCCGCCGGAGAGCTGGCTGGGCAGCACGTCGGCGACCGAGCGGGGCAGGCCCACCAGCGCCATCAGCTCGGTCACGCGCTGCTCGCGCTGCTGGCGGGTGCCCCGGCGGTGCACGTCGAGCGGGTCGCGCAGGATGTCGCGTACCGGCATCCGCCGGTTCAGCGACGTGGCCGGATCCTGGAAGATCATGCCGACGCCGGCGCCGATGTGCTCGCGCCGCTCGGCGGCGCTCATCGACCACACGTCCTTGCCGGCGAACGAGACCGTGCCGGCGGTCGGCCGTTGCAGGCCGACGAGCACCTTGGCGAGCGTGGACTTGCCGCAGCCGGACTCGCCCACGATGCCGACCGTCTCACCGGCCCGGATGACCAGGTCGGCGCCGGTGAGCGCGTAGACCTTCTCCCGGCTGAACATGCCGCCGCCGCGCGCGGCGTGCACCACGTGCACGCCGCTCAGTTCGGCGATCGGCCGGTGCTCGGCGGTGGCGCTCATCGGGCCGGCTCCTTCTCGCTGACGGTGACGGCGGGGTGGTGGCAGGCGTACCCGTGGCCGTCCGTGCCCTCCAGGGCGGGCGCGGTGTCCCGGCAGATCTCGGTCGCCATCGGACAGCGGTCGGAGAACCGGCAGCCCTTCGGGAAGTCGGCGGGTGACGGCACCACGCCGCGGATCTGGGTGAGCCGTTCCGCGCCGGTCTCCAGGGACAGGACGGAACCGAGCAGCCCGCGGGCGTAGTGGTGGGCGGGTGCCTCCATCACGTCGGCGGTCACGCCGGTCTCCACGATCTGCCCGCCGTACATCACCACGACCCGGTCGCAGACGTCGCTGACCAGGGCCAGATCGTGGCTGACCAGGATGAGGGCGAAGCCGAGCCGCTCGCGCAGATCCAGCAGCAGCTTCATCACCTGGGCCTGCACCGTGACGTCGAGCGCGGTGGTCGGCTCGTCCGCGATGATCAGCTTCGGGTCGCGGGACAGCGCCATGGCGATCACCACGCGCTGGCGCTGCCCGCCGGACAGCTCGTGCGGGTACGCGGCGAGCGTGCGCCGCGGGTCCAGCCCGACCAACCGCATCAGCTCCTCGGCCGAGCGGGTGCCGCCGCGGCGGATCATCTGGGCGAGCTGGGCGCCGACGCGCAGCGCCGGGTTCAGCGCCGACAGCGCGTCCTGGTAGACCATGGCGATCTCGCGGCCCATCAGGGCACGGCGGCCCCTGGCGTTCAGCTTCAGCAGGTCCGTGTCCTGGAAGCGGATCTCGCCACGTACCCGGGCGCCCTGGGGCAGCAGGCCCATCACGGCCAGGACGCTGAGCGACTTGCCGGAGCCGGACTCCCCCACCAGGCCGACGACCTCGCCGGGGCGGACGTCGAAGGAGAGCCCGTCGACGATGTCCACGCCGCGGTGGCGGCCGGCGAAGCCGATGGACAGGTCGCTGACCTGAAGGACCGGCTTGCCCCGCGGCAGCGGGCGGGCGCGCTCGCGCAGCCGCTGTGCCGCCTCGGCGAGACCTGGCAGCTCGACCACCTCGCCGGTGCCGGGCTTCGCCTGCTCCAGCGCGTCACCGCTGGTGGTGGACGCGGCGCGGCGCGCCGCCGGGGCGGCCCACGCGTCGGACATGCCCTCGGAGAGCACGTTGAGCGCCAGCACGGTGAGCAGGATCAGCAGGCCGGGGAAGAACGTGGCCCACCAGCCGCCGATCTGCACCATCTCCTTGCCGAACGCGATCACCGAGCCCCACGAGGAGGCCGCCTCCTGCGGGGCGAGGCCGCCGCCGATGAAGGACAGCGACGCCTCGAAGACGATCGCGTCGGCCACCATGACGGTGACGAAGACGAGGATCGGGGCGGCGCAGTTGCGCAGGACGTGCCGCCAGAGGATGTGCGGTCGCCGGGCGCCGATGATCCGCTCGGCGGCCACGTAGTCCTCGCCGTACTGGGACAGCACGTTGGCGCGGACGATGCGCGCGACCGACGGGGTGAACACGAAGCCGATCGCGATGACGAGGACCAGCAGGCTGTTCTTGCCGAACGAGATGATCAGCAGCGCGGAGAGCACGATCGTGGGGAAGGCCATGACCACGTCGAGGCAGCGCATGATGATCTCGTCGACCACGGTGCGGCTGCTGCCGGCGATCGCGCCGAGGATCGCGCCGAGCACCAGCGCGATGCCGGCCGCGCCGAAGCCGACGATCAGCGAGCGCCGGGTGCCGGCGACCAGCCGGGAGAAGACATCGCGGCCGAGCTTGTCCAGACCGAACCAGAAGTCGCCGTTCGGGCCGGTCAGCGCCGGTCCGAGCCCGGTCTGGGTGGGGTCGTGGCGCAGCAGCAGCGGGGCGAGCACGCCGACCACGACGATGAGCGCGACGAAGCCGAGCGCGAACCGGGCCGCGAGACCGAGCCGGGCGAAGGCCATGCCGGGGCGGGACAGCCGCGTGGCGAGGGAGCGGCGCATCAGTGGCCTCCGCGCAGTCGGGGGTTGGCGAAGAGGTAGAGGATGTCGACGACCAGGTTCACCAGGACGAAGCAGAGGGCGATGGTCAGGACGGTGCCCTGGGCGAGCGCGGTGTCGTTCTGCTGGACGGCGCTCATGATCTGGGTGCCCATGCCTGGTAGCGAGAAGATGGCCTCGATGACGACGGTGCCGCCGATGAGGTAGCCGATCCGCAGGCCGAGCGCGGTGAGCGGGTTGACAAGCGCGTTGCGCAGCACGTTGCGGCCGATCACCACGCGCGGCGGCAGTCCGGCGCCGATCGCGGTGCGGACGTAGTCCTTGTCGAGTTCCTCGACCATCGACGTGCGGACGATGCGGGCCAGCGAGCAGCCGACCGGTACGGCGAGCGCCAGCGCCGGCATGGCCAGCGACTGCAACCACAGGCCGACCGAGTCGGCGGGGTTGACGTAGCCGCCGGTCGGGAAGATCGGGCGGCGGACCGAGAACTCCTGGATGAACAGCAGGGCGAGCCAGAACGAGGGCGTGGCGATGCCGGCCATGGAGACGATCCGGATGACCTGGTCGGGCCAGCGGTCCCGGTACAGGGCGGCCGGGATGCCGAGGGCCAGCGCGATGACGAGCGCGCCGATGACACCGAGCGCGGTGAGTTGGATGGTCAGCGGCAGCGCCATGGCGATCTTCTCGGCGACCGGGACCGACGGCGGGAACGTCATGCCGAGGTCGCCGCGGACGAGGTCGCCGAGGAAGTGCAGGTAGCGCAGCGGCAGCGGGTCGTTCAGGCCGTTGGCGGCGCGGAACGCCTCGACCTGCGCCGGCGTGGCCTGGTCACCGAGGACTGAGAGCGCCGGGTCGATCGGGGAGAACTGCATGATCACGAAGACGAAGAGCGTGATGCCCAGCACCAGGGGGATCAGCGTCAGGAATCGTCGTGCGACCAGGTTCAGGACGGTCAGCATGGATTCTCTTTCTCGTGGCGGGGGCGCCGGGACGCCCGCCCGGCCGCACGGGTCACGTGGGCCGGGCGGGACGTCTGCGGGGCCGGAACCCCGCGCGTGGGCTCAGCCGGTCCGGCCGGTGCCCAGGAAGTACAGGCCGGTGGTGGAGGCGCCGGAGAAGCCGTCCACCTTGGCCGGGTCGTACGCGGTGACGACCTTGGTGTGCAGGATCGGGTAGAGCGGCACCTGGTCCGCCGCCATGTCCAGGGCCTGCTTCCACAGCACCTTGCGGGCCGCCTCGTCGGAGGTCTGCGCGGCCTTGTCCAGCAGGTCGCCCATGGCCTTGCGGTCGGCGTCGCTCCAGCGGTAACGCTGGCCCGGCCAGGTCTCGCCGAAGTAGTACCAGCGCATCAGCAGGTCGGTGTCGACGCCGAAGACGCTCGGGTCACCGGTGGCCATGAGCACCCGGAAGGTGTCCTTGGGCACGATGTCGCCGTAGATGGCCGAGGACGGCACGGTGTTCAGCGTGGCGGTGACGCCGATCTTCTTCCACTGCTCGATGACCAGCGGGGCGACGTCCTTGACCACCGAGCTGTCGGTGGTGTCGAGCCGGAACGACAGGTTGGTGACGCCGGCCTCCTGGAGCAGGGCCTTGGCCTTGTCCGGGTTGTAGTCGTAGACGGTGCCGGCCTTCTGGTAGGCCTTGTTGCCCTCGTCGAGGTAGCTGGTCGCCGGGCTGCCGTAGCCGTTGAGCGCGGTCTTGATGACCGCCTCCTTGTCGATGGCGTAGTGCAGGGCCTGGCGTACGCGCTTGTCGCTGAACGGCGCGGCGGAGTTGTTGAACATGAGGAAGACCTGGTTGAAGGCCTGCTTCACGTCGATCGTGTACTTGTCCTTGAGCGAGTCCACGTTCAGGTACGGCACGGCCTCGATGGCCTGCACCCGGCCGCCCTGGAGGTCCGACACGCGGGCCGACGCCTCGGTGGTGGTGTTCCACGTCATCGTCTCGACCTTGGCGGCGCGCGGGCCGTTGTAGTTCGCGTTCTTGCTCAGCTTGATGCCGGATTCCTTGGACGCGCTGTCCACCTTGAACGGGCCGGAGCCGATCGGCGCGGTGTCGAACGCCTTGGCCGCGGCCGCGTCACCGGTCTTCGCCTTGGGGACGATCTTGATGACCGCGATCCGCTCGCTGAACAGCGCGAACGGGTACTTCAGCGTGAACTCGACGGTCGAGGCGTCCTTGGCGGTGACGGTGTCGATGAAGGAGACGAAGCCCTGCATGAGCGGCGGCGCCTTCGGGTCCGCGGGCTTGAGCACGCGGGTGAAGGACCAGGCCACGTCCTCGGCGGTGACCGGGGTGCCGTCGGAGAACTTCGCGCCGTCGCGCAGCGTCACGGTGTAGGTCCGGCCGTCGGCCCCGGGGGTCGGGTCGCTCTTGGCCAGGGCGTTGTAGGGTTCCCGCGTGATCGGGTCGAGGTCGACGAGGCCCTCGAAGACGTGCTGGTTGACCGCTGTCGCCACGGCCGAGGAGGCGTTGCTGGGATCGAAACCGCTGGAGAGCGTGAAGGCCAGCGTGGCCTCGATCGACGTGCCCCCCTTCCCGTCGCCCACGGCGTTTGTCGAGGCGGGACCGCCGCTGCAGGCCGCCAGCGCGACCGCGAGACCGCCCGCGAGGGAGGCGACGGTCAGGGAGCGGACGCGGCCGCGCAGGGCGCGCCGGCTCCTCGACGGCTTACCGGTGGTGCTCACGTAGCTGCCTCCATAGGCTCTTCATGCGCTCGCGTGACCGCTCGCGCTCGGGGATGTGAAGCATAAGGTGTATGACGTCTGACGTCTGATGCCGGTAGGGTGAGAGTGACAGATTCGGGAACGAAGGGCAAGGGGCAGATGACGACCATTGACGCCAGTCCGCTACGCGGCACCGAGCGGCCCAGCCCTCGCCGACAGGAGGTGGCGACCAGGATCAAGGAGTACATCCTGCGCAACCGCCTGAAGCCGGGAAACCTCCTGCCCACCGAGACGGAACTGTGCGAGGCGGTCGGCGCCAGCCGGTCCAGCGTCCGCGAGGCGGTCAAGATCCTCTCCGCGCTCGACATCGTGGAGGTACGCCACGGCCACGGCACGTTCGTCGGCCGCATGTCCCTCAACGCCCTGGTGGAGAGCCTGACGTTCCGGGGCCTGCTCAGCGGCGAGGACGACCATCACGTCCTGGCCCAGGTCGTCGACGTCCGCCAGACGCTGGAGCAGGGCCTGGCCGCCACCGTCATCGACGCGCTGGACGAGCAACACCGGTCGGAGCTGTCCGCGCTCGCCGACGAGATGCACAGCCGGGCCGCCCAGGGCGAGGACTTCCTCGACGTCGACCGCGCCTTCCACCTGAAGCTGATGGAACCCCTCGGCAACGACCTGCTGGTCCAGTTGACAGAGGCGTTCTGGCAGGTGCAGGCCATCGTCGCGCCCACCCTGCGCACCGAGCCGGAGGACCGGGTCATCACCGCCCAGCGGCACCAGGCGATCGTCGCCGCCCTCACCGCCGCCGACGCGGCGGCGCTGCGCTCGGCCATCGCCGAGCACTACGCGCCCATCCGGGCGAGCATCGCCCGCGCCGCGCAGCCCTGATCCGCCGTACGCCGGGACCTGTCGTTCGAGCCTGATCGAAGCCCCCTGTCCCGGGGCACCCCCGGTGCCGAAGCTGTCTGTGACGGGCGCGTCGGGCGCCCCGGACGGCCGAGGTGGGTGTCATGGCGGTGGTGTCGCGCCGGTCGCGGTCCTGGTGGTACGCGGTAGCGGTGCCGGCCGTGCTCGCGGCGGCGGTGGCCGGGGCGCTGGGCGCGAGCCGGGACGCCGTGCCGCCGCCCGCTGACCACGGCGCGGCCGCACTGCCACCGGACCCGAGCGCGCCGGCCGTGTCCGCTCCGGCCGCGTCCGCCCCGCCCGCTGAGGTGCTGTACGCCGCCGAGCAGGTGCTGATCCGCGACTGCATGCAACGGCGCGGGTTCCGCTACTGGCCGGTCCCCCGGCAGCCGGTGCCGGAACTGCGCGAGTTCCCGTACGTCCTGGACGACGTGTCCTACGCCCGCCGGTACGGATACGGCGGCGCCCTGGAACGCCGGCTCCAGGAGACGATCGCGGCCGACCCGAACGTGCGGTACGCCCGGGAGCTGCCACCGGAGCGCGGCGCCGCCGCCGTACGCGCGCGCAACGGCGACCCGGGCGAGCCGGATGCGCTGCGCGTGACGCTGCCGGCGGGCGGGGTGCTGCGCCGCAGCAGTCACAGCTGTACCTCCGAGGCGGAGCGACAGCTCTATCGCGACCTGCCCGGCTGGTACCGCGTCACCCGGATCACCGACAACCTCGCCGGCCCGCGCGTCGGGCGGGTGCTCGCCGACCCCCGCTACGCCGACGGCGTGCGGGCGTGGCGGCGGTGCATGCGGGCCGCCGGACACGACGTCGCGGACCCGGCGTCGGCCCGCGCGTCGGCGCCGGAGCCGACGTCCGTCACGCCCGGCTCCGTCACGCCCGGCGAGATCAGGCTGGCGGTGGAGGAGGCGACCTGCGCCACGCGGACCGGGCTCGGCCGGCTCGCCCGGCGGCTCGACGCCGAGCACCGTCGGGCCGTCGACTCCCGGTTCCGCACCGAGATCGCGGACCGGCTCCGCCTGGAGGCCGACGCGCTGCCACGGGCCCGTGCCGCGCTGGCCGCCGGCTGACCCACCCACGACGTCCGTGGCAGCCCGCCACGGAAGGAACCGACCGGAGGGAAACACCATGAGAGCAGTACGCGCCGTGCTGGCCACAGTGGTCGCGGCGGCAGCCGCGCTGGCCTTCACCGCCACCGCCGCCCAGGCCGCGCCCCGGCCGACCCCACACGCGGACACCGCGCAGCGCGCCGCCGCGGGCAGCGGGTACCTCTACGTCAGCCAGGACGCCGGCTGGGCGGGCCGGTGGTGCTGGTGGTACAACGCCGACAACAACTGGGACACGATCAACACGGCGGAGAACGCCAACTGCGACAACAACAACCGGGCCAGCATGCGCAACCTGGCGTCGTCGGCGTGGAACGACTCCAACAGCGGCCGGCCGGTCGCCCTCTACATCCACCCCGACTACACCGGCGCGTACGCCTGTCTCGGCGCCGGCGACGCGTGGGACAACCTCACCGGCGTCTGGTTCACCTGGGGCTCCAACCGCGACGGTTACATGGCCAACGCCAACGACAACATCGCCTCCCACCGCTGGCGGTCCAGCTGCGGCGCCGGCTGAGACACCTCGGGGCGGCAGCCGTACGGCTGCCGCCCCATCGCCGTCATTCGGTGATGGACATCAATGTCAGGGACGAGACTGAGCGCGGTGGCGCATGCGGGAACACTGTGCGTCATGGGGACGCTACGCATCCACTTCACGGCCGGGGACCTCAGCCGCACCCGGCTGGCGGCCCGGCCGGATCCACTGTGGGAGATCATCTGTAGCCTGCACCGCCTCCAGACCCGGGCCGGCCACGCGGCTTACGCCCGCTGGCACCGGCAGGTGCGCCCCGACCTGCAACGAGCCGGCCTCGTCCCGGTCCTCCGCGAGCGGCTGCTGCCGATCGCGCCGCTCAGGCGGTACTTCCCGGACTTCCTCACCCCCGGCCCGGTCACCGACCCCGACGAGGGCATCGACCTGGTTCTCGACACCCCGGCCCGGCGGATCCGCACCGAACTGGGGCGGATGGTGACTCCCGTCGACAGCCCCTGGCTGGTCGATCTGGCCGCCGGCCGACCCGCCGCCCGGCACTGCCTCGGCGACGCGCTGCGTGCCTACTTCCGGGTCGCACTCGCTCCGCACTGGACGCAGGTCACCTCCGCCGTCTCCGGTGACCGGGCCCTGCGCGGGGCATGGGTCCTCGACGACGGCGCCGGGCGCATCCTCGACGACCTGAGCCCGGAGACCTCCTGGGATCCCCCGGTGCTGTCCGTGCACGGCTACCCGGAGGACCGGGAGATGCGTCTCGACGGCCGGGGGATCACGCTTGTCCCGTCGTACTTCTGCTGGCATGCGCCGATCACGCTGGCCGACCCGGAGTTGCCGCCCACGCTTGTCTACCCGGCGTGCCGGCAACGATCGGAACCGACGCCGCCGACCGGCCCGCAACGCCGGCTCGGCCCACTGCTCGGCCACACCCGGGTGGCGGTGCTGCGCGCCGCCGCCGGCGGCGCCACCACCGGCGAGCTGGCCCGGCGCGCTCGCATCTCGCCGGCCACCACCAGCCATCACACCACCATCCTGCGCGAGGCCGGCCTGATCGTCAGCCAGCGGCACGGCAACCTGATGCTGCACCGGCTCACCGCGTTGGGCGAGGCGCTGCTCGGCGAGGCGCCCGGGCGCGATCGCTGAGGGCTCTCGGCGCCGTATCGGACGTCGACCGGAACCGATCCTTGACGGGCCGGGGCGGATCCGCCTAGCGTGCAGACATCGGACATCTGACGTCAGATAGTCGATCCGATCCCCCTCCCCCGTCCCGGAAGGAACCACGTGTCCCCTCGCCGCGCCATGCCGCGCCGGGCAACCGTCCTCGCGGTGGCCGCCCTGACCCTGCTCTCCGTACTGCCCACCACGGCGGCCCAGGCCGCCGCCCCGGCCGGAGTGACGGCCACCGCCGGCACCGACTGCACCACCGGCCGGCTGCTGCTCGACCTCGACAACCGCAGCACCACCGCGCAGACCTACACCGTCACCTGGCCCGGTCGCACCGGCTCGCCGTGGACCCGCACGGTCGCCGCCGGCAGCAGCGCCGAGCTGTACTGGACGCTGTCCCCCGGCACGCCGTACACGCTGCGCACCACGACCCCGACCGGCCTGGACGACACCACCAGCGGCATCTTCCACTGCGGCACCGGCATGTCCGCGCTCACCAGCTTCGACTGCACCAACGGCCGCCTCCAGCTCGCGCTGGAGAACCGCACCACGACCGCCCGGGACTTCACCGTCACATGGGCCGGGCGCACCGGCTCACCGTGGACCCGGACGATCGCCGCCGGGGGCAACTACCCGCACTACTGGACCGTCGGCGCCGGCACCCCGTACACGCTGCGCGTCACCGCGCCCGGCTTCGACACCACGCTGCGCGGCACCACCTCCTGCGACCTGGCCACCGGCAACCCGCAGATGACAAGCACCACGCTGCTCACCACGCAGACCGTGATCCGCGACCTCAACGGCGCGGGCGGCCGGTACGACGGCACCGTCGCCTCGGTCCGCATCCCCGGCCTGGCGGTCACCAACAACGGCACCGTGATCGCCGTGGCCGACGCCCGGGTCAACGGCTCGTACGACCTCGGCGGCGGCACCAACAACATCCAGATCGTGATGATCCGCAGCACCGACGGCGGCCGGACCTTCGAGCAGCCCCGCGTCATCCACGCCCCGCCCACCACCAGCGAGGGCGTCGGCGACCCCAGCCTGCTCGTGGACCGCGCCACCGGCGTCGTCTACTGCTTCTTCACCTACTCCCCCCGGCCCGGCATCAGCTTCTGGTCCGGCGGCTCCGGCCTGAACACCGCCGACGACCCGAACAGCATGCACCTGCGCTACATCACCAGCCGGGACAACGGCGCCACCTGGAGCGCCCCGGTCGAGCTGAACCCGGCCGTCAAGGACCCCACCTGGCGGCAGGTGTTCTTCTCCTCCGGCCACGGCATCCAGACCAGCACCGGCCGCCTCATCCAGCCGATCGCCTACCGGGACTCGGCCGGCACCAGCCACGCCGCGAACATCTACAGCGACGACCACGGCGTGACCTGGCGGCGCGGCGGATCCGCCGGCGGGAACATCAACGAGAGCAAGGCGATCGAACGCGGCACGGGCGCGGTGGTGCAGAACATGCGGCACAACTCGACCCGCAGCCGGTTCTACGCCACGTCCCCCGACGGGGCCGCGACGTTCGGTGCGGCGACGGCGAGCGCCCTGCTGCCCGACCCGCTCTGCAACGCCGACGAGATGTCCTACCTGCGCCCGTCCGAGGTCGGCGCGAACCGGGCGCCGGTGCGCACCCGCACGGCGCTGTTCAGCAACAACGCGCACCCGACCGCGCGCAACGACCTCACCGTACGGCTGTCGACCGACGACGGCGCGAGCTGGCCGGCGCGGGCGCTGGTCAAGCCCGGCGGCGCCGGCTACTCGACGATGGCGGTGCTGGCCGACGGCACTGTCGGCAACCTGTACGAGGTGGGCAACACCGGCGGCATCTACTTCGCCCGGTTCAGCCTCGACTGGGTGAAGGGCGCCTGACCGCCGGGTCCCGCCCGGACAACAGCGTCCGGGCGGGACCGGTCAGCGCTGCCAGCGGACCACGCCGCCGACCACCGTGAGCGCCACTGTCAGGTCGCGCAGCCGCTGCGCCTCCACCCGGTACGGGTCGGTGGGCAGCACGATGAAGTCGGCGAGCATGCCCTGGCGCAGCCGGCCCTTCAGGTGCTCCTCGTAGGAGGCGTACGCCCCGGCCTCGGTGAAGCAGCGCAGCGCCGAGTCCAGGTCGAGCCGCTCGTGTGGGTCGACGCCGCCCGGCGGGGTGCCGTCGGGCTGCTGCCGGGTCACCGCGGCGTGGATGCCGAAGAACGGATCGGGATCCTCCACCGGGGCGTCCGAGCCGAACGCCACTGTGGCGCCGGCGTCCAGCAGGCTGCGCCAGGCGTACGAGGCCAGGCCCCGGCCGGCGAGCATCCGGGTGGTGAGCGGGATGTCGCTGGTGCAGTGCGTGGGCTGCATCGAGGCGATCACCCCGTGGTGGGCGAGCAGCGGCACGTCGGCCGGCAGCAGGTGCTGGGTGTGCTCGATCCGGTGCCGCAGCCGGGCCGCCGGACCGGGTTGCGCCGACTCGCGCCAGCGCGCGTACGCCCGCAGCACCATCCGGTTCGCCGCGTCGCCGATGGCGTGCGCCGCCACCGCGATCCCGGCCCCGGCCGCGCGCGCCACCAGCCGCTCGAACTCCTCGGCCGGGGTGACAGCGATGCCGTGGTTGCCGGGTTCACCGTCGTACGGCTCGGTCATCAGGCAGGTGTGCGAGCCGAGCGCGCCGTCGGTGAAGATCTTCACCGGGCCGGTGCTCAGCCAGCGGTCCCCGTCCCCGGTGGCCCAGCCGCTGTCGATCGCCTCGTCCAACGCCGTGGCCGGAATCGTCTTGTGCACCCGCAGCGGCAGCTCACCCCGCGCGTACAGCGTCTCGTAGGCGGCGCGGGCATCCTGCCCGTCCAGGTCGTGGATGCTGGTCAGCCCGGCGGCGAGCAGCCGGGGCAGGTGGGTACGCAACTGTGCGACCAGGTCACCGGCGTGCGGGGAGCGCACCACCGCGTACGCCGCGTCCGCCGCCGCCTCGCGCAGGATCCCGGTCGGCTCGCCGTGCTCGTCCCGGGCGATCTGCCCGCCGGGCGGGTCGGGGGTGGCCGCGTCGATGCCGAGCCGGGCCAGGGCCGCGCTGTTCACCCAGATGGTGTGGCCGTCGATGCTCGGCAGCGCCGCCGGCCGGTCCGGGCAGGCCCGGTCCAGGTCGATGCGGTCCGGCTGCACCGGCCGGGTCCATCTGTTGCTGTCCCACCCGCCGCCGAGCAGCCAGGCGTCCGGTGGCAGCGTGGCGGCGTGTCCCGCGATCCGGGTCAGCGCCTCGTCGAGGCTCGCCGTGCCGCGCAGGTCCGCCTGGTCCAGCCCGCGCACGTAGGACGCCGCGTGGATGTGGCTGTCGATCAGGCCGGGCAGCACGGCCATCCCGTCGAGGTCGACCCGGCGTGCGCCGCCGCCGGCCCGGTCCCGGCACTCCGCGAGATCACCGACGGCGACGATCCGCTCGCCGCGGACCAGCATCGCCTCGGCGTACGGGCGGGCCGGGTCGAGGGTGTGGATGCGGGCGTTCTCGTAGACAGTGCCGCTCATGGGCTCCCCTGTTCCGGCGCTCGCGATCGTCAGGGCGTGTGGACCGGCGACGTCTCCCACGGCTCACCGGCCCGGTCGGCGCGGATGCGGTCGATGTGACCGGCCAGCTCGTCGGTGATCAGCAGGTCCCGACGGATGTCGTCGTGCGGGTAGGCGGTCCGCCCGACCATGTGCGCGGCCACCGGGGCGGTGGCGAGCTGGAACAGGCCGACCAGCACCAGCGTGGTGATGTCCACCCCGGTACGCAGCCGCAGCGCGCAACCGAGCAGCACCAGCAGCAGTCCGAGCACCTGCGGCTTGGCCGCGGCGTGCATGCGCGACAGCACGTCCGGGAACCGGACCAGCGCGATGCCGGCGGCGAGGCAGAGCAGCGCGCCCGCGATCAGGCAGGCACCGGCGACGGTGTCCAGGACCGTGTCGAGGCTCATTTCGGGTTCCTCCGCGCGGCGAAGCGGGCGACGCTCACCGAGCCGACGAAACCGACCAGGGCCAGGACCACGAGCACCGGCAGCGCGGTGGCGTCCCGGCTGTAGGCCGCCTCGGTCGCGATCGCCGCGACAGCGACGGCGAGCAGCACGTCGGTGGCGACCGCCCGGTCGAGGATCGACGGGCCGCGGATGATGCGGACCAGGGTGAGCCCACCGGCAGCGACGAGCAACAGGGTGACGATCACGGCGACGACTGTCACGTCGGTGCCCCTTCCAGGTCGACCGACCGGGACGGCCCGGCGGGTGCGGATCGGCGGACCAGCTCCAGTTCCTCGGGCGAGCCGACGGCCGCCACGATGCGCTGCTCCAGTTCCAGCACGCTCTGGCGGAAGCGCTCCACCTCGTCGCGGCTGCGGATGCCGATGACGTGCACGTAGAGCGTGCCCGTGCTCCGGTCGGCCTCCACGATCAGGCTGCCCGGCACCAGCGACAGGGCTTCGGCGTTGAGGGTCAGGTTGAGGTCGGTGTTCACCCGCAGCGGCACCCCGATGATCGCCGACTGGGGGTGGTTGGACCGGACAGCCAGCCAGGCGATCTGCGCGGACGCCACGACCAGGTCGCGCAGGAAGCGCGCCAGGAACCTCAGCAGCGGCACCGGCCGGATCCGGCCGGCGAACGTCACCGGTGGCAGCGGGAAGACCACGAGCAGCACCGCGGCGACGACCAGGCCGCTTATCACGTTCGCCCAGCTGAAGGTGCCCCACAGCAGCACCCAGACGGTGACCAGGCCGGTCACGGCGATCGCTCGGTTGCGCCAGCGGTCACGGGCGGTCAGCGGCGCTTTCGGCTGACTGGTCACGGCGGTCCCTCCGGGAACACGGCCTCCACGTACGGGGCACGGCGCAACAGGTCGTCGGCGGCGTCGGTGCTGATCTCGAACAGTGGCCCGGCCACCACTGTCAGCGCCAGACCGAGCACCACCAGGGCGGCGGTCGGCACGGTCATCAGCCGGGGCAGCACGGCACCGGCCGGCGAGGCGCCCTCGTGCGGCTGCTCGGCGCCCTCGGTCCGGGCCGCCCGGTCGGCGTCGCCGGGCCCCGGCATGTCCGGGTGCGGGGCCCGCCAGAACGCCAGGTTCCACACCCGGGCGATGGCGTAGAGCGTGAGCAGGCTGGTCAGCAGCCCACCGGCGACGAGCGCCCAGGCCAGGAACCCGCCGTCGTCCACGCCGGCCTGCACGAGACCGAGCTTGCCGAGGAACCCGGAGAACGGTGGTATGCCGGCCAGGTTGAGGGCGGGCACGAAGAACAGCAGCGCCAGCAGCGGCGACAGCCGGGCCAGCCCGCCGAGGCGGTCCAGCGCGGTGCTGCCCCCGCGCCGTTCGACCAGGCCGGCGGCGAGGAACAGCGTGGTCTGGATGGTGATGTGGTGCACCACGTAGAAGATCGCCGCGGACAGGCCGAGCGGGGTGGTCAGGCCGACCCCGAACAGCATGTAGCCGATGTGGCTGACCAGCGTGAACGACAGCAGCCGTTTGATGTCGGACTGGGCCACCGCGCCCAGGATGCCGACCACCATGGTCAATGCCGCTATCACCATGAGCAGGTCGGCGGTGCGGCCGCCGGGGAACAGCAGCGTCTCGGTGCGGATGATCGCGTACACGCCGACCTTGGTGAGCAGGCCGGCGAAGACCGCTGTGACCGGCGCGGGCGCGGTCGGGTAGCTGTCCGGCAGCCACGCCGACAGCGGGAACACCGCCGCCTTGATCCCGAACGCGAGCAGCAGCATGCCCTGCAGGACCAGGCGCAGGTCGTCGGGGAGCGCGTCCAGGCGGTCGGCGAGCTGGGCCAGGTTCAGCGTGCCGGTGGCGGAGTAGACCAGGCCGATCGCCACCAGGAAGATCAGCGACGACAGCAGGCTGACCACGACGTACGTGGTACCGGCCCGGATCCGCGTCTCCGTGCTGCCCAGCGTCAGCAGCACGTAGCTGGCCACCAGCAGGATCTCGAAGCCGACGTAGAGGTTGAACAGGTCGCCGGAGAGGAACGCGTTGCACACGCCGGCGGTCAGCACGAGGTAGGTCGGGTGGTAGACCGACAGCGGCGTCTCCTCGTTGCCGTCGGCCATGCCCTGCCCGATGGAGTAGACGAGCACGCACAGCGTCACCGAGGCGGAGACCACGAGCATCAGCGCGGCGAGTTGGTCGGCGACGAGCACGATGCCCATCGGCGCGGCCCAGCCGCCCACCTCCACCACCAGCGGGCCGTCCAGCGACGAGCGGACCAGCAGCAGAGCCGCGACCGCGACGGTGGCCGCGAGCACCACGATGCTTACCCACCGCTGGATGCGGGCCCGCCGGGCGAGCAGCAGGGTGAGGGCCGCGCCGAGCAGCGGCATCACCACCGGCAGCGGAACGAGCCAGGTCATCGGCCCCCCTCCGCCTCGGCGGCGGCCAGGACCCGCGCCTCGGGACTGCCGTCGGCCACGTCGGCGTCGGCGTCGGCGGTGCCGGGGCCCTCGTCCCGGTCGGCCAGCTCCATGATGCGGCGGTCCTCGACGTCGTCCTGCACCTCGTCGTGGCCGTTGAGGTGCCAGCTGCGGTAGGCGAGGGCGAGCAGGAAGGCGGTCATGCCGAGCGTGATGACGATCGCGGTCAGCACCATCGCCTGGGGCAGCGGGTCGGACATGTCCTCCTCGGCGGAGGTGCCGACGATCGGCGGGCCGCCCGCCCGGCCGCCGGTGAGCAGCAGCAGGTTCGCGCCGTTGCCGAGCAGGATGACCCCCATGAGGACGCGGGTGAGGCTGCGTTCCAGCAGCAGCGTGACCCCGGTGGCGAACAGGACGCCGATCACCAGGATGTAGACCAGGTTGGGGATGTTCGGGCTCACACCAGCTCCTCTTCCCGTACGCCGGCCGGTTCGTTCTCCTGCTCGTCGTCCTCCTCCTGGCGGTCCATCTCGGCGCCCAGGCTGCGCAGGATGTCCAGCACCAGGCCGACCACGATGAGGAAGACGCCGACGTCGAAGAACACGGACGTGACGAAGTGGACGTGGCCCAGCAGCGGCAGGTGGAAGTCGAGCGTCGCGCTCTGCAGGAACTCGCCGCCCAGCAGCATCGCGACGACGCCGGTGCCGACCGCGACGAACAGTCCCGCGCCGAGCACGAACCCGGCGTCCACCGGCGCGGCGCCGTTGAGTTCGGTACGCCCGCCCGCCAGGTATCGCACCGCGAGGCCGAGGCCGGCGACCAGCCCGGCGGCGAACCCGCCACCCGGCGCGTTGTGGCCGGAGAAGAGCAGGTAGATGGCGAACAGCAGGATGGCGTGGAAGAGCAGCCGGGTGACGACCTGGAGGATCACCGACTGCTGCCGGGAGGTCGCGCCGGTGGTGAGCCAGCGCGGACGCGACGACTGCTGCCGGCCGGCGCCGGGGATGCCGCTGCGCAGGTCCAGCGCGCGGGTGCCGCGGAAGATCAGGCTGGCCACGCCGGTGGCGGCCACCACCAGCACCGCGATCTCGCCCATCGTGTCCCAGGCGCGGATGTCGACGAGCGTCACGTTCACCACGTTCTTGCCGCCGCCGTAGGACACCGCCTCGTCCGGGAAGCCGGCCGAGATCGGCGTGGCCGTCCGGCTGCCCGCCGCGACGTACGCCATGCCGGCGGTGACCAGGCCGACGGCCACGCCGAGCGCGACGCGGAACCGCCGGGTGGCGCGGATCGGGCGGGCCGAGAACCGGCGCGGCAGGCGGCGAAGCACCAGCACGAACATCACGATCGTGACGGTCTCCACCAGGAACTGGGTGAGCGCCAGGTCCGGCGCGCCGTGCAGGATGAACAGCAGCGCCGTGCCGTAGCCGGTCACCCCGACCAGGATCATCGCGGTGAGCCGGCGGCGGGCGCGGGCGGCCACCAGCGCGGCGACGACGACCACCGCGCCCGCGACGGCCTGCAACGGCGTGTCCCACAGCTGGAACCGCTGCGCCCAGGGCACGCCGGCCAGCAGCGCGCCGCCCGGCATGATCACCAGCACCAGCAGGATGACGCCGAGGTAGAACGGCAGGGATCCGCGCTGGGTGGCGCCGGTGAGCTCCACCGCCGCGCGGTCGACGGCGCTCGCCAGCCGGTCGTAGCCGGTGGCGCCGTCGAAGGGCAGCCGGGCCAGGTACGGACGGCGGCGGTGCAGCAGGAGGAACAGCGCGACGCCGCCGGTGACGGCCAGCGCGGACAGGCCGAGGGCGGGCGTCAGCCCGTGCCAGAGCGCCAGGTGGTAGCCGGGGTCGGCGGTCGGGAACTGGTCGGCGTACGGGGCGAGCACCCGGTCCACCGCCGGGGCGCCGATGCCGACCGCGAGGCCGGCCAGGGCGAGCACCGCCGCCGGGCCGATGAACGCCGGCTCGATCCGGTGCGGCCGGGTCTCCGCGACGCCGGGCTTGGCGGCGAACGCGCCCCAGAGGAAGCGCAGCGTGTACGCCACCGTCAGCGCCGAGCCGACGACCACCCCGGCGAGCACCAGCAGCTCGACGGTCCCGCCGTGCAGAAACGCCTCCAGCGCGGCCTCCTTGGCCACGAAGCCGAACAGCGGCGGCAGGCCGGCCATGGAGGCGGCGGCGAGGCCGGCGACGGCCGCCAGCACCGGCGCCCGGCGACCCAGACCGCTCAGTTCGCGCAGGTCACGGGTGCCGGTGACGTGGTCGACGACGCCGACGACGAGGAAGAGGGTGGCTTTGAACAGGGCGTGTGCCAGCAGCATCGCGGCGCCGGCCAGCGCGGTGTCCCGGGTGCCCGCGCCGAGGATCACCATGAGCAGGCCGAGCTGGCTCACGGTGCCGTACGCCAGCAGCAGCTTGAGGTCGACCTGCCGCAGCGCCGTCCACCCGCCGAGGAACAGTGTGATCAGGCCGCCGGCGAGCAGGACCGCCCGCCACACGGTGGCCTGGCCGACCGCCGGGCCCATCAGCGCGGCCAGGAACACACCCGCTTTGACCAT
Organism: Micromonospora sp. NPDC049151; assembly: GCF_040648395.1. Taxonomy (NCBI): domain Bacteria; kingdom Bacillati; phylum Actinomycetota; class Actinomycetes; order Micromonosporales; family Micromonosporaceae; genus Micromonospora; species Micromonospora sp. NPDC049151. Next base: position 161,129 of record NZ_JBEZDP010000011.1, read on the forward strand.
GGCGGCGGCATGCAGGTAGGCGCTGACCGGCGTGGGCGCGGCCATCGCGCGCGGCAGCCAGAAGCTGAACGGGAAGATCGCCGACTTGCTGGTCACGCCGAGCAGGACGAGCACCAGCGCGACGGTGAGGTAGCCGCCCTCGGGCAGGTTCCCGGAGATCTCGGACCACCGGTACGAGCCGGCGTGCTGGCCCAGCATCACGAACCCGGCGAGCATCGCCAGGCCGCCGAGCGTGGTCACCAGCAGCGCCTGCATCGCGGCCCGCCGGCTCTCCCGCTTGGTGGGATCGCTGCCGATCAGCAGGTACGAGAAGACGGTGGTCAGTTCCCAGAACACGTAGAGCAGCAGCAGGTCGTCGGAGACCACCAGGCCGAGCATCGCGCCGGCGAACGCGACGAACACCGCGGCGAACCGGCCGAGGCTGGGATCGTCGGAGTCGAAGTAGCGCGCGCTGTAGACCAGCACGAGCGCGCCGACACCGCCGACGAGCAGCACCAGCAGCCAGGACAGCGTGCCCATCCGCAACGCGAGGTCCAGCCCGAGCTGCGGCACCCAGGTGACCGTCTCGACGACGGGCCGGCCAGAGCGGACCGCCTCGGTCCGGGTCAGCGCCCAGACCAGCGCCGCGGCCGGGACGGCGGCCAGCAGGTAGAGCGCACGTCTACCGAGGAGGCGTACCAGCACGGGGGCGGTCACGGCTGCGAACGCATGGACCGCCACCAGAACCAGCACACACACTCCTCAAGATCGACCTGCGGTACGTCAACCCTAACCGGCCAGGCCGCGAGACGGTATGTCGAGAGAATCACGCGAACGTGTCGTGTCAGCTCCGCTCTGTTTCGGGTAAGGAGTGAGGTTTGGTCTGCCCGGTACACCGGTCGGCGTCCGGCGGGCGCCCCGATAGGGTGGTCGGCGTGCTGCCGATGCGAGCCGCCCTGGCGGGCACCACCGGGAACGCGATGCTGATGGGCCTCGCCGAGGTCAGCACGCCGCTGGGTTGGGTGCTCCTACCGGGCCTGCTCGGCGTCTCGGCCCGGCCCCGGGTGGCGGTGCTGGTGTCGGCCTGGGCGGGCGCGCTGGTAGTGCTGTCGGTCGTCGTACCGGTCATCCCCGGCCACCGCAGCGATCCGCAGGCGCTGCTCGCCTCGGCGGTCAGCCTGGCCGCGGTGCCGGCCCTGGCCTGGGCCCGCCGCCGGACACGGACCGCGACCGTGGCGCGCGCCGCCGGCCCGCCGGACGTCGCGGTGTTCACCGTGCCGGCCGGCCCCGGACGCGCCGCGCTGGCGATCTGCGGCACACCCGGGGAGATCGGTGCCGCCGTTCCGCTGCGCGGCGGCGGCCTGCTCGCCCTGATCGGCACGGTCACCGGCGCGGCACTGGACACCCCCGCCGGGCGCCGGGCCGTCGAGCAGACCTTCCGCCGCCACGCCCGGCCGGGACGCACGCTGCCGGACCTCGCCGGCGTGCTCGACCGGGCGGTACGCGATCTCGCCCCGGCGGGTCACCTGCGCGCCACGATCGTGCGGGTGGACCGGGCCGGCGCCGTGGCGGCGGTGCGCTGCGGCTCCCCCGACCTGATCACCGTCGCCGGTGACCGGGGCGAACTCGCGGCGGTGCCGGCCGGTCCGGCGCTCGGCGCCACCGCCCCCGGCGGGGACCTGCGGCCGGCACCGGTCGAGGGCCGCCGGATCGCCGTCCTCGGCGCCGCGTACGCCGACGCGCACCGCCGGCACTGGGTGCGCGTACCCGATCAGGTGACCGCCGCCGACGACGACCCGGCGGTCGCGGCGCGGCGGCTGACCCGGGGTCCCCGGGGTGAGCGGCGAATCGGCCCGGCGCTGGTGATCGACCCCGGCCCGCAGTCGCGGGCATGACGCCGGGCGCGCCCGCCCCCGGACGGGCCGGTCACGCCCGCCGACGCCGGCCCCGCGGCCTACGCTGGGCGCGGTGGGCCGGCCTCCGGCGCGGGCCCCGCACGGGGGGATCGCGATGACCGACAGCGTCCGCCGGCCAGGTCCGGTCGCGGGCGGCGAGGACGAGCAGTGGCTGGCCGAGGTGGCCCGCGAGGCGGGCGCCGACGCCGGTGGCGTGCCGGTGGAGCTGCTCGGCGACTACCTGCGGCTGCTCACCGACGCGGCGGTGACCGGCCGCCGGCCGCGCCGCGCCGAACTCGACGCGGTCGGCGCGCTGGGCCGGCGCGCGGCCGAGCAGGGGATCTCCGCCGGCCGCGCGGTACGCCTCTACCTGTCCGCGGCGCGGCGCGTCTGGCGGCAACTGCCGCACCTGGACCGGTCCGACGACAGCGAGGCGGTCCGCGCCGCCGCCGACGCCGTCCTGCACGTGGTCGACACCGCGGTGGCCACGCTCGCCGAGGGGTACGCGGTGGCCCGCCGGGAACTCGTCCGGCGCGAGGAGTCACTGCGCCGGGAACTCGTCGACGACCTGCTGCGCGGCGACTCCGACCTGGGCGGCCTGGTGGAGCGGGCCGAGCCGTTCGGCCTGGACCTGGCCCGGGTGCACCAGGTCGCGCTCGCCGCGCCCGGCCGCCGGCTGCCGGACACGGAGGCGGCGATCAGCGCGCTGGAGCGGGTCATCTTCGACCGGCTCGGTGACCGGGACGTGCTGGTGGCGACCAAGGAGGGCCTGCTCGTGGTGATCGCCCCGGCGGACCCGGTGACCGCCGACCGGGGCCGTGACGCCGGCCCGTCCGCGAACCTCGGCACGCTGATGCACGGCGAGCTGGACCGCCTGGTGCGGGGCCGGCCGTGGCAGGTGGCGGTGGGCCGCCCGCATCCCGGCGTCTACGGCATCGCCCGCTCGTACGAGGAGGCCCGGGAGGCGCTGACCACAGCACGCCGCCTGCACAGTGAGGCATCCGTGATCGACGCGCACGACCTGCTGATCTACCGGGTGCTGCTGCGTGACCAGCCCGCCATGGTCGACCTGGTCCGGGCGGTGCTGACGCCGCTGGCCCAGGCACGTGGCGGCGCCGAGCCGCTGCTGGACACGCTCAACGAGTACTTCGCCTGCGGCGAGGTCGCCACCGAGGCCGCCCGGCGGCTGCACGTGTCGGTGCGCACCGTCACCTACCGGCTGGCCCGGATCCGGGCGTTGAGCGGCTACGACCCCGCCGACGCGCGGGACCGGTTCACGCTGCACGCCGCCGTGCTCGGGGCGCGGGCGCTGGACTGGCCGCGCCGGCCGCTGCCGGCGTAGGGCCGGCTCAGGCCGGTACGGCGACCAGCTCCGGGAAACCGAGCAGGTTGGCCAGGGCCGCCGCCTCGTCGCGGGTGAGGGTCAGCGTGACCATGCGGTCCGGGTCGTCCGGGTCGTCGTGGACGACGTCGCGCCGGCCGCCCACCTGGTAGTCGATCACCCCGATGCGACGGCCCTCCTCGGTGACCAGCGTGTGCCGGACCCCGATGCCGGGGAGGGTTGTACGTTCGATGATCACGGGGACCTCCTTCGGACGCGGTCGCCGCGGACCCGCCGGAACCGGCCGGCGTCAGGGCGACGCGGAAGACGTTCGAGCTGCGCTCGCGTTCTCCATGTGTCAACCATAGCCAGGGGGGATGGGGAGATCCGGGTTCCGGCGACCGGCAATCATCGCGCCCGTTGTTGGCCGGTGGCGTGCAGTGCCGCGCGTGCTGTTCCCGGCGACGCTGGAGGTCCGAGGCGGTACCGAGCAGCGAGGAGGTGGTGAGCATGACCCGCACGTCGATGGCTCCACCACCGGCGTTCGCCGTTCTCGTCGCGTCCCGACCTGCGAGCGGCGACCAGAAGCGCGTCTGAAGCCCCCGGCCACCGGCGTCGTCGAGTGAATCCGACGCCCGCGGCCCCGGCCACGCCCCTTCCCCGCACCGTCCACCGCCCGGTTGGGCACCCTGATCCGAAAGAGGTCGGTATGCCGCACCCTGTCACCGCCATTCGCCCGCCGGCCCGTACCGGCATGCTGATCGGCCGTTCCCACGGCAGCCGCCCGTCGGTGACCGTCGACGCGGCGCCGATCGCCGTGGACCTCGGCAGCAGCCTGCTGCGGATCTGGCTGGGACCGGGCCGGACGCTGAGCGTCCCGGTCGGGCACGGCCTGCGCAGCCCGGTCGTCCGGCGCGGGCGGATCGTCGACGGTCCGGCCTGCGTCACCGAGCTGCGCCGGATCCTGCGCGACCACCGCACCCCGGTCCCGGTCGGCGCGCTGGTGGTGGCCTGCCGTCCGGTGCTCGCCGCGCCGGCCGAGCAGGAGGCGGCGCGCCGGGTGCTGACCGCCGTCCTCGCGCCGTCCCGGCTGCTGTTCCTCGACAGCGTCCGGGCGGGCGCCATCGGCGCCGGCGCCGCCGCCGGCACGCTGCTGGTCGCCGACATCGGCGCCCAGCTCAGCGAGGTGGCGCTGCTGGAGGACGGCCGGGTGGTCGCCGCCCGGCGGGCCGACGTCGGCACCCGGGACCTGAACCACACGACGACCGCCGTCATGCTCGCCGACACCACCGCCCGGCTGGTACGCGAGCTGCGGCAGGACGCGGCGCTGCGGCCCCTGGTCCGCGCCGCGCTGGCCCGTGGCCCGGTCGTCATCGGCGACGGCGCCACCCGGCCCGACGTGACCGCCCGCCTGGTGGCCACGCTCGGCGCGACGGTCCACCGGGCCGCGTCACCCCGTACCGCGGCGCTGACCGGCGCCGGCATGGCCGCCATCTCGGCCCTGCGCCACCCGCACGACACCCAGCGCCGCCCGGAAAGGAGCGCCACATCATGACGCACGCCCTCAACCGCACCGACACCCTGCGCGAACTGCTCGACCGGCAGTTCGGCGAGTACACCGACCAGCTCACCGAGCTGACGCTGCACACGCGGCAGCCCGGCCACGGCGGCCACGACCCGGACACGCTGCGCCGGCTGATCGAGGTCGCCCGCCAGGGCGTCGCGGACACCGCACAGGCGCTCAAGCGGATGTCCGAGGGCACGTACGGCGTCTGCGAACGCTGCGGGCAGGACATCCCGACCGCCCGCCTGGAGATCCTGCCCTCGGCCCGCTTCTGCGTGCCGTGCCAGCAACGGCGCTGAGCACCGCACGGGGCTGTTAGAGCGGGCGCCGGCCGGTAGCGTCGTCGCCATGGATGTCGACGACGTCGCCGGCCGGCTCGGCGTGCCCGCCGAGGAGGTCGACCGGGTGCGCCGGCTCGCCGGTGACCTGCCCTCCGCGCCGCTGCCCGCCCGGGCGGACGCGCCCGCGCTGCTGGACCGGCTCGCGGTCCGTCCCGACGACGCCGCCGAGATCCTGGCGGGCTGGCCGGAGCCCGGGTCGCCACTGTGGACGCCGGAGCTGCGCTGGCTGCTCGACCGCTCGATCGCCCTGGTCCGCGCCGACCTCGGTGGTTTCGCCTGGCTGCCACCGGGCCCGGCGCTGCCCCGCGAGCGGGGTCCGGCCTGGCGGCACCTGTACGCCTACGCGTACCTGGCACTGGTCGACGTGGCCCGGGCCTACCACACCGACCACGGCGTGCCCGACGAGGTGTCCTGGACGACGCTCGCCGACCTGGGCAGCAACCTCGCCGTCGACCGGCGGATGAGCGGTGAGGGCTGGCCGGTCATCCAGTGCTGGCTGACGCTGCACGCGCGCGGCGGCATCTACGAACTGGGCCGGCTCCAGCACCAGCGCGGCGACGCCGAGGCGATCGAGCTGCACGTCCCGGACTCGGGACCGCTGACCCCGGAGGCGGTCGACGCGTCGCTGGAGCGGGCCCGCGCGTTCTTCCCGCGCCACTTCCCCGACGAGCGCTACACCGCGTTCTCCTGCGGCTCCTGGCTGCTCGACCCGCAGTTGCGCGAATACCTGCCGGAGGACTCCAACATCGTCCGGTTCCAGCGGCGGTTCACAGTGGAGCCCTACCAGGAACTGCCCGGTCTCGACGGCGACACCGAGATGCTGCGGTTCGTGTTCCGCACCCTGGACACGCCGCTGGACCGGCTGCCGCGCCGCACCGTGCTCCAGCGCGCGGTCGTCGACCACATCCGGGCGGGACGCCACTGGCAGTGGCGCCGGGGCCGCTTCCCGATGTAAGTGGACCGAGGGCTTCGGGTGAGCGGCCCCGCGAGCGGGCAGGTCGTTCACGCTAGGCGCCGGGCCGCGGCACCCGCGGTCCTGCCGGCGCGCCCCGGGCCAGCCAGCCGTCGAGGGCGCCCGGGTCGTCGAACAGCAGCACCGGCGGACCGGCCGGGTCGGCCGCCCAGGCCCGCATGCGCCGGCGCGCCCGGCTGAACCCGGTGACGTGCCACACCAGGACCGAGTCGGGGGACAGCACGCTCCCCCAGGACTCCCGGTTGCCGTTGCAGATCTCCTCGCCGCTCGCCAGCCGCCGCCGCGTGCGCCGCAGCAGCCGGCGGAACGAGACCCCACGCGGATAGTCCAGGCCGATCACCAGGTCGGCGCGGCCGAGGACCACGTCCCGCCACCCGTGGTACGCGCCGTCGAGAATCCAGCTGTCGCGCCGGCAGATCGCCTCGATCCGGCGTCGCTGCTCGGCGACCGGCACCTCGACCCAGCCGGGCTCCCACAGCAGATCGTCGACCGGAAACCAGGGCAGGCCGAACCGCTGCGCCAGATGCGCGGCGAGCGTCGACTTGCCGGAACCGTGGATCCCCTCGACCAGGATGCGGGCCGGGACGGTCATGGCAGCAGCGTAGGCACCGCGCGCACCCGCCGCCGATCCGGGCCGTCCGATCAGTGCGCGACAGCGACCGCCGGAGCCGCCTCCAGACCGGCGAGCCGGGACGGCCGGACGACGACCAGCAGCACCACCAGTGCCGCCACCATCCCGCCGGCCACCACCAGGGCCATCGCCACCGCGCCGGTGCCGAGCACACCGACCAGCGGCGCCGCCACCGCGCCCACGCCGAACTGCACGGCGCCGAGCAGGGCGGACGCGGTGCCGGCCGCCTCACCGTGGCGGGACAGGGCCAGCGCCGGGGCGTTCGGCATGGCCAGGCCCGCTGCCGCCAGCACCAGCCACAGCGACACCAGCAGGGCGGGCAGCCCGCCGAAGCCGGTCGCGGCGAACACCACCAGGGCCAGCCCGGCCACCGTGCCCGCCACCAGCGAGGTCAGCAGGATCCACTGCGACGGGTAGCGGCGCAGCAGCCGCACGTTGTACTGGGTGGCGCCGATCAGGCCCACCGCGCCCGCGCCGAACGCCAGGCCGAACTGCTGCTCGTCGAGCCCGTACCCGTCCTGCAGCACGAACGACGACCCCGCGACGTACGCGAACAGCGCCGCCATGGCCAGTCCGGCGACCAGGACCAGGCCGACGAAGACCCGGTCCCGCAGCAGCCCGCCGTACGTCATCACGGTCGCGACGACTCCACCGCGCTGGCGGCGCGCGGGCGGCAGTGTCTCGGGCAGGGCGACAGTGGCCAGCACGACGAGCAGCACCCCGAATACGGCAAGGACCACGAAGACGCCCCGCCAGTCGGTCCACCGCAGCACGCCGCCGCCCAGCGTCGGGGCGAGGACCGGCGCCGCACCCATCACCAGCAGCAGCCGGGACAGCAGGGTGGCGAACGCCGCCCCGCTGAACAGGTCACGCACCACCGCCATCGCCACCACCGCGGTCGCGGCGACACCGAGGCCCTGCACGACGCGCAGGACGCCGAGGACGGCGATGTTCGGGGCGACCACGCACAGCGCCGACGCCACGATGTGCAGCAGGAGGCCGGCGATCAGCGGGCGGCGCCGCCCGATCGCGTCCGACAGCGGCCCGATCAGCAACTGCCCGACGGCCAGCCCGGCGAGCGTGCCGGTGAGCGTCAACTGGACCGCCGCCGACGTGGTCGCGAAGTCCGTGACGATGGCGGGCAGCGCGGGCAGGTACATGTCGATCGTCAGCGGACCCACAGCGATCAGCGAGCCGAGGACCAGCACGAGCTTGAGCCGCTGGCCCCGGCTCATCAGGTCGCCCGGGGTGGGTGTCGGGGTGGCATCGGTCGTCTGGGGGATCTCCGCCCGGTCGGCGTGCGCCCGGGCGGAAGAGGGTGCGGCACTCACACCCTGAGTCAAATGCGCCTCCGGTGATCACATTCCCGTCTCGGCGAGAGGTAACGCAGGTCACGCCGGTCGCCGGCACCGCCGGACGACGGCCGTACCCACCCGTGGGCACGGTCGGTGCTACCGTGAACCCGACCGGTCCGAGCGCGCAGATCGCAGCGGGAAGACGCGCAGATCGCACAGCGGTGACGCGCAGATCGCACAGGGAGAGCAGACATGGCGGGTGACGACGACATCTCCGGGTGAGCCCGGAGACGCGACCGACCGCAGGCGAGCGCCGTGGTCGTCCCGTCGTTCCCTCGTGACCATGTCCCCCGCCGGGCGGATCCGGTCCGCCCGCCCGTACGTCGAGGTCGTCGCCCGATGTCCGATTCCTTTGTCGTCTGCTCGAACCTGACCTTCTCCTGGCCGGACGACACGCCGGTCTTCCAGAACCTCTCCTTCACCCTCGGCGGCGGCCGGACCGGCCTGGTCGCGCCGAACGGCGCCGGCAAGAGCACGCTGCTGCGGCTGATCGCCGGCGAGTACCGCCCGGCCGCCGGGTCGGTGACCGTCGACGGCGTCCTGGGCTACCTCCCGCAGAGCCTGCCGCTGGCCGCCGGCCTCACCGTGGCCGAGGTGCTGGAGATCGCCCCGCTGATCGCGGCACTGCACGCCATCGAAGCCGGTGACGCCGACGAGAGGCACTTCACCACGATCGGCGCCGACTGGGACATCGAGGAGCGCACCCGCGCGCAACTCGACCGGCTCGGTCTCGGCGACCTGGCCTTCGACCGGCCCCTGGGCACGCTCAGCGGTGGTCAGGTGGTCTCCCTCGGCCTGGCGGCGCAGCTGCTCAAGCAGCCCGACGTGCTGCTGCTGGACGAGCCGACGAACAACCTCGACCTCGACGCCCGGCACCGGCTGCACGACGTGCTGGAGCAGTGGCGTGGCTGCCTGCTGCTGGTCAGCCACGACCGGGCACTGCTGGACCGGATGGACCGCATCGCCGAACTCGAACGCGGTGAGCTGCGCTTCCACGGCGGGAACTTCACCTCGTACGAGGCGGCCGTGCGGGCCGCGCAGGAGGTGGCGGAGAAGAACGTGCGCAGCGCCGAACAGGAGCTCAAGCGGGAGAAGCGGGAGTTGCAGGAGGCCCGCGAGCGGGCGGCCCGGCGGGCCGGGAACGCGGCCCGCAACCTGAAGAACGCGGGCCTGCCGAGGATCGTCGCCGGTGGCATGAAGCGGGACGCGCAGGTGTCCGCGGGCAAGGCGAACGAGATGCACTCCGGGCGGGTCGACGACGCCCGGGCGCGGCTGGACGAGGCCGAGCGGGCGCTGCGCAACGAGAAGACGATCACCGTGGAGCTGCCCGCCACCACCGTGCCGGCCGGGCGCACGCTGCTCACCGTCGAGGGCGTGCGGGTCCGGCACGGCGGCCGCCCACTGTTCGCCGCCGGCGGTGTCGACCTGACGATCCGGGGCCCGGAGCGGATCGCCCTGCTCGGTGCCAACGGCGCGGGCAAGTCCACGCTGCTGCGCCTGATCGACGGTGACCTGGAACCGGAGAGCGGCCGGATCACGCGCGCCGAGGGCCGGATCGCGTACCTGTCGCAGCGCCTGGACCTGCTCGACCTGGACCGTACCGTCGCGGAGAATCTCGCCGCGTTCGCGCCGCGGGCCCCTGACGCGCGGCGGATGAACCTGCTCGCCCGCTTCCTGTTCCGCGGCCCGCGGGCGCACCTTCCGGTCGGGGTGCTCTCCGGCGGTGAGCGGCTGCGCGCCACCCTCGCGTGCGTGCTGGGCGCCGAACCGGCGCCGCAGCTGCTCCTGCTCGACGAGCCGACGAACAACCTCGACCTGGTCAGCGTCAGCCAGTTGGAGAGCGCGCTGCACGCCTACCGGGGCGCGTTGCTGGTGGTCAGCCACGACGAGCGGTTCCTCGCCGCGATCGACGTCGGCCGCTGGTTGCGCCTGGCCGACGGGCGCCTGACGGAGACCGGTCCCCCGGCCGCCGCCTGACCAGCCCGGCCCGGTCAGGCGGCCGGCAGGCGGACGACGAACCGACACCCGCCGGTGACGTTGTGCGCGTGCACCCGCCCGCCGTGCGCCTCGACCAGCCCGCGCACGATCGCCAGACCCAGCCCGCCGCCGGCCGGCGCCGCCTCGTCGTCGCCGGCCGGTGCCGGGGTACGGGCCCGGGTGCCCCGGAACGCCACGTCGAACACCCGGGGCAGGTCCGCCTCGGGGATGCCGCCGCAGGTGTCGGAGACGGCGAGCCACGCGTCGTCGGCCTCCCGGCCGGCATCGACACGCACCGTGCCGTCCGGCGGCGTGTACCGCACCGAGTTGACCAGCAGGTTCGTCACGACGCGGGCGAGTTCGGCCTCGGCTGCCCGGACCGTCGGCCAGCCGGTCTCGGGGGCGAGCACCCGGACCCGCCGGTCGGCGGCCAGCGGCGCGGTGGCGGCGATCGCGTCGGAGACCACGTCGCCGAGCGGCACCGGGGACAGCGCGGGCCGCAGCGCTCCGGCGTTGATCCGGGACAGCTCGAACAGGTCGTCGACAAGGCGCGTCATCCGGTCCGTCTCGACCCGGATCCGGTGGTGGTACTCGGCCACCGCCCCCGGCTCGTCGACCACCCGGTCCTCCAGCGCCTCCGCCATCGCCCGCAGCCCGGCCAGCGGCGTACGCAGATCGTGCGAGACCCAGGCGACCAGCTCGCGGCGGCCGGCCTCCAGCTGCCGCTCCCGCTGCCGGGCCTGGTCGGCCCAGACCGCCGCCTGCGCCAGCCGCCGGGCGAACGCCACCCCGACGGCCAGGCTCACCGCCGCCGACGCCGCGACCGTCACGAGGACGACCTGGAGGTCGTGCGCGGACAGGAACATGGCCTGGGCGACGGCGGTGACGCCCGCCGTCACCGAGGCGATGGTGACCGCGAGCAGCACCGCGATGTGCGCGAGGATCGACCGGTGGCGCACCAGCCGCAGCGCTCCGGCGCCGAGCGCGCCGACGACCGCTCCGGCGAGCAGGGCGTAGAACCCGATGACCAGCAGCTCGTTCACCGGGGCGCGTCCTGCGGCTCGTACCGGTAGCCGACGCCCCAGACGGTGACGATGCGGCGGGGCTGCGCGGCCCGCTCCTCGATCTTCTCCCGCAGCCGCCGCACGTGGACCGTGACTGTGGACTGGTCGCCGAACCGCCAGCCCCACACGCGGTCCAGCAGCTCGGCCCGCGACCAGGCCCGTCCCGGGTTCGCCAGCAGGAAGGCGAGCAGGTCGAACTCCCGTACGGTGAGCGCCAGCGGCTGCCCGGCGCGCTCGGCGACCCGCCGGTCGGTGTCCGCGGTGAGGTCGCCGTCGCGCAGCACCCCCGACGGTCCCCGGTCCTGCGGGGCCGCGCGCCGGAGCACCGACCTGATGCGCAGCACCAGCTCGCGCGGCGAGAACGGTTTGGTCACGTAGTCGTCCGCGCCGGCCTCCAGCCCGGCGACGCGGTCGGCCTCGTCCCCGAGCGCGGTGAGCATGACGACCGGCAGGCCGGGCAGCCTGCGCCGCAGCCGCCGGCACACCTCGATGCCGTCGAGGCCCGGCATCATCAGGTCGAGGACCACCAGGTCGGGTGGCTCCTCCTCGGCCGCGACGAGCGCGTCCGGCCCGTCGAAGGAGAGCCGGACCCGGCAGCCGTCCTGCTCCAGGTAGCGCCGGACGACGTCGCTGACCGTCCGGTCGTCGTCGACGACGAGCACGTAGCGCCCCATGGGCCAGACGCTACCCATCGGCGTCCCGGAGCGGCGGCCCGCGGTCGACCCGTAAGCGGACGGAAAGATCTTTCCACCCGGTACACGCCTAGCGTCACGGCATGGGCAGAAGACGTGTGGTGCTGTCGGTGCTGGCCGTGGTGGCCGTCGCCGGTCTCGGGGTGAGCCTGTACCTGTTCCAGCCGTGGCGGCTGGCGACCGACCGCGAGGTACGCGAGACGCTGCCGACCGTGGCGGAGCCGCAGCCGGCCGGCACGACCGGCCCGCCGGCTTCCGGCACGGCCGGCCCGTCGCCGACCGGCGCTACGCCCGCCGACGTGGTGCTCGCCGCCGGTGACTTCGTCACCCACGAGCACGACACGTCCGGCCGGGCGCAGCTCGTCCGCCTCGCCGACGGCCGCCGTCAGCTGCTCCTGCGCGGGCTGGACACCTCGGACGGCCCCGACCTGCGAGTCTGGCTCACCGACCGGAAGGTGCAGTCCGGCCGGGCGGGCTGGCAGGTGTTCGACGACGGCCGCTTCGTCGAACTGGGCCGGCTCAAGGGCAACATCGGCGACCAGGCGTACGACATCCCCGCGTCGGTGGACCTGGACGGGTTGCGCAGCGTGTCGATCTGGTGCAAGCGGTTCGCCGTGTCGTTCGGCGCGGCGCCACTGGCTCCGGCGGGGACGGGAGCAACGCCGTCCTGATGACCGTGCCGGCCGGCACTGGGCTACGCTGCGGGAAGCGCTGGTTCACCCGGTCGGCGACGGCCGGGTGTCGTAAGAGGGAACCCGGTGGAAGTCCGGGGCTGCCCCGCAGCGGTGAGTGGGAACGACAGCCGTCAACAGCACTGGGCCACGGCCTGGGAAGCGACGGCCAGTAGGCGACCTCGTGTCACGCCCGCGAGTCCGAAGACCTGCCCGCGTCGCGCGTACCACCGGTGCGCGCCGCCGTCGACCTCGCGGGTGGGTCGGGCGGGTGACACGCCGCAGGCAGGGCCGTCGGCGTGTCCTCGACGTGCACGCCCCGGCCGGTCGGCGGTCCGCTTCTGCGAGGACGGAACCGCACAGTGCCCGACACCATCACGCTCACCGGCCGACCACCGTCGGCCTCGCACCTGACCCTGTCGCAGATCATGGACCAGCACCACACCAACCTGATGGGCACGGTCCACGGCGGGCGCATCCTCAACCTGATCGACTCGGTCGCCGGGGTGGTCGCCGCCCGCCACTCCGACGGACCGGCCGTCACCGCCGCCATCGACGAGACCGCGTTCCTGCGCGCGGTACGCGTCGGGGACGTGGTGCACGTGGACGCCCGGATCACCTGGGCCGGCCGCAGCTCGATGGAGGTGGCGGTGAAGGTCAGCGCGGACCGGTGGGACCGCGCGGTGCCGCCGGTGGACGTGGCGACCGCGCACCTGGTGATGGTGGCGGTGGACGACGACGGGCAGCCCCGGCCGGTGCCGCCGCTGCACACCGAGACCGACGGCGACCGGCGGCGCTACCGGGAGGCGCAGATCCGGCGCGAACACCGGCTGGCGCTGCGCCGGGCGCTGCTCGACGGCGCCGGGGAGGTCTGAGCCGGCCGCGTCCGGCTCAGGCGGCCTGCGCCGCCATCTCCCGGGGCGACGGCACGGCCGGCGTCACGGGTGGGGCCGGCGTCCCCGGCGTGACCGGCGTCCGGGGTGGGGACGGCCGCTCGCGGTCCAGATGCAGGCGCAGCAGCATCCAGCCCAGCGACACGCCGCCGATGAACACGTACGCGGGCTGCGTGCCCAACGTGTCCCAGCAGGTGTGCAGCGTGACCACCGCGGCGAAGGTGAGCAGGAACGCCGCCAGCCTCCGGCCGCCGGGCGCGGCGGCGAACGTGAACAACGCGGCGGCGGTCAGCCCGGTCCAGGCCAGGTGCGCGGCGGGCGCGGTGAGCCCACGCACCAGCAGTGTCCGCTCGACCGCGCCGAGGCTGCCCTGCGACCCGACGAACGCGGTGAACGCGTAGCCCATGGTCTCCAGCGCGGCGAACCCGGCGCCGGCGGCCACACCGAGCACCAACCCCTGCGCCGGGGTCCGGTGCCGTCCCCACAGCAGCAGGACGCCCGCCGGCACGATCAGCTTCGCGGTCTCCTCGGCCAGCCCGACGAGCGCCATCGGCAGGACGCCGAGGTGGTTCAGCGTGTCGTACTCCAGCCATCCGGCGGCGACCACGCCGATCACGCCGCCGAGGAGCGCGGCGAGGCCGACGAGGGCGCCGGGGAGCGGGCGGCGGGCCGGCCGCCCCTGGACGAAGGCCAGGAACGTGGCGGGCGCGACGGACGCGCCCAGCACGATCAGCGCCGGTACGAACGTGGTGGCACCGGTGCCACTCAGTGTCTCCAGCACCAGCAGGTGGAGCCCGACGCCGACAACCAGGACCGCTACCCACGCCCAGCGGCGCCCGGCATTCCCCATGGCGCCGAGTATTCCGCCCGGCGAAATGTGCCGGAAACCGGGGTAGGCACTGTGGACGGTGAGATCGAGCCGACACGCGGACACGACATCTGGTGTTGCCATCCAGCCATCACCGCCATATATGGTGTCTTCCGTAGCTGGTTCGGCCGGGCCTTCACTGGTCCGTCCGAGGCAAGAGGGAACCCGGTGGGAATCCGGGACTGCCCCGCAGCGGTGAGTGGGAACGACAGCCGTCAACAGCACTGGGCCATTGGCCTGGGAAGCGACGGCCAGTAGGCGACCGGCAAACGCCGGTCGGGCCCGCGAGTCCGAAGACCTGCCAGCGCGCCGTGCGCTCCCGCGTACGGCGGTCGGAGGTCGCGCGGGACGACCGACGCCAGCAGCCGGGCCGGCCGTGCGCCGCGCCCGTTGGCGTCTCCCGCCGTCTCCAGACGGTGACAGCGAGGAGAGGTCATGACTGTCGTGCAGGAGAGTCCCCCGTCCACCGCCGGCGGGTCCGAGCCCCGCCGGCCGGCGATGCGGGTACGCAAGCGGGACGGCGACACCGAGCCGGTGGACGTCGGCAAGATCGTCCGGGCGGTCGAGCGCTGGGTCGCGGACCTGGACGAGGTGGACCCGCTGCGGGTGGCCACGAAGACGATCAGCGGGCTCTACGACGGTGCGACCACCGCCGAACTGGACCGGTTGTCGATCCAGACCGCGGCGGAGCTGATCGGCGAGGAGCCGCAGTACTCGAAGCTGGCGGCGCGGCTGCTGGCCGCGTACGTGGACAAGGAGGTCCGCGGGCAGGGCGTGGCGAGCTTCAGCCAGTCGATCGCGTACGCGCACGGGCTGGGACTGATCGGCGACGAGACGGCCGCGTTCGTGGCCCGGCACGCCCGCAAGCTCGACGACGCCGTGGACCCGGACGGTGACCTGCGGTTCGAGTACTTCGGACTGCGCACGGTGGCGGACCGCTACCTGCTGCGGCACCCGCTGTCGCGGCTGGTGGTGGAGGCGCCGCAGTACTGGCTGCTGCGGGTGGCCTGCGGGCTGTCCCGCACCCCGGGCGAGGCGGTCGGCTTCTACCGCCTGATGTCCAGCCTGGCCTATCTGCCCAGCTCCCCCACGCTGTTCAACTCCGGCACCCGGCACACCCAGATGTCGTCGTGCTTCCTGGTCGACTCGCCGCGCGACGAGCTTGACTCGATCTACGAGCGGTACCACCAGGTGGCGAAGCTGTCGAAGTTCTCCGGCGGCATCGGCATCTCCTGGTCGCGGGTGCGCGGCCGGGGCGCGCTGATCCGGGGCACCAACGGCCGGTCCAACGGCATCGTGCCGTTCCTCAAGACCCTCGACGCCGGGGTGGCCGCGGTCAACCAGGGCGGTCGGCGCAAGGGCGCGGCCTGCGTCTACCTGGAGCCGTGGCACCCGGACGTGGAGGAGTTCCTGGAGCTGCGGGACAACACCGGCGAGGAGTCCCGGCGTACGCACAACCTCAACCTGGCCAACTGGATCCCGGACGAGTTCATGCGCCGGGTCGAGGCCGACGGCGAGTGGTCGCTGGTCGACCCGTCGGACGCCCCGGAGCTGCCCGACCTGTACGGCGAGGCGTTCGACGCCGCGTACCGGGCGGCGGAGAAGAACGCGGTCCGCACGGTCCGGGCCCGGGACCTGTACGGCCGGATGATGCGCACGCTCGCGCAGACCGGAAACGGCTGGATGACGTTCAAGGACGCCGCGAACCGGCTGTCCAACCAGACCGGCGAGCCGGGCAACGTGATCCACCTGTCCAACCTGTGCACCGAGATCCTGGAGGTGAACGACGACACCGAGACGGCCGTGTGCAACCTCGGCTCGGTGAACCTCGGCGCGCACGTCACCGCCGACGGGGTGGACTGGGAACGGCTGCGTGCCACGGTGCGCACGGCAGTGGTCTTCCTCGACCGGGTGATCGACATCAACTACTACCCGGCCGGGCAGGCGGCGGCGTCGAACCCGCGCTGGCGGCCGGTCGGGCTCGGGCTGATGGGGTTGCAGGACGCGTTCTTCACGCTGCGCCTGCCGTTCGACTCCCCGGAGGCGAAGGAGCTGTCCACCCGCGTGCAGGAGGAGATCCTGCTGACCGCGCTGGAGACCTCCACCGGGCTGGCCGAACGGTACGGCCCGCATCCGGCGTACCCGCAGACCCGGGCCGCCAAGGGTGACCTGCACCCGGACCTGTGGGGCGCGGAGCCGGCGCAGACCGGACGGTGGGCGGCGCTGCGCGAGCGGATCGCCGCCCACGGGCTGCGAAACTCGCTGCTGGTGGCGATCGCGCCGACCGCCACCATCGCCTCCATCGCCGGCTGCTACGAGTGCGTCGAGCCGCAGGTGTCCAACCTGTTCAAGCGCGAGACCATGTCCGGGGAGTTCCTCCAGGTCAACACGTACCTGGTGCGGGAGCTGAAGGCGCGCGGGCTGTGGACGCCGCAGGTCCGCGACCGGATCAAGCGGGCCGAGGGCTCGGTGCAGGACATCGCCGAGCTGCCCGCGCCGGTGCGGGAGCTGTTCCGCACCGCCTGGGAGCTGCCGCAACGGGCGCTTATCGACCTGGCCGCCGCGCGTGCGCCCTTCGTCGACCAGTCCCAGTCGCTGAACCTGTTCCTGAGCGCGCCGACCATCGGCAAGCTCTCCTCGATGTACCTGTACGCCTGGAAGGCCGGGTTGAAGACCACCTACTACCTGCGTTCCCGTCCCGCCACCCGCATCCAGCAGGCCACCGTCGCGCCGGTCTCCGCCGTGCGCGACGACGAGGCGCTGGCCTGTTCCCTGGAGAACCCCGAGAGCTGCGAGGCATGCCAGTGACCACCACCGCGCCGACCCGGCACATGCTGCTCGACCCCGGCATGGACCTGACCCTGCGGCCGATGCGCTACCCGCGCTTCTTCGACCGCTTCAAGGACGCCATCAGGAACACCTGGACGGTCGAGGAGGTGGACCTGCACTCGGACCTCGCCGACCTGGCGAAGCTGTCCCCGGCCGAACGGCACCTGGTGTCGCGGCTGGTGGCGTTCTTCGCCACCGGCGACACCATCGTCGCGAACAACCTGGTGCTCAACCTCTACCAGCACGTCAACTCGCCCGAGGGCCGGCTCTACCTGTCCCGGCAGCTGTTCGAGGAGGCGGTGCACGTCCAGTTCTACCTGAACCTGCTCGACACGTACGTGCCGGACGAGAAGGAACGGTTCGCCGCGTTCGCGGCGGTGGAGAACATCCCGTCGATCGCCCGCAAGGCCGAGTTCTGCTTCCGGTGGATCGACTCCGTCTTCGAGCTGCGGGAGCTGCGGACCCGCGCGGACCGGCGGGCGTTCCTGCTCAACCTGATCTGCTTCGCCGCGTGTATCGAGGGCCTGTTCTTCTACGGCGCGTTCGCCTACGTCTACTTCCTGCGCTCCCGGGGCCTGCTCAACGGGCTGGCCTCCGGCACCAACTGGGTGTTCCGCGACGAGTCGATGCACATGGCGTTCGCCTTCGACGTGGTGGAGACCGTACGCGCCGAGGAGCCGGACCTGTTCGACGACGAGATGGAACGCCAGGTCAGGGAGATGCTGGCCGAGGCGGTGGAGTGCGAGGTGAGCTTCGCCGAGGACCTGCTCGGGCAGGGCGTGCCGGGGATGTCGCCGGCGGACATGCGCGCGTACCTCCAGCACGTGGCCGACCGGCGCCTGGCCGTGCTCGGCATCGCGCCGATGTACGGCAGCGCCAACCCGTTCGCGTTCATGGAGTTGCAGGACGTGCAGGAGCTGTCCAACTTCTTCGAGCGCCGGGTCTCGGCGTACCAGGTCGGCGTGACCGGCAGCGTGACCTTCGACGACGACTTCTGACCGGGCCGCGACACGACGGAGCCGGCAGGCCGGGAACTCCCGGCCTGCCGGCTCCACACACCGGCGTCGGTTACCGCAGGAAGCGGTCGAGCGCGGCCTCGATGGTGCCGCTGTCCGGCGACGCGTACGACTTCATCGTCGCCTTGTTGTAGGAGATGAAGCTCGGGCAGCGGGCGGCCGGCGCGGCCACCGTGCCGCCGTCGCCGACCTTCTCACCGGTCTTGGCCGCGTGGAAGGTCAGGGTGTACCGCGAGGAGATGTAGTCGATGGTGACGACCTTCTCCTCGCTGTTCTTGTACTGGCACTTCTTCGGCGTGCCCTCGCTGCCCTCGACCATCTTGAGGCAGCCGATGACGGACACCGTGGCGAAGTCCGCCGACTTGGCGTAGTAGGGCTTGGCCGAGCTGACCGTCTTCTGCGACCAGAAGGACGGCCGGTCCGGGGAGTTGGAGAAGACGTACGCCTTCGAGCCCGCCGGCGCGGTGTACGGCGCGGCGTTGAGGATCGCTCCCCCGTCGCAGACCGCCGACATCTCGCTGGAGTACCGCGCGGTGATCGAGTTGTTGTTGGTGGGGCCGTCCGGCCCGCTCGACTCCGGCCCGCCCGCGCTGGGGGTCGCGGAGGAGCTGCTGTCCGGCCCGGGGGTGGCGCTGCCCGAGGCGGCCGGCTTCGGGTCCTCCTCGTCCTCGTTGAACGCGACGTAGGCGAGGCCACCGCCGCAGCACAGCAGCGTCAGCGTGACCGCGCCGGCCGCGAGGCCGACGATGAGACCCTTGCTCTTGCCGCCGCTCGGGGGCGGGGTGGGCGCGTACGGCTGCCCGGCGTAGCCCGGCTGGCCCGGGTAGGGCGCCGCGGGCTGCGCGCCGTACGGAGCGCCCGACGCCGGCTGCGCGCCGTAGGGGGCACCCGACGCGGGCTGCGCGCCGTACGGGGCACCCGAGGCGGGCTGGGCGCCGTAGGGCGCACCCGAAGCCGGTGGCGAGCCGTAGGGCGCGCCGGAGGCCGGCTGCGCGCCGTACGGGGCGTTCGGGTCGGGCTGGTTGCCCCACGCTCCGGCGTTCGGGTCCGGATAGCCTCCGTAGGGAGGGTGATTGTCACTCATCTGAGGTTCTTCCACCTGTCGTCCGTGGTTCCGGCGATCAACCACTTCGCAGCGTAATGACGCCCGCAAATCCAGGATCGCCGACATTCGATCGGTCCTTCACCAGCCGTGCCGGGGCCGCTCCGGTGCGTGCGGACGCGGATCCGGCGCCGAGCCGCCCACCAGGGGCGACCGGGCCGGGGAGCGTTGCGACGCAACGAAACGAGCGCTCGGCACGCACCCTCTACCCGACGCCGACATCGGCGAAAAGTGTGACGCACGCAACATCACGACGCGGCAACAAGCCCTCGGCCGGGCGGCGGCGGACCACATCCCGGGACAACATTTAGTGAGGCTTGTCTATATTGACGTGCATCACAGGCGCGGACAGAATCCCCAGCACCACCACCAGGACCCTCCGGGAGAGCGCCATGATCCGTCCCCGCCTGCCGCTCCTACGAACCGCCGGCAAGATGACCGCGCTCGCCGCGGCCGTCACCGGCGTGCTGCTCACCGCAGCCGTACCCGCCGTCGCCGCCGCACCCGCCGGGCGCTATGTCGCGCTCGGCGACTCCTACACCTCCGCCCCGCTCGTGCCCACCCAGGTCGACCTGAACTGCCTGCGCTCCAACCGCAACTACCCGTCAGTGGTCGCGGCGTCCGCCGGTTCCTCGTCGTTCGCCGACGTGAGCTGCTCCGGGGCCACCACCGAGGACATCCTGTCCGGCGGCGACGGCGCGCTGGGCATCGCGCTGCCGCCGCAGGTCAACGCCGTCACCTCGAACACCGCGCTGGTGACGGTGCAGATCGGCGGCAACGACATCGGCTTCGCCGGCATCATCGGCGACTGCGCCGAGGCGAGCGTCAGCAGCCCGCTCGGATCGCCCTGCAAGGACCGGTTCACCGCGGGCGGCACGGACCAGTTGCGGGCCCGTATCGCCGCCACCGCCCCCAAGGTGACAGCCGTGCTGCGGGCGGTCCGCCAGGCCGCGCCGAACGCGCGCGTGGTGGTGCTCGGCTACCCGGCGATCCTGCCCGACACCGGATACGGCTGCTGGCCCGTGGTGCCGATCGCCTATCAGGACGTGCCGTACCTGCGCGGCGTCCAGAAGGCACTGAACACGATGCTCGCCGACACCGCGGCGGCGGGCGGCGCGAGCTACGCCGACGTCTACACCCCCTCGATCGGCCGCGACGCGTGCAAGAGCAGCGGCACCCGCTGGGTGGAGGGGCTGGTGCCGCAGAACTCCGCCGCGCCGTTCCACCCGAACGCCCGTGGCGAGCAGGGCATGGCCACCGCCCTGCTGGCGCACCTGAGCTGACCCGGACGCCGTGAGCCGGCCCCGCCGAGGCGGGACCGGCTCACGGCCCGGGCGCGCTCAGACCCGGGTGAGGCGTACCGCGTCGGCGACCACGTAGCCGGTGCCGGCGCTCCAGCGGCTCACCCCGACCTTGTCCCCGGTTCCGGCGGCGAGCGTGAACACACCGAGGGACACCCAGCGTCCGCCGCCGGTGCGCTGGTCGACGGCCACCGACCGGTTGCCGGTCGTGGTGGCCACCAGGTACGGGGTGCGGTCGTTGTAACCGGGGTCGGCCGGATACCAGACCGAGACCTCGTAGGCGCCGGTCGCCGGCAGGGTGGCCCGGAACCAGGCCACGTCACTGGACGCCACCGGAGCGGCGAAGCGGTAGTCGGCGCCGTAGCGCTGCCCGGAGTACGCGGAGGTGCCCCAGGCCGCGCCCGCGGTGAACCCGCCCGCCGTGGTGTTGTCGACTGTGACGCTCCAGGAGGCGGGCGGCGTGCCGGCCCGTACGTCCAGGTAGTTGCGGTCGATCTTCATGGTCACGCCGCCCCACGTCTCGGTGACGTCACCGGCGTACTGGTGCAGGCGCTGCTGGTCGGCGTAGCGGTCGTCGGCGCAGTACGTGCCCCCGTCGGTGTCCGCGACGCCGTTCCACCAGGCGATCCAGATCTGGTCCAGACGCAGGTACCGGGTGTCGTGGTAGGCGTCGCAGACGTCCCTGATGCCGGACGAGCCGCTTGAGTACATGCCGGCGAGGTAGCCGCGCGTGTGCAGGCGCTCGACCCAGCCGGAGAGGAAGGAGAGCACCGCGGCCCGGCAGGCGGCGGTCGTCGGGTACTGCTCGATGTCGTTGTAGAGCGTGCTGCCGGCGCCGATGCCGAGCGCCTGTGCCGCCCCGGCCGCGCTGTCCGCCGCGGTCCTGCCCTGCGCGCGGGCGGTCGCCGGGTCGGCGGACATCTTCGGCGTACGGGTGCCGCAGGGCGCCTGGTAGCCCAGCTCGATGGGGATGAGCCGCCAGCCCTTGCGGGTCTGCTCGGCGACCCAGGTGGCGGTGAGGTTGGGCTGGGCGCACGTCCGGCTGCCGCCGCTGATGTAGACGCCGACAGCGCGGTACGGCGACGCGGCCAGCCAGGCGTCCATCGCGGCCTGCGACGGCGCGGTGCAGGTGTCGAAGCCCCTGCCGGTGAAGGTGCCGGGCTGCGGGCCGACCGCTGCGACGGCGGGCGACGGCTCGGCGGCGGCCGGGGCGGCCGAGGCCGTCGCCGGCACGGTCGCGGCCGTGACCACTGCGAGAAGCGTCAGGGCCGTGGCGATCGCTCTCATCGGCGTCCTCCTGGGAAGGAATCCTCGCCCGGCGGCGAGATCTGGGCAGGATTTCTACCACGCATCGACGGATGACGACAGATGGTCTGGCGAAAGTTTTCACCGCAGAAACGATCATCGAAGGGTATCGACAGAGAGCCCGGCGGCGGTATAGCGTGCCCGCACTCACATCCGTCGATCAGTGCAGCGCCGTCACCCGAGGAGCGCCATGCCCACGTCACGATCCCCCCGTCTGCGGCGCCGAGGTCTGCTCGGCGTACCCGCCCTGGTGGCCGCCGCCCTCGCCGTGGCCGTCCGTCCCGGCACGGCGCTCGCGGCGCCGAAGGCCGAGTGCCTCGCCGACCTGCTCGGGGAGCAGTGATGGCGACCATTCCCTGGCTGGTGGACGTGCTGCGGGCGGCCGGCGTACAGGTCGTGGTCGAGGGCGACTGGCTCAACCGGATGCGCCCCGGCTCGTTCGACCCGATCGGCGTGCTCTGGCACCACACCGCCGCCACGTCCAGCGCCACCAACCCGCACCCGGCGCTGAACATCTGCATCAACGGCCGCTCCGACCTGGCCGGTCCGCTGTGCCAGGCGCTCGTGGACTACCACGGCGTGTTCCACGTGATCTCCGCCGGCCGGTGCAACCACGCCGGCACCAGCGGCGGCAGCGGCCCGATCCCGGCCGGGGACGGGAACACCCTGATGATCGGGTGGGAGATCGACTACAACGGCGTCGACCAGCGGATGACCACCGCCCAGTACAACGCCAGCATCGCGGCCACCGCCGCCGTGCTCAAGCGGCTCGGCCGGGACTCCAGCTACGCCCGGGGCCACCGGGAGACCAGCACCACCGGCAAGATCGATCCGTCCTTCATCGACCTGAACACGATGCGCGCCGACGTGGCCGCCAAGATGGCCGGCGGCGGCACCGGGTGGACGTCGACGGTGGACAACGCGACGGCGGGCCGGTTCACCGCGAGCGCCAGCTGGGGCACCTCGACGTACTCCGGGCAGCGCTACGGCGCCGACTACCGCTACGCGGACCCGGTCGCCGCGAGCGACGCGGCCTGGTACAAGTTCAACGTCCCGCGCACCGGCAACTACCGGGTCGAGGCGTGGTGGCCGGCGAACGCGGGCTACAACGCGGCCACGCCGTACATCGTCGCCACCACCACCGGCAACCGGACTGTCGTCGTCGACCAGCGGGCGACCGGCGGGCAGTGGCGCACGCTGGGCACGTTCACGCTGCCCGCCGGGGACGCCAACCGGGTCGCGGTCAGCCGGTGGAGTTCCGCGGCCGGCCTGGTCATCGCCGACGCCGTCCGGCTGACCGAGGTCTGACCCCGCGCGCGTGTGCGGCCGGGCGGGCATCCCCGCCCGGCCGCACACGGCCCTCTGCCGGGCCGACCGGTCAGGCCGCCGGGTGGTCCGTCTCGAACCGCTCCCGGGTCAGGAACGCCAGCCGCGCCCGCTTGTCCGGCATGTCGATCTCGTCGCCGAACGTGAATCCCTCGATCCGCAGCCGGCGCAGCATCGCGTCGTTGCGCACGTCCGGCTCGACCACGACGCGGCACGCGGCCGGGTCGCGCAGCAGGAACCGGACCAGGGCCGGGAAGACCGCGCCGGTCAGCGAACCCGGATACCGCCGGGGCGCGTCGAGCAGCAGGTGCGTCCCCACGTCGCCGGGCCGCACCGGGTAACGCTCGCCGACCGGGTCCGCCTCGGGCCGGTAGGTCTGGAACAGCCCGATCGGCTCGCCGTCGAGCCGGATCAGGTACGCGTGGTGGGTGTCCAGCCCGTCGACGAACGCGTAGATCTCGCGTACCTCGTCGACCGTGTGCGAGCCCATGCCCCAGAACCGGTTGCGGGGCCGGATGACCCAGCCGTGCAGCAGTTCGGCGTCCCGGTCGGGGCGTACCGGATCCAGCGCCAGCTCGCCGAGGCCGGGGATGCGCTCCAGGTGGATCACGTCGTCTCGTCTCCCGTCAGGGGGCCGGCGGGCACCGGGATCAGCGTCCCGGTCGCCCAGTGGGTCAGTTGGTCGGCGAAGTGCGCGTCGCCGGGGCGCCCGGAGGCACCGAAGGTGACGATCCAGCGGCTGGCCGCCCGGTCGGTCAGATCCCACACGTAGCGGGCCACCGGGCCGCGCCAGCAGGCGTCGGAGACGCCCGGCACGCTGGACGTCGCGAGCACGCAGTCGGTGTCACCGGCCAGCGCCACCTCCCGCCGCATCGCGGCGACCGCGTCGGTGACGGCCGGGGCGACGCCCAGGTGCACCGGGTGCAACAGGTGCCGGCTGCCCCACTCACCGGAAGCAGGGCCGGCGGCCACCTCGGCCAGCGCCTCGGCGGCCGGTTCCGCGAGGTCGAACTCGGCGGCCAGGTGGTCCAGCGCCAGGCCGATCCGGGCGGCCGGGTCGGTCCAGGGGGCGAACAGCTCGTCGAACCCGCACGGCTCGCCGAGGGCACGCAGCCTCGGGTGTACGCGCAACCGCCGGGCCAGCGCCGCCCGCCAGGCCGCGTACGCGCCGGCCTCGACCGAGCCGGATGCCATCGCCCGGTCCCATCCGCGCAGCCGCAGCAGCAGCGCGCGGGCGGGTTCGTCGAGCCCGTCCGGGTCGAGCCGGTCGAGCAGCCGGGACAGCGGGCCGGCCGGGAGCCGGTCGTCGGTGTGCACTGTGGAAGGCTCGGTGCCCTCGGCGAGCAGCGCCCGGATCCGGCGGGCCCGGTGCGGCGGGGCGAAGTCGGCGCCGTGCGCGGCCACGTCGTCGCGCCGGTCGTTGGCGCACACCGCCACGCCGTCGACCCGCTCGTCGACCAGCGGCAGGTAGTCGCCCCGCCACCGGTAGGCCGGTTCCCAGGCCGGCACGGGTTCCCGGCGGCACCGCTCGTCGCGTACCGGGACCAGGCCGGCGACCAGGCGGCGGACGCTCCCCTCGGTGTCGGCGGCGAGCACGCTGTTGACCGGCTCGACCCAGTCGCGCAGCGCGTCTGCGACGTCGCCGGCACGCCGGGCGCGCAGCAGCGGCAGCAGCGCCTCGAAGCCGAGGCGGGCCTCGACCCGGCTCGGCGTGCGCAGCACGATCGCCTCGCCGGTGACCCGGTCGTGGTCGATCACCGGGCCGCGCGGCGTCTCGATCACCTCGACCGTCTCCGGGGCGCCGCCGCGCACCTCGATCTCCTCGACGTGGCGCGCGACCGGCGTCCAGCCGGCGGCGTCGCGCACCAGGACCCGGCCACCGTCGCGGCGCAGCCGTTCGCGGTAGAGGTCCTGGTAGTCGGCCATCGCGTTGGTGACGGCCCAGGCCACGTGGCCGGTGTGGCCGAAGTGCGGCACGCCGGGCACGCCGGGAAAGGCGAGCCCGACCACGTCGAACTCCGGGCAGGCCAGCCGGACCTGCTGGTAGACGCCGGGGAGTTCGAGCAGCCGGTGCGGGTCACCGGCGATCACCGGGCCGCGTCCGCCGGCCGGGTCGGCGGGCAGCGCCCAGGCGTTGCTGCCCGCCGACGCCGGTCCCTCGACCGCGAACAGCCCGGCCGCGTCGGGGCCTAGTGTCCGGGCCACGTGCGCGTGCCACAGCTTGTTCGGGAACGTGGAGAACAGCACGTGCTGGACGAGGAAGACGCCGAGCGGCGACCAGGGGTGCCAGGGCTCGGGCGCGGCGCCGGTGGCGGCGAACTCCGGCGCGCCCGCGGCGCCCTCGGCGAGTCCGGCGTTGACCCCGTCGACGTACGCCCCGACCCAGCGCCGGGTGTCCGGGTCCAGCCGCTCGTAGCAGCGCCGGGCGGTGTCGTCCAGCCGTACGCGGCGGGCGAACCGGTCCCACGCCAGCTCGGCCGGGCCGACGTGGGCGGCGAGGCGCCCCTCGGCGCGCCATCGTTCGACGCTGATCTGCCAGGCCCGGTCCGTCGCGGCGACACGCCCCTGAAGCCGCGCGAGCGCGTCGGCGTCGGCGGCCCACATCTGCGGCACGCCCCACCGATCGCGATCGACGCGCGTCATGGCGCCGGCCTTGTCCGGCGCGCCGGGCGGTGATTCCGTCTGATGGTCAACTTAGGATACCCTCCCCTAACCGACGGCGACCTTACCGCGACGCGGTTGTGGCGCCAACCGGCGGCACATCCGGGACAAAGCATCCCGAGTCGCGCTTGATAGTTAGGCGAGCCTAACCTAACCTGATCGCCGCGGCTCGCGCCGCTTCCTGTCCGTACGACCGCTGGGATGTCGCATGAGTTCGATCGGGAGCCCGACCGACGCCGGGCGCGCCGCCGACACGGCACGCGCTCACCTGTTCAACGCCGGCTCGCTCGGGCGGTACCGGGACGTGCTGGCGCGCGGCGTCGACCGGGTCGCCCGCCGGGTGGGGGAGGCGGACCGGCCGTTCACCGGCGTCACACCCGACGAGCTGGCGCCGCTCATCGGCGGCATCGACCTGGACCGGCCGCTCGCCGACACCGACGCCGCCCTGGACGAGCTGCACGACGTGTGGCTGCGCGACGCCGTGTGGTTCCACCACCCGCGCTACCTGGCGCACCTGAACTGCCCGGTGGTCATCCCGGCGCTGCTCGGCGAGGCGGTGCTCAGCGCCGTCAACTCCTCGCTGGACACCTGGGACCAGAGCGCGGGCGCGACGCTGATGGAGCGGCGGCTCATCGACTGGACGGCCGGGCGCATCGGGCTCGGCCCCGGCGCCGACGGGGTCTTCACCAGCGGCGGCACCCAGTCGAACCTCCAGGCGATGCTGCTGGCGCGCGAGGAGGCGTACCGACGGGTGGTGGGCGGGGCCGCCGGCCGGCCGGACCGCCCTCAGGTGCTGTCCCGGCTGCGCGTCATCACCTCGGCGGCCGGTCACTTCAGTGTGCAGAAGGCCGCCAAGCTGCTCGGCCTGGCCGCCGACGCGGTGCTCACAGTGCCCACCGACGACAACCGGCGGATGCGCACCGACGAGCTGAACCGCGCGATCGACAGCTGCCGCCGCGACGGCCAGGTGGTGATGGCCGTCGTCGCCACCGCCGGCACCACCGACTTCGGCAGCATCGACCCGCTGCCGGAGATCGCCGACATCTGCGCCGCCGCCGGGATCTGGCTGCACGTCGACGCCGCGTACGGCTGCGGGCTGCTCGTCTCCCCCACCCGCCGGCACCTGCTCGACGGCATCGAACGGGCCACCTCGGTGACTGTCGACTACCACAAGTCGTTCTTCCAGCCGGTCAGCTCCAGCGCGCTGCTGGTCCGCGACGCGCGGGTGCTGCGCCACGCCACCTGGCACGCCGACTACCTCAACCCGGTACGCGCGGTCGAGCAGGGCGTACCGAACCATGTCGACAAGAGCATCCAGACCACCCGCCGGTTCGACGCGTGCAAGCTCTGGCTGACCCTGCGGATCATGGGCCCGGACGCGATCGGCGCGCTGTTCGACCAGGTCGTCGACCTCGCGGCGCAGGCGTGGCGGCGGCTCGACGACGACCCGCGCTTCGAGGTGGCCGCGCCGTCGCGGCTGAGCACTGTGGTGTTCCGTTACCGGCCGCCCGGCCTCGCCCCCGACCTGGTCGACGAGGTCAACCTGCACGCCCGCGACGCGCTCGCCGCCTCCGGGGCCGCCCTGGTCGCCGGCACCCGGGTCGACGGCGCGCACCACCTGAAGCTCACCCTGCTCAACCCGGAGACCACTGTCGACGACGTCGTCCACGTGCTGGACCTGATCGCCGGCCACGCCGCCTGGTACGCCCGGACCGCCACCGCCGCCGAGCTGTCCTGCCCGGTCGGCTGACCCCCGTCGAGGAGAACGAGACCATGTCTACCCACGACTTCATCGCCGTCGGGCTGGGCCCGTACAACCTCGGTCTGGCCTGCCTCACCGCGCCGGTCGACGACCTCGACGGGCTGTTCCTGGAGGCCCGGGACAGCTTCGACTGGCATCCCGGCATGCTGCTCGAATCCACCCGGCTCCAGACGCCGTTCATCGCCGACCTGGTGACGCTCGCGGACCCCACCTCGCCGTTCTCGTTCCTGTGCTACCTGAAGGACACCGGCCGGCTCTACCCGTTCTACATCCGGGAGAGCTTCTTCCCGCTGCGCGCCGAATACAACGACTACTGCCGCTGGGCCGCCGCCAAGCTGCCGAACGTGCGGTTCCGGCACACGGTCACCGCCGTCGAGTACGACGAGGCCGGCGACCGGTACGTGGTGCACGCCGACACGCCGGACGGGCCGGTCACGCACCGGGCCCGGCACCTCGTGCTCGGCACCGGCACGCCGCCGTACCTGCCGCCGTCCTGCGCCGGGCTGGGCGGCGACCTGATCCACAATTCGCGCTACCTGGAGCACCGGGAGGCGCTGCGGGCCAAGGACAGCATCACGATCGTCGGCAGCGGCCAGAGCGCCGCCGAGATCTACCACGACCTGCTCGGCGACATCGACACGTACGGCTACCAGCTCACCTGGGTGACCCGCTCGCCCCGGTTCTTCCCGCTGGAGTACACCAAGCTGACGCTGGAGATGACCTCGCCGGACTACGTGGACTACTTCCACGCGTTGCCCGAGCCGACCCGCTACGCGCTGGAGGCCGCGCAGAAGCCGCTGTTCAAGGGCATCAACGCCGACCTGATCAACGACATCTACGACCTGCTGTACGCCAAGAGCCTGCACACACCGGCGCCGACCCGCCTGCTGACGAACACCGAACTGGTCGAGGCGGCGTACGCCGACGGCCGCTACCGGCTCGGGTTCCGTCACACCGAGCAGGACCGCGCGTTCACGCTGGACACGGAAGGGCTGGTGCTGGCCACCGGCTACCACTACCGGGTGCCGGAGTTCCTCGCGCCGGTACGCGACCGGCTGCGCTTCGACGCGCACGGCCGCTTCGACGTGGCCCGCAACTACAGCGTCGACCACACCGGCCGTGGCGTGTTCCTGCAGAACGGCGGCACCCACACGCACAGCATCACCTCACCCGACCTGGGCATGGGCCCGTACCGCAACTCGTGGCTGATCCGCGAGATGACCGGCCGGGAGCACTACCCGGTGGAGAAGACAATCGCGTTCCAGGAGTTCGGCGCGCCCGCCGGAGCGCCCGCATGAGCGAGCGCACCGAGCGAAGCGAGGGCCGCGAGCGCATGCCCAGACGGCCCCGCATGACCAGCTTCACCCGCGTCGACGACGCGCTGGGCGAGTTCACCCTGCGACCGCTGGACCCGGAGGCCGACGCCGCGCTGCTGCACCGCTGGGTCACCCATCCCAAGTCCGCGTTCTGGCTGATGCGGGACGCCGACGTGCCGGCCGTCGCCGCCGAGTACCGGCGCATCGCCGACCATCCGCACCACGACGCGTACCTGGGATCGTGGCGCGGCGCCCCGGCGTTCCTGGCCGAGCGGTACGACCCGGCCCGGGTCGAACTGGTCGGCCTGTACGAGCCGGCGCCCGGCGACGTGGGCATGCACTTCCTCTGCGCACCCGCCGACACGCCTGTGCACGGCTTCACCCGGGCCGTCATCACCACGGTGATGGCGTGGCTGTTCGCCGACCCGGCGACCCGCCGGGTGGTGGTGGAGCCGGACGTGCGCAACACCGCCGTGCACGCGCTGAACGCGGCCGTCGGCTTCACAGTCGTCGGGCCGATCCGCAAGCCCGAGAAGGAGGCGCTGCTGAGCGTCTGCACGCGGGACCAGTTCCGGGCCGCCACCGGCGCGCCCACAGGCGAGAAAGGGGCACCGGCGTGAACGCCAGCGCATCAGTGGACCACCTGACCCCCGAGGCGTGGGCGACGGCCAACCGGCTGCTGGTGCGCAAGGCGCTGGCCGAGTTCGCCCACGAGCGCCTGATCACGCCCGAGCCCGCCGGCCCGGGCCGGTGGCTGGTACGCGGCGACGACGGCGCCGTGGAGTACCGGTTCACCGCGCAGCTGCTGGCGCTCGACCACTGGGAGGTCGACGCGGACAGCATCGTGCGCCGCCGCGACGGCGCGGAACTGCCGCCCGACGCCGTCGACCTCTGCGTGGAGCTGCGCGGCGCGCTCGGCCTCACCGACGCGATCCTGCCGGTCTACCTGGAGGAGATCACGTCCACGCTGGCCGGGACCGCGTACAAGCTCGCCAAGCCCGCGCTGAGCGCCGCCGAGCTGGCCGCCGCCGGTTTCCAGGCGATCGAGACCGGCATGACCGAGGGGCATCCCTGCTTCGTGGCGAACAACGGCCGCATCGGCTTCGGCGTGCACGAGTACCACGCGTACGCCCCGGAGGCCGCCGCGCCGGTACGGCTGCTCTGGCTCGCCGCGCACCGCGACCACACCACGTTCACCTGCGCCGACGACCTGGACTACGACACGCTGGTCCGGGCCGAGCTGGGCGAGCGGACGCTGGCCGGGTTCACCGCCACGCTCACCGGGCTGGGCCTGGACCCGGCCGACTACCTGCTCGTCCCGGTGCACCCGTGGCAGTGGTGGAACAAGCTCGCCGTGACGTTCGCCGGTGAGGTGGCCGCGCGCCGGCTGGTCTGCCTCGGCGAAGGGCCTGACGAATATCTCGCGCAGCAGTCCATCCGTACCTTCTTCAACGTCACCGACCCGGCCAAGCACTACGTGAAGACCGCGCTGTCGGTGCTGAACATGGGCTTCATGCGCGGGCTGTCCGCCGCGTACATGGAGGCGACGCCGGCCATCAACGACTGGCTGGCCGGGCTGATCGAGGGCGACCCGGTGCTCAAGCGCACCGGCCTGTCGATCATCCGGGAGCGGGCCGCGATCGGCTACCGGCACCGGCAGTACGAGGCGGCCACCGATCGCTACTCGCCGTACCGGAAGATGCTGGCGGCGCTGTGGCGGGAGAGCCCGGTCCCCGGGCTGGAACCCGGGCGGCGGCTGGCCACCATGGCGTCGCTGCTGCACCTGGACCGGGACGGCCGCTCGCTCGCCGCGGCGCTGATCGACGAGTCGGGGCTGGCGCCGGCCGACTGGCTGCGCCGCTACCTGGACGCCTACCTGGTGCCGCTGCTGCACAGCCTGTACGCCCACGACCTGGCGTTCATGCCGCACGGCGAGAACGTCATCCTGGTGCTGCACGACGGCGTGGTCGAACGGGTCGTCTTCAAGGACATCGCCGAGGAGATCGTGGTGATGGACCCGGACGCGGACCTGCCCGAGCGGGTCCGGCGGATCCGGGCCGCCATCGGAGAGGACGAGAAGATCCTGTCCATCTTCACCGACGTGTTCGACTGCTTCCTGCGGCACCTGAGCGCCACCCTGCACACCCGGGGCGTGCTCGACCAGGACGAGTTCTGGCGCACCGTCGCCGAGTGCGCCGCCGGCTACGCCGCCACCGTGCCGCACCTGACCGACCGGATGCGCCGGCACGACCTGTTCGCGCCGGAGTTCACGCTGTCCTGCCTCAACCGGCTTCAGCTGCGCAACAACCAGCAGATGGTGGACCTGTCCGACCCGTCGGCCGCGTTGCAGTTCGCCGGCACCCTGGTCAACCCGCTCGCCCCGTACGCGCCGCGCGGATGACGAAAGCGGGCCGGCGCGTCATGCGCCGGCCCGCTTCGACGGCGGTGGGGACGATCAGTTCTCCGCGCGACCGGCCCGCCAGTAACCCATGAACGCCACCGCGCGCCGGTCCATGCCGCGCTCGGTGACCAGGTGCCGGCGCAGGCCGCGGATCACCGCCGCCTCCCCGGCCAGCCAGGCGTAGAGCGCCGCGCCGTCGGGCCGCTCCGGCACCTCCCAGAGGATGTCCCGGTCCACGTCCACCTCGGCCAGCGGCGCGGCGACCGGAGCGGCCGGTACCGGCACCAGCCGGCCGGCCAGGCTCGTCACGGCCGGGGTGAGCCGGCTGCCGTGCGGGGCGCCGTCGCGGGGCAGCCAGGTCACGGTGACGCCGGCCGGGGCCCGGCACGGCAGCTCGTCGCCGGTCTCCGGCACCTCCACCAGCGCGTGCCCGCGCGCCTGCGCGGGCAGCCGTTCCAGGATCGCGCAGATGGCCGGCGCGGCGGTCTCGTCGCCTGCGAGCAGCAGCGTCGCCCCGGCCGGCGGCTGGAACTCGACCCCGCCGTGCGGGCCGTCCCACCCGGCGTCGGGGCCGACGAGCGCGATCCGGTCACCGAGGCGGGCGCGCCGCGCCCACCGGGTGGCCGGGCCGCCGTCGCCGTGCAGCGCCATGTCCACGTCCACCTCGTACGCCTCCGGCCGGACCGCCCGGACCGTGTAGGTGCGGATCGGGCTGCGCAGCCCGTCCGGCAGCGCACGCCACCGCGCGAACCAGTCCGGCCCTTCGGGCAGCTCCCCCGCCACGCCGTCGGCAGCCGGCAGGGCCAGCTTGATCCGCTGGTCGTACCCGTTATCGGCGAACCGGTCCAGGTCCGGGCCGGTGAGCGTCACCCGCAGGAACGACGGGCCGAGCCGCCGTAGCGCGCGGACCTCGACGGTGAAGACTCGCCAGGGCGCGACGGCCAGGGTGCTGGTCATGCGTCATTCCTCTCACGGCCGGTGGGTGGTGCGTGGGTGAACGGGTCAACGGGCGGCTGCGGCGGCGCGGGAACGCCACAGCAGCCAGACGAAGTACGGGGTGCCGATCATCGCGGTGACCAGCCCGGCGGGGACCTGGGCCGGTGCGATGACGCTGCGGCCGAGTGTGTCGGCGAGGCTGACCAGGGCGGCGCCGAGCAGCACCGCGACCGGCAGCACGCGGGTGTGCCGCCCGCCGACGAGCGCGCGGGCGGCGTGCGGCGCGACCAGGCCGACGAAGCCGATCACGCCGACCGCCGACACGGCGGTGGCGGTGAGCAGCGCCGCCAGGCCGAGCGCGACCAGGCGGGCGCGTTCCAGCCGGACGCCGAGCACCCGGGGCGTGTCGTCGTCGAGCGCGAGCAGATCCAGCTCGCGGCGTACGGCGGCGACCACCGGCAGGGCGACCAGCAGCGCGATCGCCACCGGCAGCACCTGCGGGGCGGTACGCCCGTAGGTGGAGCCGGACAGCCAGGTCAGGGCCTTGCCGGTGTTCCACGGGTCGGACGAGACCACGATGAACGTGATGATCGCCGTACCGCCCTGCCAGACCGCGAACCCGATCAGCACCAGCCGGTCGGAGTTGAGCCCTCGCCGCCGGGCCAGGCCGTAGACCAGCGCGAATGCGACGACCGCGCCGAGGCCGGCGGCGCCGGACAGGGCGAGCACGCCGGCCATCGGCGCGAACGTCAGCAGCGACACGGCGCCGATGCCGGCGCCGCCGGTGATGCCGAGGATGCCCGGTTCGGCGAGCGGGTTGCGGCAGACGGCCTGCACAGTGGTGCCGGCCAGGGCCAGCGCCGCGCCGGCCAGCAGCGCCGCGGCGACGCGCGGCCAGCGGGCGTCCAGCACGAAGGTGTACGCCGGTCCGGTGCGGCCCTGCACCCAGTTGACGATGTCGCCGAGCAGCACCCAGGTGTCCCCGGCGAGCATGCCGAGCAGCAGCGCGGCGGTGACGACGACCGCGCAGACCGCGATCACGCAGGCGACGAAGCCGCGGGAGCGGACGGCGGCGTGGCCGCCCGGCGCCTGCCGGGTCGGCCCGGCGTCGCGGTGGCGGCGGGCCAGCCAGACCAGCAGCACCGCGCCGAAGAGCGTGGTCACCACGCCGGTCGGCACGTCGACCCCGGCCTGCCCGCCGAGCACGGCGCGCAGCAGCACGTCGGAGCCGAGCACGATGACGACGCCGACGATGCCGGACAGCGGCATCAGGATGCGGTGCCGGTGCACCTCGGGCACCCAGCGGCCGAGCAGCCGGACGATCACCGGGGCGCCGAGGCCGACGAAGCCGATCGGCCCGGCCAGGGTGACCGCAGCGGCGGAGAGCAGCACGGCGAGCAGCACGACTGTCAGCCGGGTACGGCGCACGTTGAGCCCGAGCACGGTGGCGGTGTCGTCGCCGAGGGCGAGCAGGTCCAGCCGGTGCCCGAGGGCCACAAGCACCAGCGCGGCGACCCCGATCACGGGGGCGAGCTGGGTGAACGCGACCAGGTCGCCCTGCACGAGCGAGCCGTTGCCCCACGCGAACAGGCCGATGGTGGCCTGCTCGAAGAGCAGCATGAGCAGCATGGTCAGCGAGGAGAGCGCCATCGCGGTGGCCGAGCCGGCGAGGATGAGCCGGGTGGTGGCCGCCTGGCCGCCGGCCGAGAGCAGCATGACCAGGGAGGCTGCGGCGAGGCCGCCGCAGAACGCCAGCCCGCCAGCGGGCAGCGCGGGCAGCGCGATGCCGAACGCGGCGGTGGCGACGATCGCCAGGTGCGCGCCCGCGTTGACGGCGAGCGTGTCCGGTGAGGCGAGCGGGTTGCGGGTGGTCGACTGCAACGCCGCGCCGGCGAAACCGAGGGCGATGCCGACGGCGAGGCCGGTGAGCAGCCGGGGCAGGCGGGAGGCGACGAGCACCCGGGCGGTCTCGTCGTCGCCGCCGGTGAGCAGCCGGAGCAGGTCCAGCGCGCCGACGGACGACGTGCCCTGGGTGAGGTGCACCGCGGTGATCGCGACGAGCAGCCCGGCGGCGAGGGCGAACGCGCCGGCCACCCGGCTGCGCCGGGCGGGCGGCGGCCCGACCGGGGCCGGCCGGGTGGCCGGCCCCGGCGGGGCGGGGGCGGTCATCGCGCTCAAGCCGTGTAGACCTTGACGAGCTCGTCGATGTACTGCTTGGCGGAGAGCGTGCCGCCGAACGTCCAGATGCCGTTGGGCATCTTGTGCAGCTTGTTCTGCTGGACGAACGGCAGGGCGCGCCAGATCGCGTTGCCGGCGAGGCCGTCGGCGAACACGTCGGTGCCGTCCGAGGCGTTGTAGAAGAAGTGCAGGTCCTGACCCTTGAGGACGTTCATGCCCTCGACGTCGGTCTGGCCCAGGCCCCACATCTCGTCGGTCTTGCCGGTCCAGGCGTTCTTGAGGCCGAGCTGGATGCCGAGCTGGGAGACGAGCGCGCCCTGGCCGAACATCCGGATCGAGACGGTGCTGCCCTCCTTCCAGCCGTCGGCGAAGGCGAACTGCTTGCCGGCCGCACCGGCGTCGGCGATCTTCTTCTTGCCGTCGGCGATCGCGGCGTCGAAGTCGGCGAGCAGCTTGTCCGCCTGCGCGGTACGGCCGGTCGCGGTGGCGATCATCTTCAGGTCCGAGCGCATCCGGCCGATGTTGTCGGAGGCGTCGCTGCCCTTGGTGACCAGCACCGGGACGTACTTCTCCAGCTGGGTGACGACGGCGGAGCCGCGCTCGGCCTCCATCACCACGAGGTCCGGCTGGAGGGCGACGATGGAGTCGACGCTCGGCTCACCACGGGTGCCGACGTCCTTGACGCCCGGGTCGAGCGGGGCGGCGGTCACCCAGGTGGCGTACCCCTTCGGGTCGGCCACACCGACCGGCATGACGCCGAGGCCGACGAGCATCTCCACCTCGCCCCACTCCAGGCCGACGACCTTGGTGGCGGGGCTCTTGAGGGTGATGGTCTTGCCCCGGCTGTCGGTGACGGTGACCGGGCCGGTGGACGTGGCGTCGGAGGGGGACGGTGCGGCGGCGGGCTCCTCGGTGGTGCCGCAGCCGGCGATCAGCAGCGCGCTCGCCGCGGCGGCGGCGAGCAGGGTCAGACGGGTACGCAACATCGTTTCTCTTCTGTGGGCAGGGATCGGTCAGGCGCAGACGCGGGTCGTGTGCCGGCCGACGGGGCGGGTGGAGAGCAGGTTGGTGACCGGGTCGACGGTCACCTCGACGCGGATGCCGTACGCCTCGGTGAGCGCCGCCTCGGTGAACACCTCGTGCGGCGTGCCGGCACCGCGTACCCGGCCTTCGTGCAGGAGCACGACGTGGTCGGCGACGGCGGCCGCCTGGTTGAGGTCGTGCAGCACCACACCGACGGCGACGCCGGCGGTGTCGGCGAGGTCGCGCATCAGGTCGAGGATCTCCACCTGGTAGCGCAGGTCCAGGAACGTGGTCGGCTCGTCCAGCAGCAGGATCGCGGTGTCCTGGGCCAGGCAGGTGGCCAGCCACACCCGTTGCAGCTCGCCGCCGGACAGTTCGTCGACCGGCCGGCCGGCCATGCCGTCGACACCTGTGACGGTCATGGCCCGCTCGATCGCGGCCGGGCCGTCGGGGTCGCCGGCGCGCCACCGCTGCCGGTACGGGTGCCGGCCGTAGCCGACCACGTCCCGCACCGTCACCCCGCTGGGGGTGGGGCGGCTCTGCGCCAGCAGCGTCACCCGGCGGGCGAAGTCCCGGGCGGACAGCGCCCGCGCCGGGGTGCCGTCGGCGAGCACGATCTCGCCGTGCTCCAGCGGGTGCAGGCGGGCCAGCCCGCGCAGCAGCGTCGACTTGCCGCTGCCGTTCGGGCCGACCAGCGCGGTCACGGCCGCGGGCCGCAGCGTGATGGCGGCGTCGTGCACCACCGTCTTGCCGTGGTAACCCAACCGCAGCTCACTGCCCCGCAGGCCGTCGGCCCGCACCGTTCCGCTCGTCACGCAGGTTAGGCTAACCTAATCCACGATCACCCTGTCAAGCCGCTCCCCGGCCAAACCTCCACCTGAGTCGATCATGAGGTTGGCGGCGTTGTCGATCTTCGATCCGGCCGCCAACGAGGGGCACCGCATCGACCAGCGCATCCGGGAGTGCGGCGGCGGGATCTCGGCCACCTCGATC
>NZ_JBEZDP010000012.1:0-194972 GCF_040648395.1 Micromonospora sp. NPDC049151
CGACGGCCGGCTACTCGCGGGACCTGTTCCCGCACTGGATCACCATCACCGGCACCTGCAACACCCGGGAGCAGGTCCTCAAGCGTGACGGCACGACGGACTCGGCGACGGCCGGGTCCAGCACGTACTTCGCCTTCGACGCCGCGCCGTCCGGCCCGGTGCCCGGCGTGGTCTGGCTGAGCACGGTGTGGATCAGCTCGGCGGTGGCGTCCATCTCGGCGGCGCCGAGCCCTCGGGTGGTCAGCGCCGGGGTGCCGATGCGGATGCCGGAGGTGTACCAGG
Organism: Micromonospora sp. NPDC049151; assembly: GCF_040648395.1. Classification (NCBI taxonomy): domain Bacteria; kingdom Bacillati; phylum Actinomycetota; class Actinomycetes; order Micromonosporales; family Micromonosporaceae; genus Micromonospora; species Micromonospora sp. NPDC049151. The sequence goes on from NZ_JBEZDP010000012.1 coordinate 283, forward strand.
CGCCGTTCGGGTCCTGCGGCACCGAGTTGCGGTTGGTCACGATGCCCGAGTCCAGCAGCGCCTGCTCGGCCTGCCGGCCGGTCAGGCCGTACCCGGACACGTCGATGAGCACCAGGTGGTTGTCGGTGCCGCCGGTGACCAGCGTGGCGCCGCGCCGCAGCAACCCGTCGGCGAGCGCCTGCGCGTTGTCCACGATCCGCTGGGCGTAGTCGGCGAAGTCGGGGCGGCGTGCCTCGGCCAGCGCCACGGCCTTGGCGGCCATCACGTGCGGCAGCGGCCCGCCGAGCACCATCGGGCAGCCCCGGTCGACCTGGTCGGCGAGCTCCGGGCCGCAGAGCACCATGCCGCCGCGCGGGCCGCGCAGCGACTTGTGGGTGGTGGTGGTGACGATGTGCGCGTGCGGCACCGGGTCGAAGTCGCCGGTGAAGACCTTGCCGGCGACCAGCCCGGCGAAGTGGGCCATGTCGACCATGAAGGTGGCGCCGACCGAGTCGGCGATCTCCCGCATGATCCGGAAGTTGACCTTCCGCGGGTACGCGGAGTAACCGGCGACCAGGATCAGCGGCTTGAACTCGCGGGCCGCCTCGGCCACCCGGTCGTAGTCGATCAGGCCGGTGGCCGGGTCGGTGCCGTAGCTGCGCTGGTCGAACATCTTGCCGGAGATGTTCGGCCGGAAGCCGTGGGTGAGGTGCCCGCCGGCATCAAGCGACATGCCGAGCATCCGCTGGTTGCCCAGCTCGCGGCGCAGCGCGAACCAGTCCGCCTCGGTGAGGTCGTTCACCTGCCGGGCCTGCGCCTTGCGCAGCGCGGGGGACTCGACCCGGTCGGCCAGGATCGCCCAGAAGGCGACCAGGTTGGCGTCGATGCCCGAGTGCGGCTGCACGTACGCGTGGGACGCGCCGAACAGCTCCCGGGCGTGCTCCGCGGCGAGCGCCTCGACGGTGTCGACGTTCTGGCAGCCGGCGTAGAACCGGCGCCCGACGGTGCCCTCGGCGTACTTGTCGCTGAACCAGTTGCCCATGGCCAGCAGCGTCGCGGGGGAGGCGTAGTTCTCGCTGGCGATGAGCTTGAGCGACTCGCGCTGGTCGGCCAGTTCCGCGGCGATGGCGTCGGCCACACGCGGCTCGACGCCGCGGACGACCTCGAGCGCGCTGCGGAAGGCGGTGGACTCGGCGTTGCGCGACATGCGACCTCCAGATGACGTGCGGAAGGCCCAGGCGCTCGGCATGCGTCCTCATGACGAGGCCGCTCCCCGATGGTGCTCCATCTCCACGCGCCAGTCACGGCCCGTGCCGATCCTACCGGCCCGGCCGGGAGCTGCGGGGTTGGGCCGCCCGTCGGCCCCGGCCCGGCCCGGGGAGAGGAGACACGACCATGACCACACCGAGCACCGGACGGCCGCTCGCCGTGGTGACCGGCGCGTCCGGCGGCATCGGGTACGAGCTGGCGGTCCCGCTAGCCTCGCGGTGCCGGTGTCAGGCGACCACGGCGTCCAGCGACTTCTTCAGCGCCTTGGGGGCGGTCGGCGTCTTCGGGGCCTTCGGGCGCAGGTCCAGCATCCGCTGGCCGATCTCCTGGAGCTGGTTACGGCCGAGCGCCTCGCGGACCTTCGGGAACCACTCCTGCTCCTCCTCCTCGATGTGGTGCAGGACGTTCTCGATCAGCACCGTCGTCTTGGCGTTGTACCGCTCGTCGTCGGCGTCCATGGTGAACAGCTCGAAGCAGAGCACGTCGGCGACGTGGTGCTCCTCGTACGACTCCAGGACGTCGTCCTCGACCTCGGGCACCAGCTTGCGGACCTCCGGGTACATCACCTCGTTCTCCAGGTAGGTGTGCACCGTCAGGGCTTCGAGGATCTGCTTGACGATCTTCCCGCGCTTGCTCGCCGGTCCCTCCTCGGCCTCCTGGAAAGCCTTGAACAGACGGCGGATCTCCTTGTGGTCCTCCTTGAGCAGGACGATCGCGTCGGTGGACACCGGTTACCTCCTAAGTCGGCTGACGGTGCCCCCCTACCCGGCACCCGACCAGGACAAACGGACCGGGCCCGGCGTGCTCGCCGGGCCCGGTCCACGCGGGTTCGGGTTACTTGACCGCGTTGTACGCGTCGACGACGCCGGCGCCGTAGAAACCGTTGCGGTTCCCGCCGGAGCAGGTCGCGTCGTACGCGTTTGGGCCCGCCGGGATCAGCGGCACCGGGTTGTAGACGCCCGACGGGCAGGGCTTCGCCACCGCCGTGCGCTCCAGGAAGGAGGAGAGCTGACCCGGGGTCATGCCCGGGTGCGCGGACAGCGCCAGCGCCGCGACGCCGGTGGCGTGCGGGCCGGACATCGAGGTGCCCTGCTTGTAGCCCCACCCGTTGGTGCGGGTGACGGTGTTGAAGGTGGTGGACAGGATGCCGTCGGTGGACGTCGAGCGGGCGCCCTGGGTCCGGAACCGGGTGTCGCCACCCGGCGCGGTCACGTCGATCACGCCCTGGCCGTACGAGGAGTAGTAGCTCTTCTCACCGGTCGGGCCGACGGCGGCGACGGTCACCACGCCCGGGGCCTCGGCCGGCAGGTCGAGGCAGGCGTTCGTCAGGTTCTCCCGCTCCTCCGGCGTGCCGTTGTTCGGGCTGCCGGTGTCGGTGATCTTGTGGGCCAGGTCGTAGTTCGAGTTGCCGGCCGACGCGACGTGCAGCACACCCTGGGACTGCGAGTAGCGCAGGGCCCGCTGCACGGCCTTCCACACCGGGCGCTGACGCGCGTCGTTGCGGCAGTTCAGCTCCCACGGGTCGATGTAGTAGCTGTTGTTGGTGAGCCGCATGCCGTGCTCGGCGGCCCACATGAACCCGCAGACCGCCGCCTCCGGGAAGATGTAGCCGTCGTCGTTGACCACCTTGACGGCGGCCACCTTGACGCCCGGGGCGACACCGGTGACCCCGACGCCGTTCACGGCGGCGGCGATGGTGCCGGCGACGTGGGTGCCGTGGTCGCTGGTGGTGGGGTTCCACGCGGCCTCGGCGGTGTTCGGGACGCCGCCCACGCAGGAGGCGCTCTTGTCCCTGGCGATCTGGGTCGCCAGGTCCGGGTGGCTGCTGGAGATGCCGCTGTCCAGCACACCCACGACCACCGACGGGCTGCCGCCGGTGACCGAGTGCGCCTGCGGGACGCGGATCATGTCCATGTCCCACTGCTGGCCGTAGAGCGGCTCGGCGGTCGGGTCGCCGGTGGCCGCGGCGACGGCGGCGGCCGGCACCTCGACCGTCTCGCCCTCGTTCAGGGCGGTGCCCAGGCCGGCGGTGGAGGCGACCGACTCGACGCCGGCGCCCGCCACGCGGGTGGCGAAGTCCGGGGCGGACGAGCGCACGACCAGCACGCCGATCTTGTCGTACGCGGCCACCACGGTGCCGTCGGCGGCCGCCACGCGGGCGGCGGCCTTGGCGGTGCTGTTGCCCTGCGGGGCGAGCACCAGATAAGAGGTTTCCGGGCCGACGGCCGCGGCCGGTGCCGTGCCGCCCACGAGGGCGAGCCCGGCGCCGAGCGTCACTGCCGACGCCGCGGCGAGTGTCTTGCGACGGAGGTTGTTCACACAGACTCCCAGGGGTTCGTGCGGGTGGACCGCATCCCTCGGCGGGCTGCGGTCCGGGCGGAGGCACGGCGAAGTACCGGCCTCGCCCGGACCAGCGCCGCCACCCTCCGGGGTGTTACACGCCGCGCGAGCGGGGTGAAGTGGATCGTCAGACGGTGGCGATCGTGTAGGGGATCTCGTCCAGCAGCTCCCGGGCCAGGAAGCCGATCCGCCCGTACCGGGGAACCAGCCGCTGACCGCTCACCGCGTGCGCGAACGCCGCCCAGCAGGCCGCCTGCGCCGGGTCGGCGCCCCGGGAGAGCAGGCCCGCGAGCAGGCCGGACCGCACGTCGCCGCTGCCCGAGGTGCCCAGGCCGGCGTCCCCGCTCTCCTCCCGCCAGGCCCGGCCGTCCGGGGTCGCGATGTGGCCGTACAGCGAGACGACCGCGTCGTACCGGCCGGCCAGTTCCACCGCCTCGGCGTCGAGGTCGTCGCCCGGGTCGCGGCCCAGCAGGTGCCGGGCCTCGGTGAGGTTGGGGGTGAGCACCACCTTGCGGCCGGAGCCGGCCAGCAGGTCCGGCGCGTGGCTGAGCGCGCCGAGCGCGTACGCGTCGAGCACCAGCGCGGTCTCCCGGCCGGCCGCGTCCAGGACCAGGTGCAGCAGCTCTCCGGTGGCGTCGATGTCCCTCAGCCCGGGGCCGACAGCCACCACGTCCGCCTCGGCGACCAGGCCGCCGAGGCGGTCCCCCGGGTCACCGCGCACCGCGCCGTCGTCGGTCTCCGGCAGGCCGACCACCAGTGCCTCGGGCACCTGGATGCTCAGCGACGCCGCAGTGGACTCGGCCGCGGCGAGCTGGAGCACCCCGGCCCCGGCGCGCAGCGCGGCCACCCCGGCGAGCAGCACCGCGCCGGGGGTGAACCGGGAGCCGCCGACCACCAGCACGGTGCCGCGCGCCTCCTTGCCGCCGGTGGGCACCGGCAGCGCCCAGTCCCGCAGCAGCGCGGGGGTGATCACGTCAGACCGGCTCGGCATTTACCTCGTCCTCCCTGGTGGGCTTCGCCCCCTGCCGGTGCAGGTGGTCGATGTCGTTGAACACGTCCGGCACGAGCCGTCCCGCGTCGTCGGCGTGCCAGCCGGTGACCGAGCAGTTGGCGATCACGTGCTCGCGGGTCAGCGCCATCAGCTCCGCCTCGGTGAGCCCTTCCACCAGATAGCGCAGCAGGAAGACCAGCGCGTCGTGGCCGAACAGCAGCACCCGGCCCCCGTCGTGGTCGCGGCGCAGGTCGCCGAGCAGCGCCCGCAGCCGCAGCGCCACGTCGGTCCACGACTCGCCGCCGGGCGGTCGGTAGTAGAACTTGCCCAGCCGGGTACGCCGCTGCGCCTCCTCCGGGTGGCGCCGGGTCACGCCGTGGGCGGTGAGCCCGTCGAGGATGCCCAATTCCCGGTCGCGCAGCCGCTCGTCGACGCGGGCCGGGATCCCGGTGCCGTCGAGCGCCAGCTCGGCCGTGCGCACCGCCCGCAGGTACGGCGACACCACCGCCACTTCCGGCCGCCTCGATTCCGGCAGCCCGGCCAGCCAGCGGCCGGTCGCCCGCGCCTGCTCCTCGCCGGTCGTCGACAGCGGCACGTCCGCGTCCCGGTGGGTGAGGTCGATCAGCTCGGCGCCGGACGTCTCGGCCGCCGTGGCCGCCACGTTCGCCGTGCTCTCGCCGTGCCGGATGATCCAGAGCGATGCCAACTCCGCCATGCGGCACCCGGTACCCGGGCTCGACCGGGGATAACCGTGCCGGACGGGTGGCGCCGCCCGGCCGTTCAGTCCTCCGGCGAACCGGGACTCACGAGGCCCGCGGGCCGCTGACGGCAGTGCTGGGAGCACTGCTGCCGGCCGGGTGGGCGGCCCGGACCCGGACCGCGACGCCCAGCGCGGCGAGTAGCGCGCCCGGCGGCGTCACGGGTGTCGGTGGGGCCGGTTATGGTCCCCGCACACTGCGGGCGATCAAGGAGACGGTGTGCGCAGATTCGAGTTCGTGGGCGGCGGTTCGGCCAAGTTCTGGGCGGTCGGGCAGCGCGACGCGACGGTGACGGTCCGCTATGGATCCCTCGACGCGCAGGGCCGCACACAGGTCAAGGAGCTGGGTTCGCCGGCCGAGGCCGCCGCGCACGCCGACCGGCTGATCGCGGAGAAACTGCGCAAGGGGTACGCCGAGACGAGCGCCGCGCCCGCCGCCGGGCAGACCGGAGTGCCCGCCGCCGAACCGACCGAGCCGAGCCACGACCCGGAAGCGGCCGGTGTGGGTTCGACCGGTGGCGGCCCGGCCGGGGCGTCGCCGGCCACGTCGCCCGCAGGCGGGCTGCCGGACGAGGACGTGTTCGAGGTTCCGGCCGCCTGGCGGCGGATGCTGATCCCGCGCCGGGGCGGCACGCCCGGCCCGGCCCTCCCGTCCGCCGCGAAGGGTCGCGCCGCCGGCCGGAAGGTGCTGGACTCGGTGGCCGACCCGGTCGCCGTCACCGCGCGGGACACCGACGACCCGGAGCTGGGCCCGGCGCTGCGCCGCTACCTCGACGGCGAGCCCGGTCCGCTGGGCGGGGCCGCGCTGGTGGTGGCAGTGGTCGCGCGGCTCGGCTACCACGGCCGCAGCCAGCAGGGAGTGGCCCTCGCCGACCTGCTCGTCGCCGATCTCGGCCCGGCCGGCGCGGCGGTCGCCGCGACCGAGCAGATCACCGTGAGCATGGTGACAGGCGGGTCGACGCCCTCGCTTCCGCTGCGCCGCGCGGAGAAGAAGGATCCGGAACACTTCGGCCACTGGCACCTGCGCCAGGCCGTGCTGCGCCGGGTCCGCGCGCACCTCGCGGCGGCCGGCGACGCCGACTACGCCGCGGCCCGCGCCGCGCTCGCCCCGTACCGGTCCGGCTCGTTGCCGCAACGGGTGGTCACGTCCTTCCTGCTGCCCACCGAACGGGAGTGGGTGGCCGACGACGTCGCCGCCGTGTCCCGGGCTGGCGGGCAGACGCTGGCCGGGCTGCTGGTGTGCGCCGTCGACGACGCGGACGCGATCCACGCCCTCGCCGACTCGCTGTCGGTGTACCGGTTGACGCAGGACCACGCGTTCGCGGTCACCGCCACGGAAGCGGTCGGACCGCCGATAGCGCCTGTGCTGGGCGGGTGGTTCGACCACGAGCACACCCGCTCGGACGGGCACAGGATGCTCGTGTCGCTGCTCGCCGCCCTGCCCGGCGACGAGCCGATGACGGTGCTGCTCGACCGGCTGGACCGCAGATACGTCCCGCCCGCCGTACTGGAGATGGTGCGCCGCTTCCCGGTGCGCGGCGTACGCCTGCTGGCCGCCGCCGCCGAGGGGCGCAGCCCGGCCTCGCGGGAGGCCGCCACCCTGCTGCGTGCCCACGTGCTGGCCAATCCGGCCGCCGTCGAGGCGGCGCTGCCAGCGCTGGATCCGGCGCGGCGGGAACTCCTCAAGAGGGTCCGTGACGAGGCGTCCGCGCTGCCCGTGGCCGGGCCGGACCGGCTGCCGCCGGTGCTCGTGTCCCCGCCCTGGACGGTGCGGCGTTCACGAACCACCCCGCCGGTGGTGGACGGGCTGGGCCGGCCCGCCGGGTCCGCCACGGCCTGGCTGCCGGGCGAGCGGGAGCGGTGGGCCGCTGTCGTGCCCCGCTGGTCCGGCTGGTGGCGGGGCGACGACCTGAGCGTGCTGGCCGCCGAGGTCGCCGCCGGGCGAGCCGGAGGGCACGCGATGATCCACTTCTTCGTCCGGGCCACCGAGGAGCTGGCCCGGCCGCTGCTGCCGGCCTGGCGGCCCACCGAGTCCTGGGGCGCCGACGAGTGGATGTCCCGCCTCGCCGGGCGCTACGAGCTGGACGCGCTGCCCACCGCGCTGCACCTGGCCCGTACCGCGCCGAAGAGCGTCGGCGAGGTGCTGCTGCCGTACGCCGACGGTGAGGTGGCCGACCTGATGGCCGACTGGCTCGATCGGCTCAAGACGGCCCGCCCGGTCGCCCGGGCCTGGCTGCGGCGGCACCCGGAGTACGCCACGCGGGCGCTGCTGCCGGCCGCCCTGGGCACGCCCGGGCCGCGCCGTCGGGCCGCCGAGCGGGCGTTGCGCCTGGTCGCCGCGGAGCACCGCGACGTGCTCCTCGGCGTGGCCCGGGAGCACGGCGAGGAGGCGCTCGCCGCCGCCACCGCGATGCTCGACGCCGACCCGCTGGCCCAGCTCCCGGCCCGGATGCCGAGCCTGCCGGCGTGGCTGGACCCGGCGGTGCTGCCGCAGGTGCTGCTGCGGGACCGCTCGGCGGCGCTGCCCGCCGAGGCGGTACGCCATCTCTGCACCATGCTCGCCATCTCCGCGCCCGGCGAGCCGTACCCGGGAGTGGAGGTCGTCCGCGCGGTGTGCGACGCCGACTCCCTGGCCGAGCTCGTCTGGGGGCTGTTCGAGAGCTGGCAGGGCGCCGGCGCGCCGTCGAAGGACGGCTGGGTGTTCACCGCGCTGGGGCTGCTCGGCGACGACTCGACCGCCCGGCGGCTCGCGCCGCTGGTGCGGGCCTGGCCGGGCGAGAGCCAGCACGCGCGGGCGGTCACCGGCCTTGAGGTGCTGGCGCAGATCGGCACCGACGTGGCGCTGATGCACCTCTACAGCATTTCGCAGAAGGTGAAGTTCCGTGGCTTGCGGGAGCAGGCGGCGCGCAAGGTCGGCGAGGTCGCCGACGGGCTGGGCCTGACGCCCGAGCAGCTCGGCGACCGGCTGGTGCCCGACCTCGGGCTGGACGCCGACGGCAGCCTGGTCCTCGACTACGGGCCGCGCCGGTTCACCGTCGGCTTCGACGAGCAGCTCAAGCCGTACGTGGTGGACGGGGCGGGCGCCCGCCGCAAGGACCTGCCCAAGCCCGGCGCCCGGGACGACGCCACGCTGGCGCCCGCCGCGCACAAGCGTTTCGCCGGGCTGAAGAAGGACGTGCGCACGCTCGCCGCCGACCAGATCCGCCGGTTCGAGACGGCCATGGTGACCGGGCGGCGCTGGCCGGCCGCGGACTTCCGCCGCTACTTCCTGTCCCACCCGCTGCTGTGGCACGTCGTGCGCCGGCTGGTGTGGGCCACAGTGGACGGCGCCGGGCAGGTGGGCACCGCGTTCCGGGTGGCCGAGGACCGCACGCTCGCCGACGTCGACGACGAGACGTACGCGCTGCCGGACGACGCCACTGTCACCATCGCGCACCCGCTGCGCCTCGGCGCGGCGGTGCCGGCCTGGGCGGAGGTGTTCGCCGACTACGAGATCCTCCAGCCCTTCCCGCAGCTCGGCCGCGAGGTGTACCGGCTGGACGAGGCCGAGCGTAAGGAGAAGCTGCTGCACCGGCACATGGGCGTCACCGTCCCGGCCGGCCGGCTGCTCAGCCTGGAACGGCGGGGCTGGCGGCGCGGCTCACCGCAGGATGCCGGCATCCAGAGCTGGCTGGAACGCGAGGTCCCCGGCGGCCGGGCCGTGGTGATCGATCTCGACCCCGGCATCGCGGTCGGCCTGGTGGACATGTTCCCCGACCAGAAGATCGAGGCGATCTGGGTCAACGACGTGCCGTACGGCGACTGGTTCCAGCGCGGCGGCAAGGTCCGCCTCCGCGACCTGGACGACGTCACCGTCTCCGAGGTGCTGCGCGACCTGGCGGAGGTGACCCGGTGACCGCGCTCGACCCGGCCGTCGAGCGGGCGCAGCGGCCCCCGGCCGAGGTGCGGTACGCCGACGAGCTGGCCGCGCTGGCCGCCGCCGACGGCGATCCGCGCCCGCCGGGCTGGCGGCTGAGCCTGCGCGCCGCGCGCCGCTTCATCCTCGGCGACCCGGCGGCCGGGATCCGGCGCAAGTTCGTCGGGGACCCGTCGCTGATCGACCGGGCGCTGGTGGCGCTGGCGACCAGCCGCGGGCTGATGCTCGTCGGCGAGCCGGGCACCGCGAAGTCGCTGCTGTCGGAGCTGCTCGCGGCAGCGGTGAGCGGCGACTCCACGCTGACCATCCAGGGCGGCGCGGCGACCACCGAGGACCAGATCCGCTACTCGTGGAACTACGCGCTGCTGGTGGCGGACGGACCGTCGCCGCGCGCGCTGGTGCCGGCGCCGCTGCTGCGCGGCATGGCCGAGGGGCGGGTGGTCCGCTTCGAGGAGATCACCCGCTGTCCGCTGGAGGTGCAGGACTGCCTCCTCTCCCCGTTGTCCGACCGGGTGCTCGCCATCCCGGAGCTGCCGGGCGCCGACGCCATGGTCTTCGCCCGCGAGGGGTTCAACGTGATCGCCACCGCTAACACCAGGGACCGGGGCGTCAACGAGATGAGCGCCGCGCTGAAGCGGCGGTTCAACTTCGAGACCGTCTTCCCGATCCCCGATCTCGGCACCGAGCTGGAGCTGGTCGAGGCCGAGGCGGGCGAGTTGCTGCGGCGCTCCGGCGTGACGGTGCCGCCCCGGCGGGACCTGCTGGAGGTGCTGGTCACCACGTTCCGGGAGCTGCGGACCGGGATCACCGAGCGCGGCGACGCGATGGAACGGCTGTCCGCGGTGATGAGCACCGCCGAGGCGGTGTCGGTGGCGCACGCGGTCGGGCTGCGCGGCTGGTTCCTGCGCGGCGAGCCCGGTGACGCCGCCGACCTGGTCGCCTGCCTGGCCGGCACCGCCGCGAAGGACGACGCGGAGGACCTGGCCCGGCTGCGCCGCTACCTGGAGCAGCAGGTGTCCCGCCGCTCCGGGGCGCAGTGGCGGGCGGTGCACGACGCCCGGCACCTGCTGCCCGGGTGAGCGCCGTCGAGGCGCCCGGCGGCGTCACGTTCCTCGGCGTCCGGCACCACAGTCCGGCCTGCGCCCGGCTGGTCGCCGAAACCGTGGCCCGGCTGCGGCCGGCGTACGTGCTGGTGGAGGGGCCGGCGGACCTGAACGGGCGGATGGACGAGCTGCTGGGAGACCACGAGCTGCCGATCGCCGTGTTCACCGCGTACCGCGACGGCACCCGGCGGCACGCGTCCTGGAGCCCGTTCTGCGCGTACTCGCCGGAGTGGGTGGCGCTGACCGCCGGTCGGGAGGTGGGCGCGCGGGTGCGCTTCATCGACCTGCCCGCGTGGCATCCCGCGCTGAGCGACCGCGCCAACCGGTACGCCGACGCCGACCAGCGGTACGCCGAGGCGGTGCGCCGGCTCTGCGCCACCCTGGCCGTGGACAACGTGGACGCGCTCTGGGACCACCTGTTCGAGATCGGCCCCGACGACGGGCTGGCCGAGCGGCTGGACACGTACTTCGACGTGCTGCGCGGCGAGTCGGCGGCGGGGGAGGACGACACCGCCCGCGAGGCGTACATGGCCCGCTGGGTACGCGCCGCCCGCCGCCGGGCCGCCGGCCGTCCGGTGCTGGTGGTGACCGGCGGCTTCCACCGTCCCGCCCTGGTCCGGCTGACCGCCGGCCCGGACAGCGCCGGCCCGAACAGCGCTGGGCCGGAGGAGGACGACTGGCCGGAGGTGCCCGCCCCGGCGCCTGACGCGGTGGCGGGCAGCTACCTCGTGCCGTACTCGTTCCGGCGGCTCGACGCGTTCGTCGGCTACCAGTCCGGGATGCCGTCCCCGGCGTACTACCAGCGGGTCTGGGAGGACGGCCCGCGCCGGGCCGCCGAGGCGCTCACCGAGGTGGTGGCGGCCCGGCTGCGCGCCCGGCGGCAGCCCGTCTCCACCGCCGACCTGATCGCCGCCCGGACGATGGCCGGTGGTCTCGCCCGGCTGCGCGGCCACGCCCACCCGGGCCGCGTCGACGTGCTCGACGGGCTGGTCTCCGCGCTGGTCACCGACGCGCTCGACCAGCCGCTGCCGTGGGCGACCCGGGGCACCCTGACGCCCGGCGCGCACCCGGTGGTCGTGGAGATGGTGGCCGCGCTCAGCGGCGACCGGGTGGGCCGCCTGCATCCGGACACGCCGCTGCCGCCGCTCGTGCACGACGTCGACGCGGAACTGGAACGGCACCGCATCGATCCGCACGAGGCGGTCGAACTGGACCTGACAGTCGCCGACGACCTGGCCCGCAGCCGCCTGCTGCACCGGCTGCGGCTGCTGGACGTACCCGGCCACACGCGCGAGCACGGCCCACGCGTGGGCGCGGACGCGCTGCTCACCGAACGCTGGTCGCCCGCGCCGTCGGCGGACCGGCTGGCCCGGGTGATCGAGGCCGGCGGGTACGGGCCGACCGTCCTGGACGCCGTCACCGCCCGGATCGAGGAGCGGGTGACGCTGCTCGGCGCCGACGTCGACGCGCTCGCCACGACGCTGTTCGACACCGCGCTGGCGGGGCTGCCCGAGCACTCCACCCGGACGCTCACCGCGATCGCCCGCGCCACCGGCTCGGTCACCGACCTGCGGGCGCTGGGCCGGGCGCTGGCCGTGGCGCTGGCCCTGTGGCGGCACGACGGGCTGCTCGGCAGCGCCGGGACCGCCCCGCTGGGCGCGCTGATCACCGCCGCCGTACGCCGCGCGCTCTGGCTCGTCGAGGGCGTGCGGGCGGCTGCCGCACCGGCCGACCCGGGACGGCTGACCGCGCTCGTCGCGGTCCGCGACGCGGTCCGCCACGCCGGACCGGCGCTCGGGCTCGACCGGGACGGCGCGCTCGCAGTGGCGGGGCGGGTGGCGGCCGACGCGGCGGCCCCGCCGGACCTGCGCGGCGCGGCGCTGGGCCTGGCCTGGTCGTTGGGGGACGTGCCGGACGCGGCCCGCGCGGTCCGGGCCGTGGCCGCGCCGGACACGCTCGGGGACTGGCTGTCCGGGCTGTTCGCGCTGGCCCGGGAGGAGGTCGTGTCCGGTGACGCGGCGCTGCTGGCAGTGGTGGACGAGCTGCTCGCCGCGATGGGCGCGCACGACTTCCTGGTGGCGCTGCCCGCGTTGCGGCAGGCGTTCGGCTGGTTCCCGCCCCGGGAGCGGGCGGAGGTGGCCCGGCACGTGCAGGCGCTGCACGGCGGAGACGCGCCCTCCGGTGACCTGCTGCGGCTGGACGCCGACCCGCTGCTGGTGGCCGCCGCCCGCGCGGTGGAGGAGCGGGTCGACGCGGTGCTGACCCGGGAGGGGCTGTGGGAGGGGGACCGGACGTGACCGACCCGATGCGGGAACGCTGGCGGCTGGTGCTCGGCGACGCCGCGCAGGACAGCCTGGGCGGCCTGTCGGCCGAGGCGGCCGGCCGGGACGCCGCGCTGGACTGGCTCTACGGCCGGGACGCCGAACTCGGCCGCCGCGACGTGCGGCGCGGCGGGTCCGGCCCGTCCAGCCTGACCACAGTGGACTGGCTGGACGGCATCACCCGGCTGTTCCCGAAGGAGACGGTGCAGCGGCTGGAACGCGACGCGGTCGAGCGGTACGGCATCCACGAGGTCGTCACCGACCCGGCGGTGCTGGCCCGGGTCGAGCCGAACCCGACGCTGCTGCACGCGGTGCTGCGCACCAAGCACCTGATGGACCCGCAGGTGCTGCGGCTGGCCCGCAAGCTGGTCGAGACGGTGGTGCGGCAACTGGTGGAGCGGCTGGCCGCCGAGGTGCGGCAGTCGTTCGCCGGGCCGCGGGCGCGACGTCCCAGCCGGTTCCGCCAGGCCCGCAACTTCGACGTACGGCGCACCATCCGGGCGAACCTGGCGCACTGGCGGCCGGACGAGCGCCGGCTGCACGTACGGCAGCCGCACTTCTTCTCCCGCACCCGCCGCCACCTGGACCGCTGGCAGGTGATCCTGCTGGTGGACCAGTCCGGTTCGATGCTCGGCTCGGTGATCCACGCCGCGGTGACCGCCGCCTGCCTGTGGGGGCTGCCGGGCGTGCGGACCCACCTGGTCGCGTTCGACACCGACGTGGTCGACCTGACCTCCGACGTGGACGACCCGGTAAAGCTGCTGATGAAGGTGCAGCTCGGAGGCGGCACCGACATCGCCCGCGCGGTCGCGTACGGGGCGCAACTGGTGGAGAACCCGCGCCGGGCCATCGTCGCGCTGGTGTCCGACTTCTACGAGGGCGGCGACGCCGGGCGTCTGGTCCGGTCGGTGCGGCAGCTCGTGGAGCAGGGCACACACGTGCTGGCCCTCGCCGCGCTGGACGAGGAGGCCGACCCGGCGTACGACAGGGCCACCGCGCAACGGCTGGCCGACGTGGGTGCGGCGGTAGGCGCCATGACGCCGGGTGAGCTGGCCGCGTTCGTGGCCGAACACGTGGGCCGGTAGGGGGACCGGATGACCCGTGACGACCTGATCGCGCTCACCCCGGACGTGCTTGCCGCGCTGAGCAATCGTGGCCTGGTGAAACGCGCCATCCGGGAGGTCGACGCCGGTGAGCGGCCGGCGCTCACCGAGGACGCCGACGGCGCGGTGCGCGCCGCGTACCCGGACGGGGTGACGCTGACGCTGCCCGTGGGCGGTGGCCTGGCGGCCGGGACCTGCTCCTGCCCCGCGCCGGGCGTGTGCCGGCACCTGCTCGCCGTCGTGCTGACCTACCAGCGCACGCACGCCGACGCCCCGGGTCGCGGGGCCGCGCCCGACCGGGTTGCCGCGCCGGGCCACGACGCCGCGCCGGGCCGGGAGGTCGCACCGGGCCGGGAGGACGCCGGGGCCGGGAGCGAGCCGTGGCGCTGGTCGCCGGGCGATGTCACCGACGAGGAACTGGCCGCCGCGATCGGCGCCCCGGCGCTCACCGCCGCGAGACGACGGCTGCGGCGCGGCTACACCGCCGTGGTCCACCGGCCGGACGCCGCCGACCCGGTCCCGCGCGTGGAGCTGCCCGCCGGCACCGTCCGGTTCCTGGTGCCCGGCCAGATCGGGTACGCGCGCGGCGACGCGGCCGACGACGGCGGCGAGTCGATCGCGCTCGCGGTGTGGGCGTGCCGGGCGGCCGACCGGGAACACCCGGCCCGTCAGGAGGCCCAGGTACGTGTCGGCGGCACCGTCACCGTGACGGAGCATCCGGCGCTGGACGCGGCGGTGGCGCTCGCCTCGGATGTGCTGCTGACCGGGGCCGCGCACCTGGGCTCCGGCGTGGACGCCCGGCTCGCTGCGGTCCGGCGTGACCTCGACGCGGCCGGTCTGCGCTGGCCGCTGCTGGCGGTGGAGGACCTGGCGGGGCAGCTGGAGGCGTACGCGGCACGCGGCGCCCGGTACCGGCCGGAGACGTTCGCCGACCTGCTCGCCGAGCTGCCCGCCCGGCGGCGCGCGGTGGTGAACGCCGGCGCCACCCCGGCGGAGCGGGTGCTGGGCACCCACGAGCCGGCGGAGACGCCGCTGCGGCGGGTACGGCTGACCGGCCTCGGCGCCCGGGTCCGGTGCGGCGGCGGCGAGGTGGGCGTGGACGTGGTGCTCGCCCACCCGGCGGCCGTCTCGGTGCTGGTGCTGCGCCGCGCCTACCCGGTCACCGAGGACGGCCCGCCCACCGGGCACGAGCTGGCCGGGCGGCGGGTCACCGGCGCCACGCTCGGCGCGCTCGCCACCGGCAACGTGGTCTCCGAGTCGGCGGTGCGCAGCGCCGCGCACCGGCTCCGGTTCGCCGCCGGCCGGCTGTCCCGCACCACAGTCACGCCCGGCGCGGGGGAGTGGTCCGGCCTGCCGCCCGGCCTGGTCGC
This sequence comes from Micromonospora sp. NPDC049151, assembly GCF_040648395.1. NCBI lineage: Bacteria > Bacillati > Actinomycetota > Actinomycetes > Micromonosporales > Micromonosporaceae > Micromonospora > Micromonospora sp. NPDC049151. The sequence continues at coordinate 15,432 of NZ_JBEZDP010000012.1, forward strand.
CCGCGACCCGGACGCGCTCGCCGCCGAGCTGGCCGGGCGGCCACCCCGGCTGCTGCGCCCCCGCACCGCCGCCGAGGCGGTGCGGGTGCTCGCGCTCGGTGAGGTGCGTGCCATCGGGTACGCGGCAGGTGAGCAGCGCCTCGACGCCACGGTGACCGGGGCCGACGGTGGCACGGCGACTGTCACCGCCACCCATCACGCCGCCGCCCCTGGCGCACTCGACGCGCTCGCGGCCGCGCTGGACGGCACACACGGACCGCCGCGCTATGTCAGCGGAACTGTGCGCCGGGGCGCGGACGGCCTCGTCGTCGAGCCACTGGCGGTGGTCGCCGACGCGGTGGTCGTACCCGATCTGGCACCCGGGGTGGGCGACGGGCGGCTGGCCGGCGCGGTCGACGCCCGGCCCGACCCGGTCGCCGCCGCGCTGGGTGCGGCGTCGGCGCTGCTCGCGCAGGCCGCGCACACCGGTCTGCGGCACCTGCCGGTGGCCTTCCCGGACCGGCTGCGCGCGACGGCGGCCGGGCTCGCCGGGGTCGGTCTGGACCGCTGCGGCTCGACGCTGGCCGGGCTGGCCGGAATGCTCGGCGCCGACCCCGGCGAATCGGCGGTACGGGCCTGGGTGGACGCCTGGATCCGGCTGTCGGTGACGGCGGAGTCCCGGTGAGCCGGCCCCCATCGTCCCGCCCGGTCGCTACGGTGTGACGGTGGCGACCACGGCGGCGCAGGAGATCCAGGTGGGGGAGCGGCTGGTCCGCGTCTCCAGCCCCGACAAGCCCTACTTCCCGGAGCGCGGGCTGACCAAGCTGGACGTGGTCAACTACTTCCTGTCCGTCGGCGACGGCATCCTGCGCGCGTTGCGGGACCGGCCGACCATGCTGGAACGCTGGCCGCGCGGCGTCTTCGAGGGTGCCAAGGTGGCCACCCGGCAGACAAACAAGGGCGACGCGTTCTACCAGAAGCGGCTCCCGGCCGGTGCGCCCGACTGGGTGCGCACCGCGCACATCACGTTCCCCAGTGGCCGTACCGCCGACGAGGTGGCACCGAGCGAGCTTGCGGTGGTGATCTGGGCGGCCAACCTGGGCACGCTGCGGTTCCACCCCTGGCCGGTGTCCAGGGACGACGTGGAACACCCCGACCAGCTGCGCATCGACCTCGACCCGATGCCGGGTGTCGACTTCGCGCAGGTGGTGCCGGTGGCCCACGAGGTGCGCGCGTTCCTGACCGAGCTGGGCCTGGAGGGCTTCCCGAAGACCACCGGCGGGCGCGGCATCCACGTCTACGTCTCCATCGAGCCGCGCTGGAGCTTCGGCGAGTGCCGGCGCGCGGTGCTGGCGCTGGGCCTGGAGATGCGGCGCCGCCTGCCCGACCTGGTCACCACCACCTGGTGGCGCGACCAGCGGGACCGGCCGGTCTTCGTCGACTACAACCAGATGGCACGCGACCACACCATGACGTCGGCGTACTCGATCCGGCCCACACCTGCGGCGCTGGTCTCGGCGCCGCTGGACTGGTCCGAGCTGGACGAGGCCCGCCCGGAGGACTTCGACGTGGTCAGCATGCCCGCGCGGTTCGCTGGGCGCGGCGACCCGCACGCCGGGCTGGACGGGCGGCGGTACTCGCTGGCACCCCTGCTGGAGCGGGCCGACGCCGAAGGGCTGGAGCCGCCGCCGGAACGCTGAGGCGGTCAGTCCCAGGGGCTCTGCGTGCCGTCGAACTCCTCGAACACGAGCCAGGTGCGGGTGGACAGCACCCCGGCGATGCTCTGCACCCGGTCCAGCACCACGTCCCGCAGCGTCGCGTTGTCCGGCGCGCGGACCAGCGCGAGGACGTCGTGTTCGCCGCTGAGCAGCGCCGCGTGCTCGATGTAGCGCACCCGGGCCAGCTCGGCGGAGACCTCCCGCCAGGTGTTCTGCTCGATGGTCAGCGCGATGTACGCCGAGGTGCCCAGCCCGGCCGGCTCCGGCGCGACCCGCGCGGTGAACCCGGTCAGCACCCCGTCGCGCAGCAGCCGCTCCACCCGGGCGTACGCGTTTGTGCGCGAGACGTGCACCCGTTCGGCGAGCGTACGGATGGAGGTGCGGGCGTCGCGGACCAGCTCGCGCAGGATCCGCCGATCCACCTCGTCCAGCGGCCCGGCCGAACGTCCCGTTCCGCCCGCCGCGCCCGGTGTGGCGCCGGTCTCCTGGCTCACCTCGGCCACCCTCCCATGCCATTCGTCCCGCGTTCATCCCGCATGTTGAGTCAATCATCCACGACCGGGAGCATAGGGCCACCACACGTCCAGGAGGTCCCCGCCGTGACGACCACACCCCAGGCGGTCCGCAGGGCATCCCCGCGCACCCGCCGGAAGTCCACCCCGGCCGCACCCGACCCGTCGGCGGGCTTCATGCCGCAGCGGGAGCCGGTCCGGCTGCTCGAACCCGACGGGACCCCGCTGCCGGCCCGCGACGACTACCCGGAGCCGCCGGTCGAGACGCTGCGCGAGATGTACCGGCGGATGGTCGTCGGCCGCCGCTTCGACGTGCAGGCCACCGCGCTCACCAAGCAGGGCCGCCTCGCCGTCTACCCGTCCGCGCGTGGCCAGGAGGCGTGCCAGATCGGCGGCGTCCTCGCGCTGCGCGACAGCGACTGGGTGTTCCCCACCTACCGCGAGTCGATGGCGCTCACCGCGCGCGGCCTCGACCCGGTCGAGGTGCTCACGCTGCTGCGCGGCGACTGGCACTGCGGGTACGACCCGGCTGCCACCCGTACCGCGCCGCAGTGCACGCCGCTTGCCACCCAGTGCGTGCACGCCGCCGGGCTGGCCTACGGCGAGTCGTACCAGGGCCGCGACACAGTGGCGCTGGCGTTCATCGGCGACGGCGCCACCAGCGAGGGCGACTTCCACGAGGGCATCAACTTCGCCGCCGTGTTCAAGGCGCCGGTGGTCTACCTGGTGCAGAACAACAAGTACGCGATCAGCGTGCCGCTGTCGCGGCAGACCGCCGCGCCGAGCCTCGCCTACAAGGGCGTCGGCTACGGCGTACCCAGCGAGCAGGTCGACGGCAACGACCCGGTGGCCGTCCTGGCCGTGCTGGAACGCGCCGTCGCGCACGCCCGCGCCGGCAAGGGCCCCTACCTGGTCGAGGCGCACACGTACCGGATGGAGCCGCACACAAACGCCGACGACCAGACCCGCTACCGCGACGCCGACGAGGTCGAGGCGTGGCGCGACCGCGACCCGATCGCCCGGCTCGAGGCGTACCTGCGGGCCAAGGGCGCGCTCGACGACGCCGCCGTCGCGGCCGTCGCGGCGGAGGCCGAGGAGTACGCCGCCGCGCTGCGCCGCCGGATGGACGACCAGCCCACAGTCGACCCGCTGAGCCTGTTCGACCACGTGTACGCCGAGCCGACGCCGCAACTCGTCGAGCAGCGCGAGATGGTCCGGGCCGAGCTGGCCGCCGACGCGGAGGGGGACGCCTGATGGCCACCATGACCATGGCGAAGGCGCTCAACGCGGCGCTCGCCGACGCGATGCTCGACGACGAGCGGGTCGTCGTGTTCGGCGAGGACGTCGGCCAGCTCGGCGGCGTCTTCCGGATCACCGACGGGCTGCAGGCCCGCTTCGGCGACAAGCGCTGCTTCGACACCCCGCTCGCCGAGGCCGGCATCGTCGGGTTCGCCGTCGGCCTGGCCATGTCCGGGCTGCGGCCGGTGGTGGAGATGCAGTTCGACGCGTTCGCGTACCCGGCGTTCGAGCAGATCGCCTCACACGTGGCGAAGCTGCGCAACCGCACCCGTGGCGCGCTCAGCGTGCCGATCGTCATCCGGGTGCCGTACGCCGGTGGCATCGGCGGCGTGGAGCACCACTGCGACTCGTCCGAGGCGTACTACGCGCACACCCCCGGCCTGAAGGTGGTCACGCCGGCCACCGTGGACGACGCGTACTCGCTGCTGCGCGCCGCCATCGACGACCCCGACCCGGTGGTGTTCCTGGAGCCCAAGAAGCTCTACTTCACCAGCGCCGAGGCGGAGCTGCCGGCCCGTACCGCGCCGCTCGGCACCGCCGTGGTGCGCCGCCCCGGAACCGACGCCACGCTCGTCGCGTACGGGCCGGCGGTGCCTGTCGCGCTCGCTGCCGCCGAGGCCGCCCGCGAGGAGGGCTGGGACCTGGAGGTCGTCGACGTCCGCAGCATCGTGCCGTTCGACGACGCGACAGTCACCGCCTCGGTACGCCGTACCGGCCGGTGCGTGGTGATCCAGGAGGCGCAGGGCTTCGCCGGGGTCGGCGCGGAGATCGCCGCCCGGGTGCAGGAACGCTGCTTCCACGCGCTGCACGCCCCGGTGCTGCGGGTGTCCGGGCTGGACATCCCGTACCCGGCGCCGATGCTGGAGCACACCCACCTGCCCTCGGTCGACCGGGTGCTGGACACCGTGGCCCGGCTCCAGTGGGACGACCAGCCCGACACGCGGTGGGTGGCGGCATGACCGAACGCACCGAGCGGAGCGAGGGCCGTGAGGGCATGCCCGGTCAGCACGGCATGACCACGGCTGTGGGGAACCGGGACTTCCTCCTGCCCGACCTCGGGGAAGGGCTGAGTGAGGCGGAGATCGTCGAGTGGCGGGTCGCCGTCGGCGACGTGGTGACGGTGGACCAGAGCGTGGTCGAGGTGGAGACCGCCAAGGCCGTCGTCGACGTGCCGTGCCCGTACGCCGGCCGGGTCGTGGCCCTGCACGGCGCGGCCGGTGAGGTGCGCCCGGTGGGCCAGCCGCTGATCACCATCGCCCCGCTCGACGACGCGCCCGACCCGCACGCCACCTACCGCGAGGAGGAGCGGGCCGGCTCCGGCAACGTCCTGATCGGCTACGGCACCGGCCACGGCGGCACGGGTCGGCGGCGGCGCCGTCCGCGCCTGGCGCTGGCCCCCGAGGCCGGCACGGTCGCCTCGGCGGACCGCGCGGCTGAGTCGCCGCAGACCGGCGGACCGGCGGTGGCGCCGCTCGTCATCTCGCCGATCGTGCGGCGGCTGGCCAAGGAGCACGGCATCGACCTGGCGTCGCTGCGCGGCACCGGGCCGGGCGGTGTGATCCGCCGGGCCGACCTGGACGCCGCCGTGGCCGCCCCCGCTCCGGCTGCCCGGCTGGCCGCGGTGCCGGACGCCCCGGCCGCCCACGTCGGGCTCGCCCCGGCCGGTGACGGCGACACGGTCATCCCGCTCACCGGCATCCGCAAGGTGATCGCTGACAAGCTCTCCCGCAGCCGGCGGGAGATCCCCGAGGTGACCATCTGGGTCGACGTGGACGCCACCGGCCTGTTGGAGACGCGCGCCGCGATCAACGCGGCCACGCCTGACACGCCGGTGAGCATCCTGGCGCTGCTGGCCCGGATCTGCCTCAGCGGCCTGCGGAAGTACCCGCAGCTCAACGCGCACGTCGACACCGAGGGCCAGCGGATCATCCAGTCCGCCGGTGTGCACCTGGGCATCGCCGCGCAGACCGACAGGGGCCTGGTCGTGCCGGTGCTGCGTGACGCGCAGCGGCTCACCACCCGGGAGCTGGCCGCCGCGCTCGCCGAGACCACCGCGGCGGCCCGGGCCGGCACGCTGCCGCCGGCCCGGCTGACCGGGGGGACGTTCACGCTCAACAACTACGGCGTGTTCGGCGTGGACGGCTCGACGCCGATCATCAACCACCCGGAGGCGGCGCTGCTCGGCGTCGGCCGGATCGTGGACAAGCCGTGGGTGGTGGACGGGCAGCTCGCCGTCCGCAAGGTGACCCAGATCAGCCTCACCTTCGACCACCGCGTCTGCGACGGCGGTGTGGCCGGCGGCTTCCTGCGCCACGTAGCCGACTGCGTCGAGCAGCCCGCCCTCCTGGTAGCCAACGTCTGACCGTCCGCCCCCCGGCCCCGGCCCCCTGAGGGCCGGGGCCGCGCGCGTCCCCCGCCCCGCCCTCGGCCCGCGATCGTGCACTTGCTGCCCACGATGTGCCCGACTCGCACCCTTCTCGAGGGCCGCAACTGCGAGATCGCAGTGGGGCGGGTCGGATCTTGGTAGGAAAGTGCCCCTATGGGGACCGTCTCGTACCAAGATCTCTCCGGCCCTCCCGCCCTCGCTCCGTCGATCATGAGGTTGACGGGGAGGAACCGGACACCGTGCGCCGGTAACTTCATGATCGACCGTCGGCGGCCGGACCGGGGCGGAGAGCGCGTGGGGCGCAACCGGGGACGGGTATCGCCTGTCCGGCATGATTCGCGCAGCCGTTTCCGAGCAATTCCGCCGAAGGTGCCACGGCGCGATCCCGGGCCTACAGAATGTGGGCGAGAGGGTTCGGAAATGGGGGGCGAAATATGTTTGCGAGGCGCCGACTGACGCTTTTCGCGATGACCGTCGCAGCCGCACCGCTGGCGGTCGGCGCGTGCACCGCCGGCCCGAAGTCGATGGCGAAGCGGGCCGAGGCGGCCCCGCCGCCGTCGGTCGCCGTGACGCCGGCCGATCGCACCCGGGACGTGCCGATCAGCGCGGAGGTGGGTGCCAGGGTGAGCAACGGCAAGGTGACAGCCGTCAAGCTGACCGACGACAAGGGCAACGCCGTGCCGGCTCAGCCCCGCGAGGACGGCTCCGGCTGGGTGCCGGACCGGCCGCTCGCCAATTCCCGGACGTACACGGCCGAGGTGACCGCGACCGGCGATTCCGGCAGGACCGCCACGCAGAAGACGACGTTCACGACGATGGCCAAATCCACCAAACCGGCAGTCACCAGTGAATTGTATTTCCGGCCGAATCAGACGTACGGGACGGCGATGCCCGTGGTGCTCGGATTCGACCCGCCGATTCCCAAGGAGGCCCGCGCGGATGTGCAGCGCCGGCTGTTCGTGAAGACCGACCCGCCGCAGCCCGGCACCTGGTCCTGGGTGGCCGACGGCAAGCAGGCCGAGTACCGGGCGCCGGACCGCTGGAAACCGGGCACCAAGATCAGTGTGCGCAGCGCACTGGAGGGGCTGCCCATCGGCAAGGAGACGGTCGGCGACGCCGACCGGGTCGCGAGCGCCAAGGTCGGCCGGCAGGTGACGCTCGACATCGACAACGGGACCAAGCAGATGACCGTCTACGAGGACGGCAAGGCGGTCAAGAAGATCCCGGTCAGTCTCGGCAAGGAGAGCACGCCGACGTCCAGCGGCACCATGGTGATCATGGAGAAGCACGAGCACACCACGTTCGACACGCGGGGCGAACCAAACGGCGGCTACGTGGTCGACGTGGACGACGCCCAGCGGCTGACCTGGGGTGGCGAGTTCATCCACTCGGCGCCGTGGTCGGAGGGGGAGCAGGGCTCCACGAACACCTCACACGGCTGCACGAACGTCTCGGCCACCGCCGCGGACTGGCTGATGGGTTTCACGCAGGTCGGTGACCTGGTGACGGTCAAGGGCACCGAGGTGAAGCTCGACCAGGGCAACGGCTTCACCGCCTGGAACGTCGGCTGGGACGAGTTCGCCAAGGGCAGCGCGCTGCCCGTACCGGCGGGGCTGAAGCCCACGCAGAGCCCGACGCCGCACCCGGGCGCGGTGGCCGGCGGGTCGTCACCGGCCCCGTCCCCCTCGCGGAGCAACAGCGGCGGCTGAACCTGGGGAGGAACGGCCCCGGGGCCGGCCCGCGTCCGCGCGGGCCGGTCCCGCGCCGCGCTCAGTCCAGGTCGACGCGGGCCACGCCGGTCGCGGTCAGGCTGCCCAGCCAGAGGTGGCGGCCGTGTTGCCGCACGCCGGTGACCATCGGGTACGCCCCGCTCGGGCCGTGCAGCGTACGCAGCACCCGGCCGGTGCCGTCGACAAGCGCGACCAGCCCGTAGCGGCGCGGCTGCGGCTGGACCGCGCCGGGCAGCAGGGCCACGATCTGCCGGACCCGGGGATGCGGCAGCAGCCGCTCCATGGCCCGCAGCCGAGGGCTGGGCAACGCGACCCAGTAGGTGCCGTCGCCGACGCCGGAGACGTTGTCCGGATACGCGGGCAGGTCGGTGAGCACTGTGGCCCGCCCGCCGGGCAGGTCCACCCGCAGCAGCCGGTGGGTGGCGGTCTCGGCGAGCATCAGCGCCGACTCGTCCGGCGTGAGCGCGAGCCCGTTGGGGAAGTAGAGCCCGTCCGCGACCACGTCGGTGCGGCCGGTGCGCCTGTCGTACGCGAGCACCCGCCCGTTGGGCCGGTGTTCCAGCAGGTCGCGCTTCCAGTGCGAGAGCGGGAACCGGTCAGAGGAGTCGGTGAAGTAGACGGTGCCGTCGCGGGCCACCGCCGCGTTGTCGGCCAGGTGCACCGGCGGCGCGGCCCCGGTCAGCTCGTGCACCCGGCCGGCCGGGTCGACCCGCAGCAGCCCCCGGTACGCGTCGCAGACCAGCAACCCGCCGTCGACCGGATCCCGTTCGATGCCCAACGGTCGTCCGCCGGTCTCGGCCAGCAGGTTGGGCGGCGCGCCGGGCGGGGAGTCGGCCGGCCACCACCAGAGCCGGCCGTCCTCGTCGCCGCTGACCACCCGGCCCTCGCCGTCGACCACGACGTCCTCCGGGCCGTGCCCGCCGGCCGGCAGCGGCAGCAGGTCGGCCCGGTCGAGCCGGGTGTCGGCGGGTGCCCAGGGGCCGGTGAGCGGTGGCGGCACGGTCGCCGGCTCGCGGACCGGCCGGATCAGCAGTGGGGCACGCGGGCGGGGGACGGCCATCGGCTCATTGTGGCCCGGCGGCGCCGCGTGCGGCAGCCCTCGACGGCGTTTCGCCCCGGCCAGGGGGCGTGGCGGGGGACTGCGGGATGACCCTGAGACGGCTCGGGGTCGGGTCCCGGACAGTACCCGGAACCACCGGCCGTGAGGTCGGGAAATGTCGGTGGGGGCGGGTAGGTTTGGCCGCATGGTACACAGCGTTGAGCGCCTCCACGTGGTGACTGACGTGCACGATCACATGGTCGAGCTGCGTCCGGTCGGCGAGATCGACATCGCCTCCGTGACGGCGTTCCGGGCCGCGCTCTGGGCGGCGCCCGCCCGGCCGGTGCTGCGGGTCGACCTGTCCGGTGTGCGGCTGCTCTCCGCCGCCGGGGTGCGCGCGCTGGTCGCCACCCACCTGCGGGTGCGGGCCCGCGGTGGCGAGCTGGTGCTCACCGACCCCGACCCGGTGGTGGCCCGGGTGCTGCGGGTGACCGGCCTGCACCGGGTGGTCCCGGTGCGCTGTTCCGACCGCACGCCGGATCTGCCCGGCCGCACCCGCGAGCTGGTGGCCTGCGCGGCCTGAACAGCCGGCGGCCCGGGCGCGCGCAGCCGGCCTGAGCACGGCGTCGGGCCGCTGGGTCTGAGCACGGCGTCGGGCCGCCGCCGGCGCGGAAGCCGGCGGCGGCCCGACGCCGAATGGGTCCCGCTCAGCGCACGCCGAGCAGGTCCACCACGAAGACGAGCGTCTCGTTCGGCTTGATGACGCCGCCCGCGCCCCGGGCGCCGTAGCCCAGGTGCGGCGGGATGGTGAGCTTGCGCCGGCCGCCCACCTTCATGCCCACGACGCCCTGGTCCCAGCCGGCGATGACCTGGCCCCCGCCGAGCGGGAACTCGAACGTCTCGCCCCGGTTCCACGAGGCGTCGAACTCACGGCCGTTCGAGTGGGCCACGCCCACGTAGTGCACGCTCACCAGTTGACCCGGGCGGGCCTCCGGGCCGTCGCCGACGGTGATGTCCTCGACCACCAGATCGGCGGGCGGGGCGCCCTCGATCGGGCCGACCTCGGGCTTGTCCATGAACGGTCTCCTCGGATGCTGACTGTGTGGTCACCGTCGATCCTGCCGGATCGCGACCGGCCGATACGCGCCGGTCCCCGCACACCGGCGTGGCGGGGACACGAGCCGGGGCGGGCGCCGCCTGTCGGCGACGCCCGCCCCGGGGCGAGCTGCTTCACTTCAGCCAGGGCAGACGCTGGACCAGGGGGAGCTTCGCCCAGATCCGGCCGAGGCCGAGGGTGTTGCCGGCGCCCACGAGGGCCAGGCCGGCCAGCAGGCCCGCGTAGATGAGGTGGTCGTCCATGAAGGGGTTGTTCGCCGGGGGCAGCACGGCCGTCCACATCAGGACCAGGAGCAGTCCACCGGCGACGGCGGCGAGCCGGATGCCGATGCCGAGCATCAGCGCGACACCGATGCCGAGCAGGCCGAGCATGAACAGCCAGTCCGCCCAGGCCGCGCCGGCGATGTTCTGGTAGAAGCCGGCGAACGGTCCCTCGACGGCGTGGCCGAGGAAGCCCTTGGTCGGGCTGCCGCCGTTGATCCAGGCGCCCTTCGCCGGGGTCTCGTGGCCGAGGCCGAACATCTTGTCGAGGAAGGCCCAGAGGAAGATCCAGCCCAGGGCAAGCCGCAGACCGGCCCACACGTACCGGGTGGCCTTCTGGCGGGTGGTCTCGGTGTGCGCCGCCGGAGCGGTGGTGACGGCGGGGGTCCGCTTGACGGCGGGGGTCCGCTCGATTGTCGCGGTCATGGTGTCCACGTCCCTTCCTGTGCCTCGCACCGCGCTTCCCGGTGGCACATTCATTCCACCGCCGCGCCGCGTCCGGGAGCAGGGCCGAGCGGTGCCCTCGTGACCGGGTCATTGGTCCCGTCCGTACCCGGTCCGGTCGGCCCCTCGCAGCCGGTCTGGTGCCCCTGACCAGGGCGTACGCCGGCCGCCTACCGTCGCAGGTGAAAGGCCGGCACGAGGAGGTCGTGATGAGGACGTGGCAGGTTACCGACGTGATGACCAGGGACGTCGCCACGGTGACGGAGGAGACCCCGTACCGCGAGGTCGTCGACGTGCTGGTGCGGCAGCGGATCAGCGGCGTGCCGGTGGTGGACTCGTTCCGCCGGGTGCTGGGGGTGATCTCCGAGGCGGACCTGCTGCACAAGGTGGAGCGGTCCGGCCACCCGGACGAGCGGCGGGTCTTCGAGGGGCGGCGCCGCCGTACCGCGCGGGAGAAGGCGGGCGCGCTGGTGGCCCGGGACCTGATGACCGCCCCCGCGGTCACCACCCACGAGCGGGCCTCGCTCGCGGCGACCGCCCGGCTGATGGACCACGAGGCGGTCAAGCGGCTCCCGGTGCTGGACGACCTGGGCCGGCTCGCCGGCATCGTCACCCGCGGTGACCTGCTGCGCGTGCACCTGCGCACCGACGCGGAGATCCGCGAGGACGTGGTGCACGAGGTGCTGCGCCGGGTGCTGTCGGTCCGCGACGGCCTGGTCACGGTGCAGGTCCGCGGCGGCGAGGTCACCATGGACGGACGGCTGGACCGGCGCAGCGCCGTCGAGCTGGCCGGCCGCCTCGCCGCTCAGGTCGCCGGCGTGGTCACGGTGCACAACACGATCGGGTACGACGTGGACGACACCACGCTGATGGAGCTGGACCCGGTGCACGCCACCCCTGTCGCCTGAGCGCCACCACCGCGGGCCCCGCCGGTCAGGTGGGGCCCCCGGTGGTGTGCGCGAGCTGGGCGGCGAGCAGTGCCGGGGCCTCGGCCAGCGACGGGCCGTACCAGGTGAGGTGCCGGCCGGACACCAGCGCCGCCGGCACCCCGGGGAACGCCTCCGGCCCGTCGTCGGCGGTGAACCGGTACGGCTCGTCGGGCAGCACCACCAGCTCCGGCGCGCGGGCGCGCAACTCGGCCAGGCTCGGCCGGGGATAGCGTTCCGGGTCGTCGGCCCAGCCGTTGCGGACGCCGAGCCGGGCCAGCACGTCCCCGGCGAACGTGTCCCGCCCCAGCACCACCCACGGACGCCGCCACACCGGCACCACGGCGGTGCGGACGAGCCCCGGCCCGGGCAGCGCGGCCCAGGCGCGGCGGGCCTCCCGCAGCCACCCCGGCTCGCCCGGCTCGCCCAGCGCGACGGCCAGCTCACCGAGCTGGTCGAGGGCCTCCGGCACGGTACGCGGGAAGGTGACCCGCACCGGCACCCCGGCCGCCCGCAGCGCCTCGGCGTCGGCCAGCCGGTTCTCCTCCTCGTTGAGCAGCACCAGATCCGGCGCCAGCGCGAGCACCCGGTCCAGGTCCGGGTACTTCGTGCCGCCGACCCGGGCGACGTCCAGCCCGGCCGGATGGGTGCACCAGTCGGTCGCACCGACCAGCACCTCCGGGCGGGTGGCCGCGACCGCCTCGGTCAGCGACGGCACCAGCGACACCACCCGCACCGCGCGTCCTCCCTCGTACCGTCAGCGGGCCGGCGCGGCCACGGCGTCGGCGTTCTCCGGCGGCAGACCCGCCACCGGCACGCCCTTGCGGACCGCCCAGTCCACCGCCGCGCGCAGGTCCGACGTGGGCAGCGGCCGCCGGGTGGTCACCCCGACCGCCGCGTGCACCGTGTACGCCATGAACGGGTACGACCGGGCCAGCGCGCCGATCGCGTCGTGCAGCCGGCGTACCACCTCCAGCGCTGCTGGTTCGTCGAGTCCCGGCAGGAGGAGCTGGAACTCGTTCTCGGTGACGCGCAGCGCGCGGTCGACCGGCCGCAGCGCGGCGGTGACCGCGGTGAGCACGGCATGTCCCTCCCGGGCGACGCCGCGGCGGCCGAAGCGTTCCGGTGAGCCGGGCGGCGCGTCCACCCGCAGGCCGACGAGCGCCACCGGCAGCGTGCCGGAGGCGGTCACCCCGTCGGCGCCGGACCAGCGGGCCAGGCCGGGCTCGTCCAGCATCGCCTCGGCCGGCTCGGCCGGCCGGCTGTTCCGGTCGCCGCGGCGGGCCAGCAGCCGCAGCGCCGCCTCGGCGCGTGGTTCGCCCGGGCCGGCCGGGATGTCCCGTACCCGGGCGATCGCCTCGTCCAGCGCCGTGCGTGCCGCGGCGGGCAGCCGCTCGGCGAGCTGTTCGCGCAGCCGGATCGCCTCGTGCAGCGCCTCGTCGCGGCGGAAACCCCAGCGCCCCTCGAACAGCCGGCCTGACTCCAGCGTCGGCGCGGGCGCCACCTCGGCCCGGTCGTGCGCGACGACTGCGGCGCCGAACCGGGGACTCAGCACCACCACCGTCCACTCCCGGGCCAGCGCCTCGGCCTCGTCCAGCGCCACGCCGTAGGCGCCCTCGGGCAGGTCGGGGGGCGGTCCGCCGACCATCGCCACCACCGTCGCGGCGGCGCGGCCGGCGATGCGCCGGTAGACCTCGCGCTCCCGGGCGAAGTACGGCAGCCGCTGGAACAGCGCGAGCACGACGAGCGGGCCGTCCTCGGCCTCGGCGAGCGCCGCGCGTTCGATGGCGTGGGAGACGGCGACGAGACTGCGTTTGGTGAACTGTTCCAGGGTCCGTCCGCTGTGCACGGGCAGAGCCTAGAGGGACGAGCGCGGCAGCGCACCGGTCGACCGGACCGGCCGCGCCGCACCCGCCTACACTCGGGCGTCGACCGGACGAGGGGGATCGGGGCGAGATGACGAGCACAGGCAGCGTGACCGCCTCCTGGCTGCGGCCGATCCCGCCCGGCGCCGCGCCCCACCTGGTCCGCGCGGGCCACCTCGGCCATGCCGGGCGGCGGCTCGGCGACCTGGTGCAGGGCCGCCCGCCGGGGGTCACCGGCAGCCAGTGGAGCGCCGCCGGGCGGGCATCGCTGGACCTGGTGGTCTGCGCCGCCGGCACCGGGCTGCCGCGCTTCGCCGTGCGGTTCACCGCGCCCGCCCCGGACGGATCGCCCGCCCGGCGGGCCGAACGGCTGACCGACGCGGTCTGCGCCGCCGTCGGCCTGCCGCTGTTGCGCGTCGAGTCGCCGACGCTGGGCGGCACGGAGCAGGTCCGCCGGTTCGTCGAGTACGTGCTCGACGCGCGCGCCTACGCCGACGGCACCGACCCGGACGGCGGCGACGCGGTCGGCTTCCGGGACATCATCGGCCGGCTGCCGGACGGCCGGCGCGGACCGGTGAACGACCTCGGCGCGCTGGCCCGGGCCGAGGCGGTCGAGGCGTACGTGGCGGGCCGGATCGCCGACCCGATTCTGCGCGGCCTGCACGTGCGCTGGACCGACGGTCCGGCGGAGGGCTGGGCCTGGGCCGAGGTGCGGCCCGGTCACTGCCTGCTGGAGCGGGTCCGGCTGACCGCGCGCGGCCTGGACTGCGGCGTCGACCCGGGCCGGCTCGCCGAGGATCTGGCCGTGGTGGCGCTGGGGGAGCGGCTGCGTGACCTCGGGGGCAACGCGCCGGCCCTGCTGGAGCGCGCCGAACTGCGGGGGCGGGTACGCGCGCTGGCCGCCCGGCGGGACTCCTTCGACGGCGGATTCGCCTTCGACCACCTCTGCGCCGACTGAAACCGTCCGCGCCCGCGCGGGCACGGCGACTTTCGATTTTTTTCCGATCTCCGGTTGAACCTTCGCCGACGGCGCTCCGTACCTCATCGGGAATGGACGCAGATCTTCCCCGCCGCGCCCGGACGGCGCGGAGACGGTGCGGAAAGGGCATCGTCGGCCATTGACGCGCGACTCAGCGTCGCAGTGATCTCACACCCCGAATTCGTCGGTCCGCCGGGATCACCAGTCAACTACCGGATCGAGAAGGAGAGCAATTCGATGCGCAGGTCCACACGGGCGCGCCGGTCATCCGGTAACGCGCGGAGCAAGCGGATGCTGGCGGTGGTCGGCACGCTCGCGGTCTTCGGCGGCATCGTCGCCGTCACCCAGATCTCGTCCGCCCAGGACCGGCGGACGACCACCCGCGCGGCCTCGGCGTCCTGCGTGCCCGCGAGCCCGGGGGCGACCGCCCCGGACGGTCAGGGCAGCACCACCCGTACCTGGCAGAACGGCCGTTGGGTCCGCAACCACTGGGGTGACGGTCAGATGTCGCCGGCCGAGTGCCAGCAGACCACAGCTGGTGGCGCCGGCGCCGGCACCCCGACGGTGGCCTGCCCGGACGTCCGGAGCCGGCTGCCGCAGGTGCCGGGCCAGGCCCGGGCCGAGGTGGACCGCACCCTGGCGCTGCTGGAGAGCCAGATCGCCGAGGCGAACCGGCGGCTCGCGGCGGAGGGCCGCAACGGCGGCGAGTTCATCAACAACGCGATCCTGGGCCCGCTGGCGGACAAGCGGACCGCGGCGCTCAACCGGATCGCCACCGCGATCGGCCGGGTGGCCCAGCGTCCGCAGGGTCTGGAGCAGTTCGCCCGGTGCGCGGTGAGCGACACCCCGCGTAACGGCGGCCAGAACGGTGGCGGCCAGAACGGCGGTGGCCAGAACGGCGGGAACAACGGTGCCGGCCAGAACGGTGGCGGCAACAACGGCGGGAACAACAATGGCGGCGGCCAGAACAACGGCGGCGGCAACGGCCTGAACGTGCTCGCCAAGGACTGCTCCGGCAGTCAGCTCCAGGCGCACGACGGTTTCCAGAACGGCAACCGCTGCGTGAGCACCGCGTTCGGTGAGGTGGGCGCCGCGGCGAACAACCCCTCGCTGCTGATCACGCAGTTCCCGAACCAGGTGCGGCGCAACCAGCCGTTCACGCTGCGGGTGACCACCAGGAACCTGGTGCGGGACCGCTTCCTCGCCGCCGGCCAGGGCGGCTACTACCTGGAGAGCTCGCTGCTCAACGGCCAGGGCCTGGTACGCGGCCACTTCCACACCGCCTGCCGGATGTTGGGCAGCACCCGGCAGCCTCCGAACCCCCAGGACGTGCCGGCGTTCTTCGTCGCCACCGAGGACGGCCGGGGCGGCAACCAGCCGGACGACGTGCTGATCCAGATTCCGGGCCTCGCGCAGTCGGGCCTGGCGCAGTGCGCGGTCTGGGCCGGTGACGGCTCGCACCGCATTCCGATGATGGAGCGGGCGAACCAGACCCCGGCCATCGACGTGGTGCGCATCCGGGTCAACTGAGCGGACGAACGGCCGCGGCCGTCCGGGGACTACTCCGGGCGGCCGCGGCCGTTCCCGCATAAGGCTCGATGGGAGATGCCCCGGAGGAAATTTCATGCCGGTGGTATCCGGCCGGATGAAGAACGTCGACGACAGAAAGCCGACCGGGGCCATGCCGATTTCTCAGCGTGACCCCGGGATGCCCGACGGTGAGCCGGTGGTGCTCAGCGGTTCTTGTACGCCTCGACCACCGACACCGGGATGCGCCCGCGCTCGGAAATCTCGAACCCGTTCTTGGCGGCCCATTCCCGGATGGCACGGTTCTGCTCGCGATCCATTCCCGAGGTGCTCGGCCGGGTCGCGCGACGGGCGCCCCGGGTGACCTCGGTCCCGCCCCGGCTGATTCGCCGGCCAGCGCTGATGTACGGATCCAGGGCCTTACGCAGGACGCCCGCGTTCTCGTCGGAGACGTCGATCGTGTACGCCACGCCGTCCAGGCTGAACTCGACGGTCCGATCGGCCTTTCCGCCGTCGAGGTCGTCGGTCAGAACAGTGATTACTTTCCTTGCCATCGCCATTACTCCCTGTGTCGGGCGGGGTGTGGCTAAGAGTTTGACCTACCGTGCGGTAATTCCGCAAGAATAGCCGGTCGTTTCCATTCGCCGGGTCGCGGTAAACGGTGCCGCGATTGGGTGCCCGGCCCGCGGGTGCGACCCTCGGGCGTGGCCTGGGTCACAACCCGGAACAAGGGACACGTTTTGTTACTTGAGCCAAACACGCTCAACCAACGTGATGGCAGGTGTTCGATGGCAACTCTTCCGGTACTTCCGCTGACCGACGCCGTCCTGCTGCCCGGGATGGTCATCCCGGTGACCCTCGACCCGACCACCCAGGCCGCCGTCGACGCGGCCCGCGCCACCGGCGACAAGGAACTCCTGGCCGTACCCCGCATCGACGGCGAGTACGGCTCCGTCGGCGTGGTCGCGACGATCGAGAAGGTGGGCCGGCTGCCCAGCGGCGAACCCGCAGCGGTCATCCGCGGCCTCGCCCGCGCCCGCATCGGCTCCGGCGTACCCGGCCCCGGCGCCGCGCTCTGGGTCGAGGCGACCGCACTCGACGAACCCGCCCCGGCGGGCCGCGCCCGGGAACTCGCCCGCGAGTACCGCGCGCTCATGACGTCGGTGCTCCAGCAGCGCGGCGCCTGGCAGGTGATCGACGCGATGGAGCGGATGACCGACCTGTCCGAGCTGGCCGACTCGGCCGGCTACGCGCCCTGGCTCAGCCTGACGCAGAAGACCGAACTGCTCGCCGCCCCGGACGTCACCGCCCGGCTGGAACTGCTCGTCGGCTGGGTGCGGGAGCACCTGGCCGAGCAGGAGGTCACCGAGCAGATCAACAGCGACGTCCGCGAGGGGCTGGAGAAGTCCCAGCGCGAGTTCCTGCTCCGCCAGCAGCTCGCCGCGATCCGCAAGGAACTCGGCGAGGACGAGCCGGACGGCTCCGCCGACTACCGATCCCGGGTGGAGGCCGCCGACCTGCCGGAGAAGGTACGCGAGGCGGCGCTGCGCGAGGTCGGCAAGCTGGAGCGGGCCAGCGACGCCTCACCCGAGGCGGGCTGGATCCGAACCTGGCTGGACACCGTCCTGGAGATGCCGTGGAACACGCGTACCCAGGACAACACGGACCTGGCCGCGGCGCGGGCCGTGCTCGACGCCGACCACGCCGGCCTGGCCGACGTGAAGGACCGCATCCTGGAGTACCTCGCGGTGCGCAACCGGCGCGCGGAGCGCAACCTCGGCGTGGTCGGCGGACGCGGCTCCGGCGCGGTGCTGGCCCTGGCCGGCCCGCCCGGTGTCGGCAAGACCAGCCTCGGTGAGTCGGTCGCCCGGGCGCTGGGCCGCACCTTCGTCCGTGTGTCCCTCGGCGGGGTCCGGGACGAGGCGGAGATCCGCGGTCACCGGCGCACCTACGTCGGCGCGCTGCCGGGCCGGATCGTGCGGGCGCTGCGCGAGGCGGGCTCGATGAACCCGGTCGTGCTGCTCGACGAGGTCGACAAGCTGGCCGCCGGCTACGCCGGCGACCCGGCGGCGGCCCTGCTGGAGGTGCTCGACCCGGCGCAGAACCACACGTTCCGGGACCACTACCTGGAGGTCGACCTCGACCTGTCCGACGTGCTGTTCCTGGCCACCGCCAACGTGGTCGAGGCGATCCCCGGCCCGCTGCTGGACCGGATGGAGCTGGTCGCGCTGGACGGCTACACCGAGGACGAGAAGGTCGCCATCGCCCGCGACCACCTGCTGCCCCGGCAGCGGGAACGGGCCGGGCTGACCGCCGAGGAGGTCACAGTCGCCGACGAGGCACTGGCGCTGATCGCGGGCGAGTACACCCGGGAGGCGGGCGTCCGGCAGCTCGAACGGGCCCTCGCGAAGATCCTGCGCAAGGTGGCCGTCGCGCTCGCCGACGACCCCGCGCCGGTGCGCGTGGACGCCGGGAACCTGGCCCGCTACCTGGGCCGGCCGAAGTTCACCCCGGAGTCGGCCGAACGCACCGCCGTGCCCGGCGTGGCGACCGGCCTGGCCGTCACCGGCGCCGGTGGCGACGTGCTGTTCGTCGAGGCCACCACCATGGAGGGCGAGCCCGGGCTCACGCTCACCGGCCAGCTCGGCGACGTGATGAAGGAGTCCGCGCACATCGCGTGGTCGTACCTGCGGTCGAACGGCCGGCGCTACGGCCTGGACCCGAACGCGCTGGCCGGGCGGCGGATCCACCTGCACGTCCCGGCGGGCGCGGTGCCCAAGGACGGCCCGAGCGCCGGTATCACCATGGTGACCGCGCTGGCCTCACTGGTGACCGGCCGGCCGGTGCGGCCCGAGTTCGGGATGACCGGCGAGGTGACGCTCTCCGGCCGGGTGCTGCCGATCGGCGGGGTCAAGCAGAAGCTGCTCGCCGCGCACCGGGCCGGTCTCACCGAGGTGATCATCCCGAAGCGCAACGAGCCGGACCTGGACGACCTGCCGGCCGAGGTGCGGGGGGCGCTGACCGTGCACACGCTGTCCGACGTGGCGGACGTGCTCGCGCTGGCGCTGCGCCCGGCCGAGATCGGCACGGAGCCGGTGGGCGGACCGGCGCTCGCCGCCGCCTGAGGCACCACCACCGCCCCGGCCACCGAACGGCGGCCGGGGCGGCGCCGTGCCGCCGGCCGGGGCGCGCTCAGTGGCGGTCGCGCCGCTCGTAGCCCCGGTCGCGGCGCTCGCCCGGACCGTCGCCGTCCCGGTCCCGGCGTACGGTCGCCTTGCGGCCCTTGATGGTGGTGCCGCGCAGCCCGGCGATGATCTCGTCAGCCACCCCCTGCGGCACCTCGACCAGGGAGAACCGGTCGGCGATCTCGATCGAGCCGATGTCCCGGCCACTGATCCGGGTCTCCCCGGTGATCGCGCCGACCAGGTCCTGCGGCCGTACCCCGGCCCGCCGGCCCAGCCCGATGAAGACCTGCGTGGTGCCACCGGTACGCGGGCGGCCCGGACCCCGGCGCTCGCCCCGCCCACCGGCCTCCGGCCGGCCCTCGCGCGGGCCCCGGACCGGAACCTGCGGGATCTCCTCCTCGTCGTCCGAGCCCGGCGAGGTCGCCTCGTGCGCCAGCTTCACCGCCGCCAGCGCCACCTCGACCAGGTCGAACTCGTCGGTCAGCGACTCCACGATCGCCCGGTACGGGTCGAGGTCGTCCTCCAGCAGGCTCTCCCGCAGCGCGGCCTGGGTCAGCTCCAGCCGCCGCGTACGCATGTCCGCCACCGTGGGGATCTTGTCGATGGTGATGCGCTGCCCGGTGACCCGCTCGATGGTCTTGAGCATCCGGTGCTCACGCGGCTCGGCGAGCGTGATCGCCACACCCTCCCGTCCGGCCCGGCCCACCCGGCCGATCCGGTGCACGTACGACTCCGGCGCCGACGGCACGTCGTAGTTGACCACGTGCGTGAGCTGCTCGACGTCCAGCCCGCGGGCGGCCACGTCGGTGGCGACCAGCAGGTCCGCCGTGCCGGAGCGCAGCCGGCCCATCACCCGGTCCCGCTGCTCCTGGCTCATCCCGCCGTGCAGCGCCTCGGCCCGGTAGCCCCGGCCGTTCATCGTCTCGGTGAGCCGGTCCACCTCCTCGCGGCTGCGGCAGAACACGATCGCCGCGGTGGGCGACTCGACGTCCAGCACCCGGCCCAGCGCGGCCGGCTTGTGCCCCCGGGCCACGATGTACGCGCTCTGCCGTACCCGGGGCGCCTCCCCGGCGACCTGCCGCTCCCGCTCGATCCGGATGCGGACCGGATCGGTCAGGTGCTTGCGGGCCAGCCCGTCGATGCGGGCCGGCATGGTGGCCGAGAACAGCACGGTCTGCCGGCCGGCCGGGGCGTGCTCCAGGATCGCCTCGATGTCCTCGGCGAAACCCATGTCGAGCATCTCGTCGGCCTCGTCCAGCACCACCGTGGCCAGCGCGCCCAGCCGCAGCGTGCCCCGGGCGATGTGGTCCAGCGCCCGGCCCGGCGTCGCGACCACCACGTCCACCCCGTGGTCCAGCGCGCGCAACTGCCGCCCGATCGGCTGCCCGCCGTAGATCGGCAGCACCCGGGCGCCCAGGTCCTTGCCGTAGCGGTGGAACGCCTCGGAGACCTGCACGGCCAGCTCCCGGGTCGGCACCAGCACCAGCGACACCGGGTCGCCCTCGGCCCGTCCCACAGGCATCCGCTGCAACAGCGGCAGCGCGAACGCGGCGGTCTTGCCCGTACCGGTGGCCGCCTGGCCCAGCAGATCCTGACCGGCCAGCAACGGGGGGATGGCCTCCCGCTGGATCGGCGTCGGTTCCTCGTAGCCGAGCGCGGACAGCGCGCCGAGCAACTCGGTGCGCAGCCCGAGATCGGCGAAGGCGAAGGTGTCCTCGGCGTCGGCGGTAACGGCGGGGTCGGTCGGGGTCGGTGCGGCGCTCATGCGACAAGCTTTTCATCACCGCCGCGCGCCGGTCGCGGCGACCGGGCAAACGTTCGCCGCGCCACCCGGCCGCCGCCCGATCCCGGTGACCCGGCGTGACCCCGTGCCCCCGCCGGGTCACCGGGCCAGGGCGGCCAGCAGCGTGGTGAGGCCCACCCCGACGTCGATCACGGCGCACCACAGCGCGTACCCGCGCGGCACCACCGTGCCGGTGCGGTGGTGCCAGGCGTCCCAGGCCGCGTGGACGAGCCAGCCCACCCCGACGATCACTCCGGCGAGGCCGGCGGACGCGACTGTGGCCACGACCGCCAGGCCGCTCCACACGCCCGCGCCGGCGAGCTGCGCCACCAGCGCGCGCCGGTCTCCCCACTGCCGCCGCCCGGTGCCGATCAGCAGGTAGCCGGCCGGCAGGACCAGCAGCGTCCACGGCGCGAAGACGGTGGGCGCGAACCACATGTCCACCGTCATGAGCAGCGCCACCACGGCCGGCCACCCGCGCGCCACGGCCGCCGTGACCGGATTGCGGCGGGGCGGCGCGGCGGGCGTGTGCCGGTGCCGCAGCGCCACCAGCAGCATCGCCGGCACCATCAGCAGGTGGCCGCCGAGCAGCAGCGTGTCGTCCCCGGCCCACCCGGCCCACCAGGGCGGGAGCAGCAGCAGGAACGGCACGTACATGGCGGCCGACATCTCCGCGGTGGCGGCCCGGCCGTCCCCCCGGTACCACATCCACGCGGCCATGCCCGCCGCCATGTTCGTCGCCATGACCAGCGCGCCCACGTTCGGCCGCGCCAGCACCGCCGCGCCGCCCAGCAGGTCCGCGCCCACCCGCCACAACGGCCCGAGCAGCAGCATCCCGGCCACCATCGCCACCACCATCCCGGCGAGGTGCCGGGTCCGCGCCCACCCGGCCCACCGCCGGGGTACGACCACAGTCATCTCCGTCATGCCCCGACCCTGCCGCCGCCCGGCGCACCGGAGAAGGCACGTCAGTCATCGGGAAACCGTGCGGACCGCACGGTCCGGCCGTGACATCTCCTCCGGGTGGGCGGGCCGGTGCACGCCCTAGGATCGGCGGGCATGAGCGTCGATCCGGCGGACCACCGGCTGCGCCGGGCCCGGCGGGTCACGCTGCTGTCGCTGGCCACCAACGCGTGGACCACGGTGTTGCTGCCCGCCGTCGGCCTGGCCCGCGAACCCGACCCGGTACGCGTCGCGCTCGGCGTGGCCGGGCTGCTCGGGTTCACCGCCGCCCAGATCGCGGTGCTGCACGCCGCCGTCACGCCGTGGCTGCCCGTACCGGCCCGTCGCCGCCGGCACGCCGCGCTCACCGTGGCGGCGCTGCTCAGCCTGCCGCTGCTCGGCCCGGTCGCGGCCGGAACCTGGCCCACCTGGGCGTGGCTGGGGGCGTCCCTGGTCGGCATGACGCCGCTGCTGTTCCGGCCCGCGGTCGCGGCGGTGGCGGCGGCTGGTGTGCTCGCGCTCTCCGCCGCCGTCACCTGGGCGGCGGGTGGGTCGGTGCTCACGGCGCTGCCGGTCACCGGCGTGGTGGGCGCCGGGATCGCCGCGCTCACCTGGGTCCAGGTCTGGTTCTGGGACCTGCTCGTCGAGGCCCGGCAGGGGCAGGCCGCCCAGGCGCGGCTCGCCGCCGCCGAGGAACGGCTGCGCTTCGCCCGGGACGTACACGATCTGCTCGGCCACGACCTCACAGTGATCGCGCTCAAGGCCGAGCTGGCGGAGCGGCTGGCGCCGCGCGACGCCGCCCGGGCCGCCCGGGAGGCGGCGGAGGCGCGGCGGCTCGCCGCGACGGCGCTGACCCGGGTACGCGCGGCGGTGCACGGCTACCGCGCCGTCGACCTGGCCGAGCAGGCCGCGGCGGTGGGGGAGGTGCTGCGCTCCAGTGGCGTACGCACGACAGTGGTGCCGCCGGACGGTGCGGTGCCCGCGCCGGTCGCCGCCGACCTGGCGGCCGTGCTGCGCGAAGCCGGGACCAACGTGCTGCGGCACAGCCGGGCCGGCTGGTGCCGGATCGAGATCATCCGGGAGGACGGCGTGGTGACACTCACCGTACGCAATGACGGCGTCCGTGCCGACGACGGCCCGGACCGGCTCAGCGGCGGCCTGCGCGGGCTGGCCGACCGGCTCGCCCCGGCCGGCGGCCGGGTCCGGGCCGAGGCCGCCGACGGCGTGTTCAGCCTGGTGGCGACAGTGCCGGTGACGCCGTGATCCGGGTGCTGCTGGCCGACGACGAGGAGCTGATCCGGCTCGCCCTGGCCGCGCTGCTCGACCTGGAACCGGACATCGAGGTGGTCGCGCACGCCCGCGACGGGCGCGGCGCCCTGGACGCCGCGCTGGCCCACCGCCCGGACGTCGCCGTGCTCGACCTGGAGATGCCGCCGCCCGGCGGTGTGGAGGTCGCCGCCGAGCTGACCCGGGCGCTGCCCGGCTGCGCCCCGGTGATCCTCACCGGACACGGCCGCCCCGCTCAGCTCCGCCCGGCGCTCGCCGCCGGGGTACGCGGGTTCCTCGCCAAGGGCGCCCCCGGCGGCGCGCTGGCCGACGTGATCCGCCGGGTGCACGCCGGCGCCCGCTACGTCGACCCCGCGCTCGCGGCCGACGCGCTCACCCTGCCCGAGTGCCCGCTGACGCCGCGTGAGCTGGAGACCCTCCGGCTGGCCGAGCTGGGCACCCCGGTCGCGGTGATCGCCCGGCGGACCCACCTGGCCGCCGGCACTGTCCGCAACCACCTGAGCGCCTGCGTGCAGAAGCTCGGCGCGGCCGACCGGGCCGAGGCGGTACGGCGGGCGCGCGAGGCCGGCTGGCTCTGACGTACGGGGCGTCGCGCGCGGTCGCCGGCGACTAGCCTGATCACGTGCGGACGGTCGAACTGCTCTGCGCTCCCCAACTGGAAGCGGCGGTTCGCGCTGCCTGGGACCGGCTCGCCGCCGCCGGGCTGCCCAGCCTGGCCCGCAACACGCACCAGACGAACCGGCCGCACCTGACGCTCGCCTCGGTCGAGGAGTTCCCGCCCGGCGCCGAGCAGCGCCTGGCCGACCTGTGCGACGCGGCGCTGCCGCTGCCGGTGCGGCTGGGCCGGGTGACGGTGCTCGACGGCAGCGCGCCGCTGGTGTGGCTGGTCCGGCCGACGCCGCAGCTCGTCGCGTTGCACGGTGCGGTCTGGGACGTGCTCGCCGAGGCGCCCGGCGGGCACTCGTGGCACCGTCCCGGCCGGTGGGTGCCGCACCTGAGCCTGGCGCTGCGGTTCGGCGCGGCGGACCGGCGCCGCGCCCGGGCGGTCGCCGGGGCCCACCCGCCGGCCGGTGCGTTCGTGGCGGCGCGCAGCTACGACGGCGACACCCGCACGGTCAGCGAGCTGAGCACTGCCTCCCCGCGTGCCGGCGACGGACCTGTCAGGACGGAACCTGGGCAAGTCTGAGCACGTATTCGAAGCCGCGTTTTCGCGCGGGCGAATCCACCATCGGCAGGATCAGCGCTGGTATGCCGGCGGAAACCGATCCGCCGTCGCCGACGGGATGGTCACCGACCATCAGGGTCTGGCCCGGTGCGGCATCGAGCGCTTCGAGGGCGGCGCCCCAGATCCGAGGGTCCGGTTTGACGAAGCCGACCTCGTAGGAGAGGACGAACACATCGACGTGGCCGTCGAGTCCGTGCCGCGCGAAGCATGTGCGGATGTCCCAGCCGACGTTGCTGACGACGCCGATGCGAACACCGCTGTCGCGCAATGCGGACAGGGTGGCGACGGTGTCGGCGTACGGCTCGATCGCGTCGGCGTGTGTTTCGTGCAAGACCGATGCCAGCGCCTGGTCCACCCCAGGAATCTGTTCCAGCACGGTGAGGATCGCCCGATCCCAGACTCGCGGGTCCAGATCTCGGGCGATGTGGGCCGGATCGGTGGCCGTCTCCCGCAACAGTTCCGCGAAGTCGCCGGCAATACGGTGCGCCTCGCCGGCAGCCAATGTCCGGTCGATCGATGCCGCCGCGTTGCCCACCCAGCGCTCCGAGTCTCTGGCGAACAGAGTCCAGGCGAAGTCGAACAGTACCGTCGTCACGCGCGTGGCGATCATCGCATCACCCTAGATCGACACGACGAGTTCTGGTGGGTCGCGACGCAGTGAGCTGTTCCGAGCGGCGGCCTTCGGCTACGGCTCTGTCAGCTGTGGAAGCGCAGGTAGTCGAACTGCGCCGTCACCGCCGGTGTCGCGCCTCCGTGCGCCACCAGCCCGATCCGCGGCGTCGTGCCGGCCGGGAACGCCCACACCGCGCCCCACGTCCAGCGCCTGCCGTCGCGGCTGGACCCGGCCCGGAACTCGTGCTCGCCGTTGACCGGGTCGACCCGGTGGACCAGCCGCAGCCAGGTCGTGGCGCCGGGGGTGCCGACGATGCTGCCGCCGTACACGGGTTGGCCGGCGAAGGGCAGCTCGTAGCCGTACTCGACCTGCCGGGTGTTCCAGATCGCCACCTGGGTCAGCCGGGCGAACCGGTCGTCGTCGACGTACGCGACCAGGCCCGCCTGCTGGTAGTTGCGCACGCTGTCCTCGCCCAGGTCGAGCGTCACCTTGGTCTCGGCGACGTAGTTGCCGGCCGGCGCGTCCCGCAGCAGCACCGCGGCGGTGTTGCCGGTGCCGGACAGGTCGGCGTCCTGCACCGGCCAGCGCAGCGCGCCGCCGGACACGGTGGCGGCCGGGTCCTGGCGTACCCACCGCCAGGCCGGGTCGAGGCCGCCGGTGAACTCGTCGGAGTAGCCGCGCAGCACCGGGCCGACCCGGGGGTCGGGGACGGTGTGCCGGGCCGGGCGGTACAGCCGGACGGCGCTGACGTTGTCGAACTCGGCCGGCCCGCCCTCGGCGCGCACGGACAGCTCACCGGCGCCGGGGCGGGGGAGCCGCGCGGTCACCTGGGCCACCGGGTCGCCGAGGCGGGACGGGCTGAGCGTGGCGACGAGCTGCCGCCCGCGTACCTCGATGGCGAGATTGTGCCGGTCGCGCAGGTCGAGGCCGGCGGGCAGCGCGGTGGACGCGCCGCCCGCGCTCAACCGGCCGCGCCCGACGCGGACGTCCACGCCGCGCAGCCGCAGCCCGGCGGTGGCCGCGCCGGTCAGCCGCAGGTCGGTCTCCACCCGCAGGTCACCGCCGATGCGGGTACGCCAGGTGAGCGTGCCGCTGCCGGTCAGCACCCCGCCGGTGGCCTGCCAGCGGCCGCGCTCGGCCCGCCAGCCGCGCAGGTCTCCGGTGGCGAACCGGGCGTCGACCGGCCCGGTGGTGACCGGCGCGGGCCGGGCGGCGACGGAGGGACCGGCGCCCGCGTTCACGGTGGGCCATCCGTCGACCCAGTCGAGGCGGTCCAGCAGCATCGGCCGCTCGTTGACGCCGAACGGCTCGTCCAGGTACGGGTCGGCGCGGTCGATCGCGTGGTAGGCGATCCAGTCCTGCCCGGACAGGTCGGTGAGCACCGCGTTGTGCCCGGTGCCGATCCAGCGGTTGCCGTTCTGGGTGAGCACGGGCGTGCCGCCGGCCCGGGACACGTCGAGGCGCTGCCCGTCCCGGTCGGCGAACGGGCCGCGCGGGTCACGGGACCGGCCGACCTGGACGGAGTAGCCGGTGGCCGGGCCGGCGCAGCAGTTCGCGGTGGACGCGAACAGGTAGTACCAGCCGTCGCGGCGCAGCACGTACGCGCCCTCGAACTTGTTGTCGATCGCGACCGGTGTCGGCGTGCCGACCGCGCGCAGCCCGTCCGGCGACAGCTCGGTGACCGAGACGCCGCCGTAGTAGCTGCCGTAGTAGAGCCAGTGCCGGCCGTCGGCGCCGGTGAGCTGGCTCGGGTCGATCGTCCACAGGTAACCGCCGCCCGCGCCGGGTCGCGGCGCGACCACTGGCGTGTCGGCGAAGGTCCACGGTCCCGCCGGGCTCGGCGCGGTGGCCACGCCGACGGCGGTGTCGAACGTGTCGTCGGAGACGCCTGTGTCGGTGACAGTCACGTACATGACCCAGCGGCCGGCCACCCGCCGCACGTCCGGCGCCCAGAACGCGGCACCGGGCGCGGCGTAGGCGGGCCGCTGGTCCGGGGCGAACGCGTCGCCCACGAAGGACCAGTCGACCAGGTCGGCCGAACGCGCGATCGGCACCCGGTGCGCCCGGCCTTCGCCCTCGCGCAGCGGGTCGGAGGTGCCGAAGGCGTACCAGAGCCCGTCGTCGCCGCGCACCACGACCGGGTCGGCGAAGGTGTCGGCGAACCCGGCGGAGACCGGGTTGCGGTAGCGGCCGGGCTCGGCGGCGGACGCGGGGGCCGCGCCGGCGAGCAGGAGCGTGAGTACGGCGGCGAGCGCGCCACCGCGGCGGAGGTGTCCCATCGGGCCTGCCCTCGGGGATAGACGGAGGTGCCGGTGCCACCGTTTCTACAACGTTGGAGAGACTGCTGTAAAGAACCCCGGACCGTTCGGCGCGGCCCGAACCGTGCCCGTGTCAGCATGGGCCGATGACCACCGGTGCCGACGGACGCGGACTCGCCGGGTTCGCCGCGCTGCTCGCCGACCCCACCCGGGCCGGCTTCTGCCTCGCCCTGCTCGACGGCCGGGCCTGGACCGCCGGGGAACTGGCCCGCGCCGCCGGGGTCGCCGCGTCCACCGCGAGCGACCACCTCACCCGGCTGGTCGCCGGCGGCCTGCTGGTCGAGCAGCGGCAGGGCCGCCACCGGTACGTCCGCCTCGCCGACCCGGCCGTCGCGCAGCTCGTCGAGGACCTGGCCGCGCGGGCGCCCGCACCGGCGACCCCGCCCCGCACGTTGCGCGCCGCGTCGGCCGGGATCGCCCTGGCGTACGCCCGCACCTGCTACGACCACCTGGCCGGGCGGCTCGGCGTGCTGCTGCACGACGCCCTGCTCGCCCGTGGCGTGCTCGACCGCTCCGGCGGGCTGGCGCTCACCGGCGCGGGAGTGGCCTGGTTGGCCGGCCTCGGCGTACCTGTCGAACCGCTGCGCGCGACCCGGCGTCCGCTGGTCCGCGACTGCCTGGACTGGACCGAACGGCGCCCGCACCTGGCCGGCGCGGTCGGCGCGGCGCTGTGCGGGCGTTTCCTCGACCTCGGCTGGACCGCGCGCGGCGCCGGCCGGGCGGTACGGCTCACCCCGATCGGGCGCGACGCGCTGGCCGACACGCTCGGGCTCGACCCGGCGCTGCTGGCCCCGCCCGCCTCCCGCGACACCGGCCCGGCGCGCGCCTGACCTGGGCCCGGTCGCGCCCGCGCGGATCGTTCGGTCCGGACCGAACCGTTCCCGCCCTACGGTCGGGCGATGGATCTACCGACCATCCCTGCTGCCCCGGGGACCCCGCCCTGCGGACCCCCGACGCTCGGCGACGACGGCTGGGTGGTCACCCGGCACGCCGACGTCCTCGCCGCCCTGACCGACAGCCGCTGCGTGGTGCCGCCCGTCCCGGACGGGCCGGCGGGCACCCTCGCGTGGCTGCGCGCCTCGGTGAGCCGGTTCAGCCCGCCGGGCCGGCACGCCGCGCGACGAGCCGTCGGGGTGGCGGCACTTGATGCCCCGGACCCCGGGGAACTCCGCCGCGCCGCCGAGCGGCTGACCGAGCGGATCCTCGACCGTCCGAGCGAGGAGAACATGACCCCGGCTCGGCGCGTACCCCTGCTGGTGCTCGCCGAACGGCTCGGCCTGGCCGACCCGGCGGCGGCCGCCACGGAGGTGGTGGCGGTGGCGGCCGCATACCACCCGGGCGCCGATCCGGCGGCCGCGCGGCGGGCGGACCGGGCGGTGGCGGCGCTGCTCGCCCTGTCGCCGCAGGCACCTGCGGAGGTGACCGCGAACCGACTCGGCCTGCTCGTGCAGGCCGCCGACGCCACCGCCGGGCTGATCGACGCCGCCGTCCGGCACGGACGGGCCGCGCCGGACGGGCTCGCCACGGCCATGCTGCTCGCCGAGGTGCTGCGGCTGGACCCACCGGTACGGCTCACCCGCCGGGTCGCCGCCGACGCGCTGAGCCTGGGCGGCCGGGCGGTGCGGGCGGGCGACCGGCTGCTGCTGCGGTTCGACGCGGCGAACCGTGATCCAGCTGTCTTCCCGGACCCGGACCGGTTCCGGGCCGGCCCGGCCGGCCCGGTACTGACCTTCGGCGCCGGTCCGCGCGGCTGCCCGGGGGAGCGGCACGCGCTCGCCCTGGCGACCGGCGTGGTCGACGTGCTGCGCCGTGCCTCCGGCGCGCTGAGCGAGGGGAGCCGGCGATGACCGACAGGTACCGCGCGTTCCGGGAGCTGCACCGGCCCGGTGACCCGCTGCTGCTGCCGAACGCCTGGGACCACGCCTCCGCCGCGGCGCTCGCCGCCAGAGGGCATCAGGCGATCGGCACGACCAGCCTGGGCGTCGCGGCGGCGGCCGGCCGCCCGGACGCCCTCCGGGCCACCCGCGCCGAGACGCTGGAGCTGGCGTACCGGCTGCGGGGCCTGCCGGCGCTGCTGACTGTGGACGTCGAGGACGGCTTCCACGACGACCCGGCCGAGGTGGCGCGCTTCGTCGGCGAGTTGGCCGCCCTCGGCGTGGTCGGCGTGAACCTGGAGGACGGCCGCCCGGACGGGCACCTGGCCCCGGCGGAGCACGTGGCCGCCGTGATCGCGGCGGTCCGCGCCGCCGTGCCGGAGATGGTCGTCAACGCCCGCACCGACGCCTGGTGGCTGGACGTGCCGTCACCGCTGGACGAGGCACTCCGGCGGGCGGCGGTGTTCCGGGCGGCCGGCGCGGACTGCCTGTTCGTACCGGGCGCACCCGACGACCTGGTCGGTGTGCTCGCCGCCGGGGCCGGGTTGCCGCTGAATGTGCTGTACCGGCCGGGCGGCCCGGACCTGGCCGCCCTCGGACGGCTCGGCGTGGCCCGGGTCAGCACCGGCTCGCTGCTGTTCCGGGCCGCCCTCGGCGCGGCGCTGCACCTGGCCGACGCGATCGGCGCCGGGCGCGACCCGCGCCTGCCCGCTCCGCCCGGGTACGAGGAGGTGCAGGCCTTGGCCCGGCCATTCGCCACCTGATCGGGCACCTTCGGGACAGATGCGAGGATTGCCACCCTCTCGCCTGATTACGGTGTGTGCAGGCCCAATCACGCCGTGTCCTGACCGAGAGGGGACGGAGACCATGCGAGTGCCCAGCCGCAGCCCAGGTCGCCAGCCCGGTCCCGCAGTCACACCCACCGCCCCCGCCCGGCGGGTGCCCGCCGCCGGGTGGCACGGCGGCGCCGCGCCGGACCTGGCCGCGTACCGGGCGGCGGTCGCGGACCTCCTGGTCGAGGTGGGCGCCCTCGCCGACGGGCCGTCGGCCACCGCCCGTCAGGTGCTGCTCGACCAGCGGCTGCGCGAACCGGCCATCGCCGCCGTCCTCGACGCCACCCCGCAGGGCCTGATCGGCGCCCGGGAGACGCTGCTGCTGGAGATGGCCCGCTACCAGCCCAACGCGCGCAGCTCCGCGCAGGACCTCACCGCGCTGGTGCGGATCTACCTGCTCTCCCGCGTGGACGTGCTCTGGTGGCGGGACAGCCCGACGTTCCTCACCGACGACCAGGTGCGCACCAGCACCGAACTGGTCGACCTGGAGTGGCTGCGCCGCCGCGGCCTGCTCGAATTCCGCTACCAGGAGCAGCCCGCCACAGTGGTGGGACGCGGACTGCGGGCCCTCCGGCGGCGGCTGCGCCCGGACGCCACACCGCGTACCGCCGGGCTGCTGTTCCGCCGGGCCCGCCGCGAGATGATCGCGTTCCTCAACGACCTGGCCCGGGAGTTCACCGCCATCGCGCCCGACGGCACGCCACCGCTCTGGGTGACCAGCCTGGCCCGCAGCGCCGAACACCAGTACCGGCTGCGCCGCCTCGGGTACGCGGCGATGGTGCCCAGCGGCCACTGCCTCGGCTGGGCCGCCGACGTCGAACTGGAGTGGTACGACCGCTTCGGCGCCCGCCCCGCGCTCGCCGGGCTGCTGCTGGCCCGCCAGGACGCGGGCGAGGTGAACGTGGTCGACGAGGGCCAGGCGTGGCACGTCTGCCTCGCCCCGGCCGCCCGCCGCCGGTACCGGCGCGCGTACGAGGCCGAGATGGGGGTGTGACAGGTGTGCGGCATCGCGCTGAGCATCGGCCCCGACGCCGACCCGGCCACCTTCCGGCGGATGCTCGCCGCGCTCGCGCCGCGCGGTGAGGTCACCGAGACCCGGCAGGAGAACGGCCTGCTCGCCGGCGTACGACGGCTGAAGATCGTGGACCGGGACCGGTCCGTCCAGCCGTGGATGTCACCCGACGAGCGGCACCTGCTCTGCTTCAACGGCGAGATCTTCAACCACCACGAGCTGCGCGCCGAGCTGACCCGGCTCGGCCACGGGTTCCGCACCTGTGGCGACACCGAGGTGGTGCTCGCCGCGTTCCGCCAGTGGGGCGGGAACGCGGTACGCCGGCTGCGCGGCGAGTACGCGTTCGTGATCGTCGAGCGGGACAGCGGCCGGGCGTACCTGGCCCGCGACCCGCTCGGCGTCAAGCCGCTGTACTGGTCCCGCCTGCCCGGGTGCCTGCACCTCGCCTCCGAGGTCAAGGCGCTGGTCGGGCACGGGGCGCCGATCGGCGAGGTGGCGCCCGGCCACCACGGCTGGGTCGAGCCCGGCCGCCCGGTCCGGCTGGGCCCGCACGTCGACCTGCTCACCCTCGGCGACGGCCTGCCGGTGATCGACGACCCGGAGGAGGCGGCCCTGCTGGTCCGCGTCGCGCTCACCGACGCGATGCGCGCCCGGCTGGACACCGACCTCACCGTCGGCGTGGTGCTCTCCGGCGGCCTGGACAGCTCGCTGGCACTGCTGCACGCCCGGGAACTGCACCCGGATTGCGTGGCCGTCACCATCGGTGTGCCGGAGAGCCCGGACGTCGCGTACGCCCGGCGGCTCGCCGCCGACCTCGGCGTACCGCACGAGGTGATCGAGCTGCGCCCGCGCGACATCCGGCTCGCCGACGTCCGCGAGGCGATCCGGATCTCCGAGCTGACCGAGTACGGCGACATCATCAACGCGGTCGTCTCGGTGCCGATCTTCCGGCGGCTGCGCGAGATGGGCGTCCGGGTGGTGCTCACCGGCGACGGCTCGGACGAGCTGTTCGGCGGCTACCCGATGTACCACCGGGTCGGACCGGAGCGGTCCCGGCGGCTGTTCCTGCACAAGATCCGCAACCTCTGCCGGACCGAGCTGCAACGGGTGGACCGGGCCAGCATGGCGCACGGCGTGGAGGCGCGGGTCCCGTTCCTCGACCTCAGCGTCGTCGAGCTGGCCATGCGGCTGCCGCTGGACGTGAAACTGCGCGACGGGCAGGAGAAGTGGATCGTCCGGCGGGCCTTCGCGGACCTGCTGCCCTCCTACGTCCGGCAGCGGCCGAAGAACCCGATGTCGTACTCGTCCGGGCTGCACGAACGCGCCCGCCTCTACAAGCCGCTGTTCGCCCGGCTGCACCGCTCGTTCGGCTACGACCTGCTGGAACCGGTCCGCCGGGACTTCGACAGCGTGCTCACCCGCTGTGGCAACGACCTCGACCGGGCCATCGCCGAGGGCATCGCCCGGCCCGACTACACGGTGCTGGAACACGCCCGCGACCTGGTCGGCGCGGCCCGCTGGAACGCCGCCCCGATGGTCCGCCGGCTGGTCAACCCGCGCCGCACCCGAGGCGACGAGGCGCCGCTGCCCGGGTGAGCCGGCTCGTCGCCGGGCCGTCCGGCCGGTGCGCGGCGTGCCGGATCAGCGTCGCAGGTCCACGTCGGCGGCGACCCCGGAGACCGGGTCGAGGCAGTGGACCGTACGGCCCGGACGCAACCGGGCGTCCGAGGCGTACCGGCGGGTCAGCTCCCGCTCGGCGGCGGCGTCGCCGCGGTCGGCGGCCACCAGCAGCGCGGCGAGCTCGTCGACCAGCGTGAGGTCGGCGCCGGTCAGGTCCTCGGTCATGGCCCCGAACTCGTCCCAGAGCAGCACCTCGTCCTTGTGCCGGTGGGCCAGCTCCAGCAGCACGTAGTCGTGGACGAGCCAGTCGCCCCGGATCGGCAGCGACGGGTCGACGCCGTAGGTGTCCGGGTCGATCCGGCCCGCCCGGTACGCCAGCCACACCCGGGCCGCCGACTCGAAGTGCCCCGCCTCCGGGTCGATGTCGTAGCCGTCGAACCCCCGGTCGCCGGCCGGGTCCAGCTCCGGGTCGGACCAGACCCAGCGCGCACCGTCCCACCACTCCGCCAGCACGTGGTCGTAGTGCCAGTCCGGGGAGAAGTAGCTAGCGAACCCGACCCGGCTGCGGGCCGGGATCCCGTGCCGGCGCAGCGCCGCGACGGTGAACAGCGTGTGGTCCCGGCAGCAGCCGGCGACCCGCTCGGCGGCCGGGCGCGCGGCGGTCAGCGGCAGCGGGAACCGGGACTGGTCGGTGTCGAGGATGCGGTCCAGCCAGCGCAGGTTGACCTCGGCCCGGCGGACGTCCGGCAGCTCCACGCCACCGGCGCGGTAGTGGATGATCACGTTGCGGGCGGTCGCCGCGACGGTCGGCAGGTCGGCGGGCACGGCGTCGAGCAGCGCCGCGTGATGGCGAGGATCGCTGTAGGGGGAGTGGGCGCGGTAGTCATCGATGTCCATCCGGCAATTCTCGGCGCGGGATGCGGCCGACGGGTGCCCGCTCGGCGCTCAATCTCACGACATCCGAATGCCAAGTCCGATCACCGCCAGCGCCGCGGTCCGGGCCGCGCCAGGCTGGGACCGTGACGACCACCCGTACCGCGTTCCGGATCCGCCCGCTGCCCGCCGGGACGCTCGCCGAGCTGCGCCGCACCGGCCGCGACGCCAGCGGGCAGCCGCCCGAGCACCGGCGCGCCACCGGCGGCGAGCCGCTGCGCTGTTGCCTGCGCGACGCCCGGCCCGACGAGGCGCTGCTGCTGTTCGGGTACGCCCCGCCGCTGCCGCCGAGCCCGTACCGCGAGGTGGGGCCGGTGTTCGCGCACGCCGCCGCCTGCGCCGGCCCGGACGACGTGACGGCGTACCCGTCCCAGTGGCGCGGACGGGAGCAGGTGCTGCGCGCGTACGACAGCAGGGGCCGCATCGTGGGCGGACGGCGACACGACGGCGGCGACCCGGAGGCGGTGATCGCGGAGCTGTTCGCCGACCCGGCGGTGAACCAGCTGCACAGCCGCAACGTGGTGTACGGCTGCTGGATGTTCGCTGTCGTGCGGAGCTGACCGGGTCCCGGATGGACATCGGCGCACGCCTCTTCTAGCGTCGCTGTCATGCGGAGGACCCTCATCGCCGGCGGGCTCGCGCTGCTTCTGCTCGCCACGGCCTGCGGGGAGGACAGCCCGCCCGGCCCGCCGGCCACGGCCGGCTCGCCGACCGCCTCACGGCAGGACCCGGGGCAGGTCGAGCGGACCCTGGCCAGCCTCCGCAAGATCGACGATCTGCCGATGTACGAGATGACGTACGACGGCGACTACGACCCCACCGCCGGGCTGGCCGGGTCGACGCCGCCGAGCCCGTTCGGCTGCTCGCTGTTCGCCGCGCTCGCCGACCGGGAGCGCCCGCTGTTCGCCCGCAACTTCGACTGGGAGCCGAACCCCGCGCTGGTGCTGCGCACCGACCCGCCGGACGGGTACGCCTCGATCTCCCTCGTCGACATCTCCTACCTGGGTGTCTCCGCCGACCCGACGGGGGACCGGCGGCTGCTGGACGCGCCGCTGCTGCCGTTCGACGGCATGAACGAGCGGGGTCTCGCGGTGGGGCTGGCCGCCGACGACGGGGCACGCGCCGAGCCGGTGCCCGGACTCCCGAAGGTCGGCTCGGTGCGCATCCTGCGCCTGGTGCTCGACTCCGCTGCCACAGTGGACGAGGCGGTCGCCGTGTTCCGGCGCTACAACCTCGACTTCGACGGCGGGCCGCCGCTGCACTACCTGCTCGCCGACGCGACGGGCGCGTCGGCGGTGGTGGAGTTCGTCGACGGGAAGATGACGGTGGACCGGCGACAGGGCCCGTGGCAGGCGCTCACCAACGTGCCCGCCGTCGGGGTGCCGGACCGGGAACTGCGTCAGGACCGCAGGTACGGGGTGCTGGCGAAGGAACTGGACCGCACCGGCGGGGTGGTCGACGCGGCCGGCGCGCTGCGGCTGCTGAACGCGGTACGCCAGTCGCACACCCGCTGGTCGGTGACGTACGGGTTGCGCAGCGGCGAGGTGCGGGTGGTGACTGCCGGTGGCGGCACCCGCGACTACCGGCTGCCGATGAGCTGACGGGTCAGCTCCAGACGGGTGGCGCCTGGCCGTAGGCGGGTGGCAGGTGCGGCCAGCTCAGTGGGTGGCCGTCGAGCCGCCCCGGTGGGCTGATCGCGGTCCAGCCGTTCCCGAGCGCCGTCCGGTAGGTGTCGGCCCGGCGCTCCGGGTCGTCGTCACCGCTCGACCGGGCCGGCCGGCTGCCCTGGTCGAGCAGCCACCGCGCGGTCCTGGCGAGGGACACCGAGACGTGGGTGGCCTCACCGGTGCGGGCGCGTCGCCCGAGCGCGGCCAGCGCACCGGCGGCGAGGAGGTAGCCGGTGGCGTGGTCGAGCAACTGGCAGGGCAGGGCACCCGGCCGGACGCCGTCGGTGCTCGTGGCCCAGCCGATGCCGGTGGCGATCTGCACTAGGCTGTCGAAACCGCGCCGGGTGCCCCACGCTCCGGTCGTACCCCACGCGGACAGCGTGACGACCACGGTGCCGGGGTGCCGGTCGGCGACCTGGTCCGGGTCCAGCCCGAGCCGGCGCAGCGCACCCGGCCGGTAGCCGGTCACGAGGACGTCGGCCTGGTCGAGCAGGCGGTGCAGCGCCGCGCGGCCGCTGTCCGTGCCGGCGTCCAGGAACGCGCTCGCCTTGCCGACCACGCCGTCGACGGCGTGCAGCGCCGGCTCCGGACGACGCGGATCGTCGACCCGCAGCACCTCGGCGCCGAGCGCGCCGAGCATCCGCGTGCCCACGGGGCCCGCGATGACCCGGGTCAGGTCGAGCACCCTCACCCCGGACGCCGGCAGCGGGCCCGGACCGGCCGGCGCGAGCGGGCCACGGCGCAGCGGCGTCATGGTCACCAGCGGCGGCGTCTCCGGGGTGCTCTCCGCCTGCCACTGCTCGGGGGTGCGGGCCGCCACGGCGAGCCCGCCGGCGGCGTACACGACACGTTCGACCTCCCGCGCCGGGCGGCCGGCGATCACGTCGGCCAGCCGCGTCCGCACCTCGGCGTCCGGACCGTCGGGCACGCCGAGGGACGCCAGCAGGGCGCTCCGGTGCCACGGGTAGTTCGCGTGGGTGCGCACCCAGCCGTCCGCGGCCCGCCACAGCCGGGACAGGGGAGCGAAGCCGTCGATGCCCCGCCCGTCGGCGTCGCGTAGCCAGACCTCGCCGCGTACCGCCGCCGCCACGTGTTCGCTGTCGAGCGCGATGTCGGGCCGCCGGCCGGTGCGCGCGGCGGCCAGCTCGGCGGCGGCGGTGAGGCAGGCGGCCACGGACGCGGTGGCGCAGTCGGCGACCGCCAGCGGCGACGCCAGCACCGAGGGCCGCGGATCGCCGGTCGGCGTGGGCCCGGCGGCGCCCGCCAGCCCGAGGTCCGCCAGCACACCCTCCAGCAGAGTTCCCACCCGGACATCTTCGCCGACTCGGGGGCGTCCGAGGCGGCTCACGCGGGGTGCCGCTGGTCACGCGCCGGGCCCGGTGCCCCCTCTCGGAGGCGCCGGGCCTGGCGACGGTCAGCGGGTCACCAGCTCAGGTAACCGGCCTGGGTCTGCACGTTCAGCTCGGGCACCAGCAGGAACTGCGCCAGCCAGGTACGAGGGTCACGCAGCTCCAGCACGTCCAGTCCCTTCTGGATGTCGCTGGAGTAGATGTGGCCGTTGTACCAGTAGGCCGACCAGGACCCGCCGGTACGCAGCTGCGTGGCGTCCAGCGGCCCGCGCTCCCAGTAGGCGATCTCGGTGGGCTTGCGGGAGTCGGTGAAGTCCCACACCGAGATGCCGCCCTGGTACCACGCCTGGACCATGATGTCGCGGCCGGGCACCGGGATCAGCGAGCCGTTGTGGGCCACGCAGTTCTCGGTGTCCGCGTTGGCCCGGGGGATCTTGTAGTAGCTGCGGAACTCCAGCTTGCGGGCGTCACCGCGGCCGGTGATGTCGTAGACGGCGTCCGCGCCCCGGTTCGGGCCGACCTCCTCGTTGCAGGTGGCCGCGCCGCCGCCGCCCAGCTCGTCGGTGAAGACGACCTTGGTGCCGGCGTTGTTGAACGTGGCGGAGTGCCAGAACGCGAAGTTCACCGCGTCGGTGACCCGCTCGATCACCCGGGGCGCCTCGCGGTCGGAGATGTCCAGCAGGATGCCGTCACCCATGCACGCACCGGCGGCCAGGTCCTTCGCCGGGTACGCGGTGATGTCGTGACAGCCGGTGGTGGCCGACGACTGGCCGGGGATGCCCGGGTATCCGCCGTCCGGGAACAGGTTCGGCGTGGCGATGACGGAGGCCGTGGTGGGGTCCTTCACCGGCACCTTGACGATGGAGATGGAGTCGTGCGGCGGCTGGCAGTCCGGGAACTCGGCCCGCGGGCTGTACGAGGAGACGTACAGGTAGACGTTCCGCTTGTCCTTGCCGGGCACCAGCGTGTGGGTGTGCGAGCCGCACGCGGTCTCCACCGACTTGATGTAGCGAGGGTTGCGCTTGTCCCGGATGTCGAAGATCTTGATGCCCTCCCAGGACTCCTTCACCGACGCCGGCTGGCTGGTGCTGGCGCAGGAGTCGTCGCTGCGGGAGGAGTCGGTCGATAGGAACAGCAGGTTGCCGTGGACCGAGATGTCGTTCTGCGAGCCGGGGCAGAGCACCTGGGACACGATCGCCGGGCGGCTGGGGCGGGAGACGTCGTAGACGACGAACCCGTCGTAGTTGCCGACGAAGGCGTACCGGCCCTGGAAGGCGATGTCGGTGCCCAGTGCGGCAGTGGTGTCGAACGGCGCCTGCTTCGGCAGGTTCGCCACCTGACGCAGGTTGGGGCTGCTGGAGATCTCGTCGACACCGGGGACGGCGTCGTCCACGGTGGCCGGCGCGGCCTCGGCCCGGGGGACCTCCTGCGCGCTGCTCGGCGGTGCGGTGAAGACACCGGCGAGCAGCAGGCCGGCGGCGGCGAGGCTGACGGTCCGGACTCGGGACGTGCGGATGTTGATCATCGGCAACACCCTTCGAAAGGGGGTCATGATTCGCCACACCCTACCTATTTGAGACGGCCATCAATGTGATCCGGGTCACACTTGGGAACTTTCGTCTATGGATAGGATCGCTGTCACCTTGACCGGAGGAGCCGTCGTATGACCAGCCGGCAGGCGCGTGTGTGGGTGGGCGTCACAGCACTTGTGACCCTCGTGGTGGCCGGCGCGTTCGCGCTGGCCGGGCGCGAGGACACCCGTACCCCGGAGGCGGCCGCGACCACGGCGGTGGCCGCGCCGAGCGCGAGCACCGCCGTGCCGGCGCCGCCGGTGGTGGTCCCCGGCCGGCCGGGGGAGCCCGCCGCCACCCGCCCCGCCGAGCAGGTCCGGGGCGCCACCACCCCGCGATGGAACAGCCTCGACGTCTGGTACGTCCGGATGATGATCCCGCACCACCAGCAGGCCTTGGAGATGGCGGCCCTCGCGCCCGAGCGCGCCGCCGACGCGCGGATCCGCGCCGTGGCGATGCGGATCCGTGCCGCACAGGGGCCGGAGGTCGGCCTGCTGCGCGCCTGGCTCAGCGAACGCGACCTGCCCGCCGACGTGCCCGGGCACGACCACGGCAGCATGCGCGGGATGCAGTCCGCCGAGGCGATGCGGCGGCTCGGCGACGCGCGCGGGGCGGCGTTCGACAGGCTGTTCGTGCGGATGATGTCCGACCACCACCGGGGCGCGATCGTCATGTCCACCGATCTGCTGAAGGTCGGTGTCGACCAGCCGATGCAGGAGTTCGCCACAGCGGTGGCCGTCGAGCAGTCCGCCGAGATCACCCGCATGCGGGCGCTGCTGACCCCCTGACCTGGGGGAGGGTGAGCGGGCGGCCCTAGGCTCTCGGGTCGTGAACCGCCTGATCCTCGGTTGTCCGCTGCGTGCTGTCGCGTTCGACGCGGCCGTGTGCGGGTTCGTCGTGTTCTTCGCGCTGTCCGGCTACCTCGCCGGGCACACCGGGATCCCGGCGACGGTGGTCGGCCTGGCGATGGCGGTGGCGCTGTTCCTCCGGCGTACCCACCCGTCGGCCGTGGGCGCCCTGGTGGCCGCGCTGGCGCTGGTCCAGGTGATCGCCGGCTGGGGTCCGCTCAGCTACGACATCGCCGTGCTGATCGCCCTCTACAGCGTGGTCAAGTACGCCGGCCGGCTGCGTGACGGCATCGTCGCCGGGGTCGTCGCCGTGCTCGGCGGGGTGCTCGCCGCGCTCCAGTCGCCCGGCGTCGGGCCCTGGTGGATGGGCGCGTTCTTCTACGCCCTCATCGTCGGCGCGGTCTTCCTGGCCGGGCTGAACCTGCGCACCCGCCGGCTATACGTGCTCAGCCTGGAGGAACGCGCCGCCACGCTGGAGCGGGAACGGGAGGCGGAGACGCGCGCCGCCGTCGCCGAGGAACGCACCCGCATCGCCCGCGAGCTGCACGACGTGGTCGCCCACAGCATGGCCGTGATGATCGTGCAGGCGGACGGGGTGCGGTTCACGCTGGACCGGGACCCGGCCACGGCCCGGGAGGCGGCCAAGGTGGTCGCGGACACCGGGCGGCAGGCGCTGGAGGAGATGCGGCGGCTGGTCGGCGTACTCCGGGAACCGGACCGCCCGGAGTCGCCGCCGGCGGCGGACGAGCCGGCCGCCGAGCCGGCGCACCGGTGACCCGCGCTGGTGGAACTGCCCGCGTTGCTCGACCGCTTCCGCGCCGCCGGGCTGCGGATCACCTGCGGCGGCGCCGGCCCGCCGCGGGCGCTGCCACCCGGCCTCGAGCTGACCGTCTACCGGGTGGTGCAGGAGAGCCTGACGAACGCGCTCAAGCACGCCGGTGTCGGCGCGTCGGTGGAGCTGACGCTGGACTGGGGCGCCGACGCCGTCGTGGTCCGCGCGGTGGACGACGGCGGCGGCGCTCCGGTGGTCCGGCCGGCGCCGTCCGGCGGGCACGGCCTGGTCGGCATGCGGGAACGGGTGGGGGTGTACGACGGCAGCCTCGCCGCCGGCCCCACACTCGCCGGTGGCTGGCGGGTCCAGGCGCGGCTGCCACTGCCGGCGGCGGCCGGCACTGAGGAAGGGAGCGCGGCGGCGTGACCGTGCGGGTGATGATCGCCGTGGTGGTGGCCGGCTTCGTGATCGCCAACACCTTCGCCATCGTGCTCGCCCAGCGCTCCCGGCGTACCGCGCTGCTGCGCCTGGTCGGCGCCACCCGGGGGCAGATCTACCGGGCCACGCTGTCCGAGGCGGCGGTGACCGGCCTGCTCGCCTCGGTGGCCGGCGGCCTCGGCGTGCTGCTCGCCGGAAGCGGCGCGCCGCTGGGCAGCGGGCTCACCCTCACCCCGCGTACCCTGCTGCTGTCGGCGGTGGACGCCGGTGACCCGGCGGACCTGGGGCCGGGGTCGGTGCTGGTGCACCGTGAGCTGGCCGCCGCGCGGGGCTGGACGGCCGGCGCCACGATCACGCTCGCCGGCCGCCCGTTCCGGGTCGCCGCGGTGGTGGCCGACGAGGAGCCGGTCCTGGCCGGCAGCCCGGTCCCCGCCGGTCACCTGGTGGACGTGCTGGACGCCGACGTCACCGCCATGTTCCCCGCCGAGCGCGGCTACCTGGCCGAGGTGGACCCGGCCGCCGGGGTGAGCGCCGACGCGGCCCGGACCGCTGTCGAGTCGGTGCTGGCCCGCTACCCGACGGTGAACGTGATGGACCAGGCCGCGTACAAGAAGATGCTCACCGGCACCGTCGACCTGGTGCTCGGGTTCGTCACCGCGCTGCTCGGCCTCGCCGTGGTGATCTCGCTGGTGGGCGTCGCCAACACGCTCAGCCTGTCGGTGGTGGAACGGACCCGGGAGACCGCCGTGCTGCGCGCGGTCGGGCTGAGCCGGGCCGGGATGCGGGGGGTGCTCGCGGTCGAGGCGGTGCTCACCGCGCTCGTCGGCACGATGCTGGGCGTCGCGCTCGGCACCGGCGTGGCGGCCGGGGCGATGGCCGTGGTGGCCCGCATCGGCGGTGACTTCACGCTGGTGCTGCCGTGGGCGCGGATCGGGCTGATCGTCGCGGTGGCGGTGGTGGCCGCGCTGCTCGCCTCGGTCCTGCCGGCCCGCCGGGCGCTGTCCCGCCCGGGTGGTGGCGTCGCTCGGCGCGGACTGAGCGCCGCCGCCCGGACACGGACGAGCCGGCTCCGCGGTGGGCGGGGCCGGCTCGTCGCTGCCGTGCGTCAGGGCTGGGTGGCCGGCTGCCCGCCGGTGTCACCGCCGCCACCGGGACCGGTGCCCGGGTCGGCGGTGGTCGGGTCGGGCGCGGGCGGCGTGGTGGGCGCCGTCGTCGTCGGTGCGCTGGACGGCGTGCTGCTCGGCTCGCGGGTCGGTGCCGGCGCCTCCGTCACGCTCGGCTGGGCCGACGGGGTCGGCGAGGCGCTCGGCGTCACCGAGGGCGTGGCCGACGGCCGGCCACCCGGGCCGACCGGACGGTAGGTGTACTCGTCGCTCGCCGACGGCTCGTCGGCGACCGGCTCCGCGGCCGGGTCGCTCGGCGCGACGGCGGGCGCCGTCGAGTCGATCTTCGTGGCCGGCTCGGTGGTGTCGTTCGCGGCGGCCACCAGCGCGCCCAGCGCGCCCATCGCCACCAGCACCGCGCCCAGCGCACCGACGAGCGTGCCGCGCCGGCCCCGCCGCCGCGAGGTCGCCACCGCGGCGCCCGGGCGGACCGCCGGCTGGTCGTCGCGGGACCGCGCCGAGCCCGCCGCGCCGCGTAGCGCCGTCGTCGCGGCCGGCGAGTCGGTCCGCGCGGCCCGGGCCGCGTCGGCCATCGCCGCGGCGCTCGGATAGCGGTCGGCCGGATCCTTGGCCAGCGCCCGGGACACCAGCTCCCGCACCGCCGGCGGGATCTCCGCCGGCAGCTCCGGCGGCTCGTCGTCGAGATGGCGTACGGCCACCTGGAGCGGGTTGTCGCCGGTGAACGGCGGGCTGCCGGTGAGGCAGCAGTACGCGACGGCACCGAGCGCGTACACGTCGGTGGCGCCCGAGACGGGCCGGCCGGCGGCCTGCTCCGGCGCCATGTAGAG
Source organism: Micromonospora sp. NPDC049151 (assembly GCF_040648395.1). NCBI lineage: Bacteria > Bacillati > Actinomycetota > Actinomycetes > Micromonosporales > Micromonosporaceae > Micromonospora > Micromonospora sp. NPDC049151. Next base: position 57,434 of record NZ_JBEZDP010000012.1, read on the forward strand.
GGCGGTGCCGGGCACCGCGTTCGTGCTGGTGATGCTCGTGACGTTGGTCGAGCGGGCCACCCCGAAGTCGACCAGGACCACAGTGCCGTCGTCCTGCACCAGCAGGTTGCTCGGCTTCACGTCGCGGTGGACGATGCCGCGCCCGTGCGCCGCGTGCAGCGCCTGCGCCACCTGGGCCACGATCGACATGGTCTCGGCCACCTCGAGGCACCCGGCGTCCTCGATCCGCCGGGACAGCGGCTCACCGGCGACGAACTCCATCACCAGGTAGTCGGCCCGCCCGCCGCTGGGCAGATCGTCCTCGCCGCAGTCGAAGACCTGGACCACGCCGGGATGGCGCAGTGAGGCCATGATCCGCGCCTCGGCGCGGAACCGGGCGATGAAGTCGGGGTCGGACACCAGGGCGGGAAGCAGCACCTTCACCGCGACCGGACGGCCGAGGACCAGGTCGGTGGCACGCCAGACGTCGCCCATGCCGCCGGTGGCGACACGGTCATCCAGGCGGTACCGACCGCTGAGTACGACGTCTGAGGACAGCACCCCCATACCGTACCCACAGCGGGCGCGAAGTATTTCCCGCGAGATCCGTGCCCGGCTCCGGCTGCCCGATCGGCCGGGTGTCCGACAGCCGGTACGCCGATCGGCTGATCGTGATCGACCCGGTACGATCGGCCAGAAAGTCACCCGCCCCCGCGTGGCGGGTCCTCCCGCGGCGGCGCGGTCCGCAGCGGTGAGCGTCGCGGCCGCCCTCGGTGTTACCACGACACGCCGGAGTCGGCGCTAGACATTTCTCTCTGTTTTCCCGGCGGCCGACGCCTTGCCGACGCGCCCGCGCGGGTTCCCGCGTCGGCCCGACTCCCGGCCGCAGCCGGCCGCCGGTACGGTATGTCCCGCCGACGCCCGCTGCCGCGGGCGGTGTTCCATGGCGCACCGCACGCTCGTGCGCGTGCCTGATCAGCTCACCGGGGGGGCGAGTGCGGATGGCGGTGTGGCCACCGGCTGCCGTTGACGCCCGGCGCCGGGCCGTCAGCCGGGCCGGACGGCGCGCGTGACGGCCGAGCTGAACGAGGCGGTCGCCGCTGCCCAGGCGGGCGACGAGGAGGCGTTCCGATTCCTCTACCGCAGCCTGCAACCCGCCCTGCTGCGCTACCTGACCGCGCTCGTCGGGACCGACGCCGAGGACGTGGCCTCGGAGGCGTGGCTCCAGATCTCCCGCGACCTGCCGTCGTTCACCGGCGGCGAGTTCCGCGCCTGGGTGGTCACCATCGCCCGCAACCGCGCCATGGACCACCTGCGCCGGCAGCGGCGACGTCCCTCGGTGCCGGTGCCGGTGCAGGCGCTGAACGACCTGGCCGCCGACGTCGACACCGCCGACCGGGCCGGCGAGGCCATCGCCACCGAGAACGCGCTGGCGCTGATCCGTACGCTGCCGCCGGCGGAGGCCGAGGCGGTGATGCTGCGGGCCGTGATCGGCCTGGACGCGGAGACCGCCGGGCGGGTGCTGGGCCGGCGGGCCGGCGCGGTGCGCACCGCCGCGCACCGGGGCCTGCGCCGGCTGGCCGCGATGCTGGAGCGCTCGGCGGCGGCGCGGGCCGCGCCGGACGACGTCCGGGACGCCACCGCGCCGCGTCCCCGTACCGACCGCCAGGTGCCGCACGCGCCCGAGGCCGAGCCGGCGGAGGGCTGACGTGAGGGGAGACGGCATGCACGATCGCCGGTCCGGCGGGCCCGCCGACCGGGCGGAGTCCGACCGCCTGCTCGACGCCGCGCGCGCCGGCACGCCGCCGGCGGCCGACGCGGACCCGCTGACCCGGCTGCTGTCCGCCGCGGCCGGACCTGCGGAACCCGGCGAGGTCGCCGGGGAGGAGCAGGCGCTCGCCGCCTTCCGGGCGGCCCGGACGTCCGGGGCGTCACCGGCGGCCGGACCGGTTGCCGCGCCGCGTCCGCGCCGGCGCCTGCGGATCGCCGCCGCGCTGTCCGGGCTGGCCGCCACCGCCGTCGCCGGGGTGGCGTTCGCCGCGGTGCGCCTGGACCGCGAGCCCGAGCCGGTCCTCCCGCCCGCCACCACGGCCCGCCCCACCGGCGAGGGCCCGACCGGCGCCGGCCCCGCCGTCACCGGCCCCTCCCGGCCGGCGCCGAGCACACCGGCCGGCGACGCGTCCGACGCGACGTCACCGCCGGCTGCGACACCGAGCGTGACGCCGAGCGGCGCGACCCCGCCGTCCGCGTCCCCGACCCGCGGGAACAACAGCATGGCCGGGCACTGCCGCGCCTACCTGGCCAAGTCGGAGCGGCAGCGGGCGAAGGCGCTCACCGCACCGGGCTTCGCCGACCTGGTGACCGCGGCCGGCGGCCCCGAGCAGGTGGAGAGCTACTGCCGGAACCTGGTGGACGAGCCGGCGGAGGACCCGGACGACGAGGACGACTGAACGCCACCGCGCAATCAGATTCCGGACAATAATTCATCTCCCTGGGCAAGCGGATCTCATCTGTTAGACAGAGGATGGTGGGACGGCGTCCCGTGCCGTCCCGGCCGGGCCCGCCGCGACGACGTGGCCGCCCACCGCCGAGGAGGAGCCGTCCCATGGTGATGTCACCGGACCTGGACCGGGCAGTCGTCCTGGGGGGCGAGGAAGCGGCCCGGGGCCACCTCGCCCGGATCTGCTTCAAGACCGGTCCACCCGCACTCGTCGGCGTCGAACTGGAATGGACAGTGCACGACGCCGCGGACCCGGCTCGGCCGGTCGACCGCGAGCGACTACGCGAGGCGCTGGGGCGGCACAGCCCCGTGACCCTCGACCCCACCAGCCCGGCCGGCGAGCTCCGGCGCGGCGGCGCCGTGACCGTGGAGCCCGGCGGGCAGGTGGAGATCTCCGCGATGCCGCGCTCGTCGGTCGCCGCGCTCATCCTGGCCACCGAGGCCGACGTCGCCGAGCTGCGGGCCCGGCTGGACGCCGCCGGCCTGGTGCTCGGCCGCAGCGGGATGGACCCCTGGCGCCTGCCCCGGCCCGTCGTGGAGACCCCCCGCTACCGGGCCATGCGCCGGGCCTTCGACCGTCGCGGCCCGGCCGGACGGGCGATGATGTACAGCACCGCCGGCCTCCAGGTCTGCCTGGACGCGGGCGAGCCGCAGCACCTGGCGCAGCGCTGGGCCGCCGCGCACGCCGTCGGCCCGCCGCTGCTCGCCGCGTTCGCCACCGCCGACCGGCATGCCGGCCGCCGCACCGGCTGGGCGTCCGCCCGGATGGCAACCTGGCTGGCCATCGACCCGGCCCGGACCAGGCCGGTGTGGTCGCCGCGGCACGCCGACGAGGAGCCGGTGACGGCCTGGACCGGGTACGCGCTCGCCGCGCCGCTGCTGTGCGTACGCGGCGACGGCCCGGACTGGACCGCGCCGCCCGGTGTCACGTTCGCCGACTGGCTGGCCGGCGCGCTGCCCCGCCCGCCCACCACCGACGACCTGGAATACCACCTGAGCACGCTGTTCCCGCCGGTACGCCCGCGCGGCTACCTGGAGCTGCGCTACCTGGACACCCAGCCCGGCCCGGAGTGGACGGTGCCGCTGGCGGTGCTGGCGGCGCTCTTCGCCGACCCGGCCACCACCCGGGACGCGCTCGCCGTGGCCGGTCCGGTCGCCGACAGGTGGCACGCGGCGGCCCGGTGCGGGCTGGCCGAGCGTCCCCTGGCGAGCGCCGCGGCGGCGCTGTTCGACCTGGCCCTGACGGCCCTGCCCCGGCTCGGCCTGCCGGACGGCATCCACGACGAGACCGATCGAGCGATCCGGCGGCGCCGCGCCGCCGCGGAGAGGGGACACCGGTGACCACCACCGAGCGACTACGCGACCGGATCGCCGCGGAGCTGGAGCGGACCCGGGCCCGTACCGCCCTGCTGACCGACGCGGTGGACGACGACGACCTGGTCCGGCAGCACTCCACGCTGATGTCGCCGCTGGTCTGGGACCTGGCGCACGTCGGCAACCAGGAGGAGCTGTGGCTGGTCCGCGACGTCGGCGGCCGTGACCCGGTGCGCCACGACATCGACGACCTCTACGACGCGTTCAAGCAGCCCCGCAAGGACCGGCCGGCGCTGCCGCTGCTGCCGCCCGCCGAGGCCCGCGCCTACGTGCGGACGGTCCGGGACAAGGTGTTCGACCTGCTCGACGGCATCCGCTTCACCGAGCGTCCCCTCGTCGCCGACGGGTTCGCGTTCGGCATGATCCTGCAGCACGAGCAGCAGCACGACGAGACCATGCTCGCCACCCACCAGCTGCGCGCCGGCGCCCCGGTGCTGGACGCGCCGCCCCCGCCGGAGCCCCGGGCCCGGGTCGGCGGGGAGGTACGGGTGCCGGCCGGCCCGTTCACCATGGGCACCTCCACCGACCCGTGGGCGCTGGACAACGAGCGCCCGGCGCACACCGTCGACCTGCCCGCGTACCTCATCGACGCCGCGCCGGTGACGAACGGCCAGTACCGGGCGTTCATCGCCGACGGCGGGTACGACGAGCCACGCTGGTGGAGCGAGGCCGGCTGGCGGCACCGCGTCGAGGCGGGCCTGAGCGCGCCGATGCACTGGCGGCGCGACGGGGACGGCTGGGCGTACCGCCGGTTCGGCCGCTGGTCGGCGGTACGCGACGACGAGCCGGTGGTGCACGTCTGCTGGTACGAGGCACAGGCGTACGCGGCGTGGGCCGGCAAGCGGCTGCCCACGGAGGCGGAGTGGGAGAAGGCGGCCCGCTGGGATCCGGCGACCGGCCGGTCCCGCCGCTACCCGTGGGGTGACGAGGACCCGACCGGCGAGCACGCCAACCTGGGCCAGCGGCACCTGTGGCCGGCGCCGGTGGGCGCGTACCCGGGCGGCTCCTCGCCGCTGGGCGTGCACCAGCTCGTCGGCGACGTGTGGGAGTGGACCTCCTCGCCGTTCCGGGGGCACCCGGGCTTCACCGCGTTCCCCTACCGGGAGTACTCGGAGGTCTTCTTCGGCGACGACCACCGGGTGCTGCGGGGCGGCTCGTTCGGCACCGACCGGGCCGCCTGCCGGGGCACGTTCCGCAACTGGGACTACCCGATCCGGCGGCAGATCTTCAGCGGGTTCCGCTGCGCCCGTGACGCCGGCCCGGAGGAGTGAGCCGGCCCGATGTGCCGTCACCTCGCGTACCTCGGTCCACCGGTGCTCCTGCGCAGCCTGCTGTCCGACCCGCCGTACGGGCTGCTGCGCCAGTCGTGGGCGCCGCGTGACATGCGCGGCGGCGGCACGATAAACGCCGACGGCTTCGGCGTCGCCTGGTACCCGGACGACGGCGACCCGGTCCGCTACCGGCGGGCGCAGCCGATGTGGAGCGACACCACGCTGCCGGAGCTGGCCGCCGTGACGCGGGTGCGGGCGGTGCTGGCCGCCGTCCGCTCCGCCACCGTCGGGATGCCGCTGCACGAGACCGCCGCCGCACCCTTCGCCGAGGGGCGGTGGCTGTTCAGCCACAACGGCGTGGTGCGGGGCTGGCCGGACAGCCTGGTCCCGCTCGCCGCCGGCCTGCCCGTCCGCGACCTGATCACCCTGGACGTGCCGACCGACTCGGCGTTGCTGTGGGCGCTGGTCCGGCACCGGCTGCGCGCCGGCGCCCCGCCGGACGCGGCGGTGGCCGACACCGTCGCGGCGGTCACCGCCGCCGCTCCCGGCTCGCGGCTGAACCTGCTGCTCACCGACGGTACGACAGTGGTGGCGAACACGGCCGGGCACGCGCTGTCGGTGCGCCGCGGCCCGGGCTCGGTGCTGCTGGCATCCGAACCGTTCGACGACGACCCGGCCTGGCGGGCCGTGCCGGACGGCCGGCTCGTGGTGGCGACCACGGGCGGGCTCGACGTGCGGGAGACGACCGCCGCCTGACGATCCGTACCCACCGCAAGAGAGGACACTCGATGAGCGCGGAGCCGCTGGAGATCCACCTGGAGCAGCAGGACCTCGACCGTGGTCTGCGGGAGGACGTACGGGTCGGGCTGGCCGCGACGCCGAAGTGGCTGCCGCCGAAGTGGTTCTACGACGCCCGGGGCAGCGAGCTGTTCGAGGAGATCACCCGCCTGCCGGAGTACTACCCGACCCGGGCCGAGCGGGCGGTGCTGGCCGCGCACGCCGACGACGTGGCCACCATGACCGGCGCGAAGACGCTGATCGAGCTGGGTTCGGGCTCGTCGGAGAAGACCCGGCTGCTGCTGGACGCGTTCACCCGCCACGGCGACCTGGGCACCTTCGTGCCGCTGGACGTGTCGGTGAGCGCGTTGCGGTCGTCCACCGAGCAGATCGCCGCCGCGTACCCGGGGCTGCGGGTCCGGGGGATCGTCGGCGACTTCACCCGCCACCTGGACCGGCTGCCCACCGGCGGCCGGCGCCTGGTGGCGTTCCTCGGCGGCACGATCGGCAACCTGCTGCCGGCGGAGCGGGCCGGGTTCCTCACCGCGATGCGCGCGGCGCTGGAGACCGGCGACTGGCTGCTGGTCGGCACCGACCTGGTCAAGGACCCGGGCGTGATCGTGCCCGCCTACGACGACGCGGCGGGTGTGACCGCCGAGTTCAACCGCAACGTGCTCCGGGTGATCAACCGCGAGCTGGGTGCGGACTTCGACGTCGACGCGTTCCGCCACGTGGCCGTCTGGGATCCCGAGCGGGAGTGGATCGAGATGCGGTTGCGCGCCGAGCACCCGACCCGGGTGCGGGTCCTGGACACCGATGTGGTGTTCGCCGCCGGTGAGGAGCTGCGGACCGAGGTGTCGGCGAAGTTCCGGCCGGAGGGGATCGTCGCCGAGCTGACCGCCGCCGGGTTCGACAGGCGGGCGTTCTGGACCGATCCGGACGGGTTGTTCGGGGTGAGCCTGGCCCGGGCCGACTGAGGCTCGGGGTGGCCGACCACACCCGGTGACCGGCCGGGCCGGTGATCGGCTAGGCTGGTCGGCGCGAAGGGGAGTAGCCCCCAATGTCGTGGTCGACACACTGGTGCGTTCCGCACCCGGCCACGCGGCCCCGGTCCCCGGGGCGGGCGAGACCTTCGACTCAGGCTGTCGCAGCCGGGTCGAGGGCGCCCCCGTTCCTCCTCCCGGCTTGATCGGGAAGGTTCACATGGAGGGTTTCCTCGTCGCGCTGGTGGTCAGCTTCGGCGTCATCTTCGTGGCCGAGCTGGGCGACAAGTCCCAGCTCATGGCGCTGACGTTCGCCACGCGGTTCAAGCCGGTGCCGGTGCTCATCGGCATCACGATCGCCACCGCCGTCGTCCACCTGGCCTCGGTGGCCATCGGGTACGGCCTGGGCGCCGCCCTGCCCACCGGGTGGATCTCGCTCATCGCCGGTGTGGCGTTCCTCGGCTTCGGCGCCTGGACGCTGCGCGGCGACAAGCTGACCGAGGAGGAGAAGCGCAAGGCCGAGCGCGGCGGCAAGTCCGCCGTCATCGCCGTCGGTGTGGCGTTCTTCCTGGCCGAGCTGGGCGACAAGACAATGCTCGCCACCATCACGCTGGCCACCAAGTACGGCTGGTTCGGCACCTGGCTCGGCTCGACACTCGGCATGGTCGCCGCGGACGCGCTGGCGATCCTGGTGGGCCGGATGCTCGGCCGGCACCTGCCGGAGCGGACCATCCGCTACGGCGCGGCGGTGCTGTTCGCCATCTGCGGCCTGTGGCTGATCTTCGAGGCGGTCGCCGAGCTGAACTGACCGCAGCGACGCCGGCCGCCGTTCCCGCTGCGGGAACGGCGGCCGGCGTCGTCAGGCCGGGCCCTGCTGGTAGACGTCCGGTACGCCGTCACCGTCGGCGTCCCGGCTCTCGCGCTCACTGATCCGCCGGTAGGCCCGGTTGCGGCGGACCAGCACCACCGAGGCCAGCAGGGCGGAGGTGAGCGAGCCGAGCAGCACCGCCACCTTGACGCCGTCCTCCTCCGGGCTGCCGGGGCCGAACGCCAGCTCGCCGATGAGCAGCGACACGGTGAAGCCGATGCCGGCCAGCAGCGCGAGCCCGGCCAGGTCGGCCCAGGTGATCTCCTCGTCCAGTTCGGCCCGGGTGAACCGGGCGAGCAGGTACGTCGACCCGAACACGCCGATCACCTTGCCGAGCACCAGCCCGGCGGCGACCGCGAGCACCACCGGGCTGGTGAGCACGCCGCCCACATCCACCCCGACCAGCGTCACCCCGGCGGCGAAGAAGGCGAAGACCGGTACGGCCAGGCCGGCGGAGACGGGCCGCCAGCGGTGCTCCAGCCGCTCGGCCAGCCCGGGTGCGCCGTCGCGCCCGCGCAGCACCGGCACGGTGAACCCGAGCAGCACGCCCGCCACTGTGGCGTGCACACCGGAGGCGTGCACCAGCGCCCAGGCGGTCACCGCGAGCGGGATCAGCGCCCACCACCAGGTCCGCCGCTTCTGCACGAGCAGCCCGAACGCGGCGATCGGCAGCAGCGCGGCGAGCAGCGGCAACGGGTGGAACGCGTCGGTGTAGAAGATCGCGATGATGGTGATCGCGAAGAGGTCGTCGACCACGGCGAGGGTGAGCAGGAAGGCGCGCAGCCCCTGCGGCAGGTGGGAGCTGACCACGGCGAGCACGGCGAGTGCGAAGGCGATGTCGGTGGCGGTGGGGATGGCCCAGCCGCGCAGGCCGGTGCCGCCGGCGCTGAGCGTCACCGCCAGGTAGATCAGCGCGGGCGCGACCATGCCGCCGAGCGCGGCGATCACCGGCAACGCGGCCCGGCGGGGGTCACGCAGGTCACCGGCGACGAACTCGCGCTTGAGCTCCAGACCGACCACGAAGAAGAAGATCGCCAGCAGCCCGTCGGCGGCCCAGGTGCGCAGGTCGAGGTCCAGGTGCAGCCCGGCGCCGCCGGGCCAGGGCACCCAGTGGCTCAGTTCGGCGTACCCGGCCCGCCACGGCGAGTTGGCCCAGACCAGGGCGAGCACCGCGCCGAGCAGCAGCAGGCCGCCACCGACCGTCTCGGTGCGCAGCACGTCGGCCAGGAAGCGGGCCTCCGGCCAGGAACGGCGGGACAGCAGGCGGGGGCGGTGCGGGGTGTGCTGGCGCATGCGGGATCCGTTCGGAAGCTGGGGTCGGCGGAGTCATCGCCGACCAGGCTTCCCGGCACACCGGGACCAACCCTATCGGGCGTCCGCCACCGCCGGCGAGCCGCTCTCCGGCCGATGGGACGCCGATCCCACCTCCTGGGTACGGCGTCCCATCGGCCGCCGGGTCAGCGTTGCCCGGGCAGCGCCGGCAGGGACACACCGGCCGGCTCGCAGAAGGCGGCCATCCGCTTGACCAGCTCCTCCGGGTCGGCGTACGGGTCCAGCCCGCGCACCTCGTCCGGGTCCAGCGCGGGCACCGCGACGTGGGAGATCAACGGGTGCAGCGGACGGCTGTCCACCTCGTCGGCGCCGAACAGGTGCTCGTGCAGCTTCTCGCCCGGGCGCAGGCCGGTGAAGACGATCTCCACCGGCCCGCCCGCCTCGGCGGCCAGCCGGCGTGCCACGTCGGCGATCCGGACCGGCTCGCCCATGTCGAGCACCAGCGCCTCGCCGCCCCGGCCGATCGTCGCGGCCTGGAGCACCAGCTGCACCGCCTCCTGGACGGTCATGAAGTATCTGGTGACCTCCGGGTGGGTGACGGTGATCGGCACACCGGCCCGGATCTGCGCTTGGAACGCGGTGAGCACCGAACCGCGGCTGCTCAGCACGTTGCCGAAGCGGACGCTCAGGTATCTGCCGTCGAGCCGCTGCGCGTGGTACGCGGTCAGCCGCTCGGTGATCCGTTTGGAGTAGCCGAGGACGCTCGTCGGGTTGGCCGCCTTGTCGGTGGAGATGTTCACGAACTCGGCGACGTCCCGGCACGCCTCCAGCACGTTGAGCGTACCCAGGATGTTGCTCTTGATCGCCTCGCCGGGGTGGCGCTGGAGCAGGGTGAGGTGCTTCAGCGCCGCGGCGTGGAACACCACGTCGGGCTGCCGGTCGGCGACCACCCGGGCGATGCCCTCGGCGTCGCGGATGTCGGCCAGGATCAGCTCCGGGCCGTCCAGCAGCGCGCGCCCGTGCAGGGACATCTGCAGCGCGTGCAACGCGGACTCGTCGCGGTCGAGCATCATCAGCTCGTCGGGCTCGCAGCGGGCGATCTGCCGGCACAGTTCCGAGCCGATCGAGCCGCCCGCGCCCGTGACGAGCACGCGGCGGCCGGCCAGCCCGCCGCGTTCCACGCTCAGCTCGGCCACGCGGTGCGCGCGGCCCAGCAGATCGGTGAGCTGGAGGTCGCGTACGTCGGTGGCGGCCACCGGACGGTCGAGCACCTCGCGCACCGGCGGCAGGACCTTGAACGCCGCCCCGGCCTCCAGCGTGCGGGTGCGCACGTCGCGCAGCAGCCGCGGGTCGGAGCCGCTCATCGAGAAGATGACAGTGCTCGCCCGGGTGGCCCGGACGGCGGCGGCGATCTGCTTTCGGCCGCCGAGCACGCGCAACCCCTCCAGCCGCAGACCGCGGCTGTCGGGCGCGTCGTCGAGCAGTCCCACCGGCCGGTAGCTACTGTCCGGGTCCTGCAGCAGCACCCGGACCAGCCGCTCGCTCGCCGCGTCCACCCCGTAGACCAGGCAGCGTTCGGCGTGTCGCGCGGCGGTCGGCCGGCGGTCGGCGTGGGCCCGCCAGAGGCTACGGGCGGTCGCCATCACCACGAGCGCCACCGCGCCGCCGACCAGCGGCGTGCTGGCCGGGACCGGGTGCGGCGTCCACGGCAGCACGGTGGCGAAGCCGGCGGCCGCGACGAGCGCGACGGTGACGGCCACGCCCTGCGCGTCGCCGGCGCTGCCGATCGGATACCTGCCGTAGATCCGGAACCGCAGCAGCGTGAGCACTGCGTACAACGCCGCGCAGGCAAGCGCCAGGCCGAGGGTGCGGACGCTGACGGCGGCGGTGAGGTCGAACTCGTACCGGGTCCAGGCGGCGCCGAGAAAACCTCCGCACCACGCGGCCGTGTCCAGCGTTAACAGGGAGGAGGTGGCGGCGCGGTGGGTGATCCGGCCGGACGGTTGTGCGGCGGTGATCGCGTCACGATCCATGGGCTGCCTCTGCGTCCTATCCGTATTGAAAGGATTAGACCGTCTGTGTCTGTTCGGTCGTTTAATGTCGTCCAGTCACGTAACGTCGTGAATAGGCGATTCGATCCTGGCATGGCGACTGGGGTTTTTAGGGGGCTTTCGTGCAGTTTCATCGGCAGACCGGCGTGTCGCGAGGGGGAGCGTGATGGATGTTCTCGGCTACCTGCGCCTGGTCCGACGCCACTGGTGGATCGTGCTGGTGACCGTGATGCTCGGTCTGGGCACCGCCGCGCTGGTGACGGTCCGGACGGCGCCTCAGTACGAGGCCTCGGTGACGTTCTTCGTCACCACGCCCAGCCAGGGGGTCACCGACGCCTACCAGGGCAGCCTCTTCCTCCAGCAGCGGGTGAAGTCCTACGGTGACCTGCTCACCAGCGACCGGCTGGCGCAGAACGTGGTCGCCGACGCGCCGCTCGGCCTCACCGCCGACCAGGTGCGCAGCCGGATCAGCACCGCCACCACGACCGGCACGGTCCTGCTCAAGGCGACGATCACCGACACCGACCAGACCCGGGCGCTGAAGACCACCGAGACGCTCGCGACGAAGTTCACCGAGCTGGTACGCAAGGTCGAGACGCCACCGGACGGCAAGGCCCCGCCGATCAACATCGAGGTGGTGAGCGGACCTCGCGTCACCTCCAGCCCGGTCTCGCCGCAGCCCACCCGCAACCTGGTCCTCGGTGGTGTGCTGGGCCTGCTGCTCGGCGCCGGCCTGGCCGTGCTGCGCGGGCTGGCCGACGTCCGGATGCGCGACGGCGCCGGCCTGCAACGGGTGACCGGCAGTCCGCTGCTCGGCGAGATCCCGTACGAGACCGGCGCGCGGTCGGCGCCGCTCATCGTCGGTGACGCGGCCACCTCGGCCCGCGCCGAGGCGGTCCGCAAGCTGCGCACCAACCTGCGCTTCGTGGACGTGCACGAGCCGGCCCGGGTGATCGCGGTGACCAGCGCGCTTCAGGGCGAGGGCAAGACCACGATGGCCTGCAACACCGCCATCGCGCTCGCCGAGGCGGGCTGGCGGGTGTTGCTGATCGACGCCGACCTGCGCCGCCCCAAGGTCGCCGACTACCTCGGGCTCGACGGCGGCGTCGGCCTCACCGACGTGCTCGTCGGCGACGTGCAGGTCGGTGACGTGGTGCAGCGCTGGGGGGAGAAGTCGCTGCTGGTCCTGCCCAGCGGCGCCACCCCGCCCAACCCGAGCGAGCTGCTCGGCTCCAAGTCCATGGCGGACCTGCTGGTCGCGCTGCGGGACTCGGCGGACATCGTGGTCATCGACACCGCTCCGCTGCTGGCCGTCACCGACGGTGTGGTGGTGGCGGTGCAGGCCGACGGCGCGCTCCTGATCACCCAGCAGGGGCGTACCTCCCGCAGCCAGGTCGCCGCGGCGGCGCACGCGCTCAGCTCGGTCTCGGTGCGCCTGCTCGGCTGCGTGCTGAACATGGCCAAGGTGGGCAAGGCGGACGCCTACCAGTACGAGGCGTACAAGGTGGTCGTGCCCGCGACGCCCTCCGTACCGGCCGACCGGGCCGGCACCCGCCGGGGCGCGAAGCCCGTGGGCGACCGGACGCAGGAACTCACCCGGCTGTCGCGATGAGCGCGAGCACGGGCCGGATCGACAGCTCGATCTGCTCGGCGCACCGCCGGAAGTCGGCCGGCGAGCCGCCGATCGGATCGCGCAGGTCCTCCGCGTCGGGGGCGGCGGGTTGCAGCCGCCCCCGGGCGCGGACGGCCGCCGACACCGCCGCCCGCAACGGCGTGCCCGCCATCGCCTCCGCCTCGGCGGGGCGGGCCTCGGCCGCCAGCCGGGCGAACTGCCGCAGCGTGAACGTCCGGGCCAGCACGGCCGGGGCCAGCGCGGTACAGGCCGAGCGTTGTCGGCGGGTCGCGGTCAGCACCAGCGCCGCACCGGTCAGGTGCTCCGGGCGCAGCCGGCGGGTGCGGAAGGCCGCCGGGTCCGCGCCGTCGCGCGCGGTGACCTCGACCGCGTACGGGTGCATGGCCGCCCCGTCGATCGCGTCGGTCCCCGCGCTGGTCACCGCCAACGGCAGGCCGGTCAGCATCCGGCGGGCGATGAACTCCGCCATCGGTGACCGGCACATGTTCGCGTGGCAGACGAAGAGCACCTCGTCGACCATCTGCACCCCTCTCGTCGGCATTGTCGCGACGGAGGGTGCCGCGACGGCGTTCTTCCGGCAGTCGCGGCCGGACGCAGAGGGGATGCGGGAATGGTACGCGGTGCGGCGCCCGGCCGTCCGGAAAGCCGCGCCGGGAGCGCGGCCATGAGGGTCGGCATCCTCACCTACCACTTCCCGCCGGAGCCGGCGTTCGTCCCGGGCAGCCTGGCCGAGGAACTGGTGGCCCGGGGCCACGAGGTACGGGTGCTCACCGGGTTCCCGGACTACCCCGGCGGCCACGTCTATCCCGGCTGGCGACAGCGCTGGCGGCACCAGACGCACAGCGAGCGGCTGACCGTGCGCCGGGTGCCCCGGTACGCCGCGGGCGACGGTTCCGCCCGTGCCCGCACCGCGAGCTGGCTGTCCTTCGCCGGCAGCGCCGCGCTCGCCGGCCGGGGCCTGCTGCGCGACGTCGACGTGCTCTACGTCTACGGCCACCCGGCGGTCACGTTTGCCGCCACCGGGCTGCGACGGCTGCTCGGCCGCACGCCGACAGTCCTGCACGTGCAGGACGTGTGGACCGAGCGGGACGGGCGCGCGGAGGGGGACAGCGGGTGGCCGGCGCGGCTGGAGGCCGCCACCCGCCGCCTCTACCGGGAGGCGGCAGTGGTGGCTGTCGGTTCGCCGTCCATGGCGGATCTGGTCCGTGCCGGCGGGGCCGACCCGGGCCGGGTGCGCACCGCGCCGAACTGGACCGACGAGCGTGTCTTCCGGCCCACCCAGGCCGGTCCGGCCGTGCGGCGGCTGGTCCGCCGGGACGACCGCTGCGTGGTGATGCACGCCGGGACGATCGGCGCGCGCCAGGATCTGGAGACGGCGGTCCGCGCGGCGGCGGCCCTCGGCGACCGGATGGACCTGGTGCTCGTCGGCTCGGGTCCGCAGGAGCGGCGGGTGCGAGGGCTCGCCGCCGATCTCGGCGCGGACAACGTCCGGTTCCTGGAGCGGCGGTCCGCTGTGGACATGCCGCAGCTCTACGCCGCCGCCGACTACCAGCTCGTGGCCCAGCGCGACCTGCCGGAGCTGCGTGGCCGGGTGCCCGGCAAGCTCCAGGCCGCGCTCTCCTGCGCCGCGCCGGTGGTCGCCTCCGCCGCGGGGGAGACGGCCGAGGTGGTGGAGCGGGCCCGCGCCGGCCTGTCCTGCCCACCGGAGGACTGGGCGGCGCTGGCCGACCGCTTCTGGCTGGCCGCCGCCATCCCGCCGGCCGCCCGGCTCGACATGGGCAGGCGGGGCCGCGACGCGTACCTGCGGGACATGTCGATGCGGGCCGGTGTGGACCGGATCGAGGCGCTGCTGCACGAGGCGGCCGAGCGGACGTCGAACCGAACAAAGCTCGCACACAGCCGATAAATCGTCAGAGTGTTGAATATCGCCTCGAACATGCACTTTCCTGTGCTAAAAAGCACTCGATCGCGAATTGTGTCCGATTCGACCGACACGTAGGGGGAATCCGTGACCGGACCTGGTGCCACGCCCGGCCGGCGGCGCCGCTCGCGACGGCGCCGGCGCGCCCGGGTCCGCCGGATCCTGCTGACCGGGCTGGTCGTCGTGTCGGTGCTGCTCAGCGCCGGCGGCTGGGTCGCGTTCCGGGGCTGGCAGGCCCGCGCCCACCTGGTGAACGCCGCCGGGCTGGCCAGGGAGCTCAGCGCCCAGGTGCTCGATGGCGACGTGGCCCGGGCCCAGCGCACGCTCGCCGCGTTGCAGGAACAGGCCGCCGCCGCGCGCGGCGAGACCGGGGATCCGGTGTGGTGGGTCGGCCAGCAGACCCCGTACGCGGGGGACAACCTCGCCGCGGTACGGCAGATCTCGGTGGCGGTGGACGACCTGGCCCGGCTCGCGTTCCCCACGCTGCTGCGCGTCGACCTCGCCTCGCTGGTGCCGAAGCAGGGCAAGCTGGACCTGGCCCGCCTGCGCGCCGTCTCGGCCGAGGTCTCCGCCGCCGACCAGGCCGTACGCCGGACCGCCGACCGGCTGCGGAAGGTGCCCACCGGCGACCTCGTGACGCAGGTACGCGACGCGGTCACCGCGCTGCGGGCGGAGCTGGACCAGCTCGGCGAGCTGACCTCGGCGGCTGATCGCGGGGCGCGGCTGCTGCCGCCACTGCTCGGCGCGGACGGGCCGCGCAGCTATCTGCTGGTCTCGCAGAACCCGGCCGAGCTGCGCGCCACGGGCGGCATGTTCGGCGCGTACGCAGTCCTGCGTGCCGAGGGTGGGCGGATCCGCCTCGTGAAGCAGGGCAGTTCTTCCGACCTGCGGTTCTTCGACCCGCCACTGAAGGTCGACGCGGAGGCGAAGCGGCTTTGGGGCGATCTGCCGGGCATCTATCCGGCGGACGTGAACCTCAACCCGGACTTCCCGGCCGCCGCCGCGCTCTACCGGGACATGGTGCGCCGCCGGACCGGCACGACTGTGGACGGTGTGCTGGCGGTGGACCCGGTGGTCCTGTCCTACCTGCTCGGCGTCGTGGGCCCGGTCAACGTGTCGGACGGGCCGGCACTCGCCCCCGCCACCGCCGTCCGCACGCTCCTCAGTGACTCGTACCGGGACCTGGGCACGAAGGACCAGGACGAGTACTTCACCAAGGCGGCCTCGGGTGTCTTCGACACCCTGTTCACCAAGACGATCGACCCGCGTGCGCTTTTGACCGTTTTTATCCGTTCAATCAACGAACGTCGGATATTGTTCTGGAGTGTCCGATCTGAGGAACAGCGCGCACTGGCCGGCAGCCGGCTGGCCGGTCAACTTCCGGAGAAGGACACCGTGCCGACTGTCGGCGTGTTCCTCAACGACGGCAGCGGCGCGAAGCTCGGTTACTACCTCAGGTTCTCGGCCACCGTGACGGTCGGCGAATGCCAGCCGGACGGGCGCCGCGAGCTGCGGCTGAAGGTCACGGTGCACTCCACCGCCCCGAAGTCGGGCCTGAGCAAGTCGGTCACCGGGCTGGCCCTGTCCGGCGACAAGTACAACGCACGCACGTTCGTCTCCGTGCACACGCCCACCGGGGGCGCCGTCCTCACCGGGCGGCTCGACGGCCGGGACACCGCGATGGGCAGCGGCACCGACGGCCGCCGCCAGGTGGCGGTGGCGAAGGTCGAGGCCGGCCCCGGGCAGACCCGGACGCTCGACGTCACGGTGCTCACCGGCAAGACCGGCGCCGGGACGGCCGAGCTGGTGCACACGCCCACCGTCACCCCATGGACCACCCAAGTAGTCAACGCACCAAGCTGTGAACAGTAGGAGGGAAACCATCATGCGGCTATCCCGCATCATCATGGCGCTCACGGTGGGCCTGGCCGTAGCGGCCGTGCCGACCGCGGCCGGGGCGGCGCAGCCGCAGCCTCCGGTCTACCCGCCGGAAGTCGCCTCGCTGACCGTGTCGCCGCTGGCCGCCTGCCTCGGCGAGAAGTTCACCCTGCAGGGTTCGAACTTCGCGCCGAATGAGACGGTTCGCATCGACGTGGCGATCTCGGGCCTGCCCGTGGCCGCCCCGGCCGAGGGCACCGCGCGACGCAGCGACGGCAGCACGGTGGCGATGGCGCCCGTCGCCTACACGCCCAACCGCGCCCAGCCGCAGCCCGCGCCGACCACGTTCACCGTGACGGCCGACGCCAGCGGCAACTTCACCGTCACCTACCGGCCGACCCAGCCGGGTCGGTACACGTTCACCGCCACCGGTCTGACGTCCGGCCGGATCGCCAGCGCCACCGGCACCGTCTGTCCGCCAAAGCCGACCCGGCCGCCGCACAAGGGCGGCCTGCCGGTCACCGGTGACAGCATCGGCACGCCGCTGAAGCTCGGTGGTGGCCTGGCCGCCGCCGGTGCGGTGCTGCTGCTGGCCTCGATGGCCTGGCGTCGCCGTCGCCTCGGCTGATCCGAGGCGCGCCGGGGACGACCCGGCTCGATCGTGAGTGCCCGCCGGACCTCGTCCGGCGGGCACTCACGTGTCCGGGCGACACGACACAATGAGCCATGGACGCGACACCGTGGACCGACCAGGCCGGCCTGCTCACGCTGCCCGGGGGCGCCACCGTACGCGGGCGCCGGGTCGCCGAGCCCGGTTCGCCCGCCGACTTCGCCCTGCTGCTGGCGCCCGGTCCCGAGCCGGAGTGGCCGGTCCGGCGGGTCCGCTGGCCCGACTTCTGGATCCCGGCCGACCGCGCCGACGCCCTCGACGCGCTGCGCGAGGCGTGGCGGCGCGCGTACGCGGGCGAACGGGTCGAGGTGGCCTGTCACGGCGGCATCGGGCGGACCGGCACCGCGCTCGCCGCGTTGGCCGTGCTGGACGGGCTGCCGCCCGCGCGGGCGGTGGCCTGGGTCCGGTCCCACTATCACCGGCGCGCGGTGGAGACGCCGTGGCAGCGGTGGTGGCTGCGCGGCGTGCGCTGACACCCGGCCGGTCACCCACCGGCAGCGCCCGATCGGCGCGGCGTCACGACACCGGTGAGGCGTCCGGACCTGATCATCCGGCTCGGTAGGGTGCCTTCTCATGAGAGCCCGGGCCCTGGCCGTCGCCACCGCCGTCACCCTGCTCACCACCGGGGCACCCGCCCCGGCCGCCGCCGCCCCGGCCACCACACCCGCCGCCCCGGCCGCCGCGCCCGCACCCGCGGCGCCCTGCCCGCGCCTGCCCGCGCCGAAGGTCAGCCGGCCGCCCCGCCCGACAACGCCGGCCACGACACCCGAACAGGCGGCGGTGGGCGGCGAGGCGCTGGCCGGCACCGGCCTCGTCGTGCCACCCGGCAGCCCTGCACCCCCGGCGGTCACCGCGACCACCTGGCTCGTGGCCGACCTGGACACCGGCGCGGTCCTCGGCGCGTGCGGCGCACACGTTCCCGGCACCCCGGCGAGCACCCAGAAACTGCTGCTGGCCGCCACCATGCTGAGCCGGCTGGACCCGAAGCAGGTGGCCGTGGCGACCCGGGACGACCTGGACATCGAGCCGGGCAGCTCGGCCGTCGGCCTGCTCGTCGGCGGCCGCTACAGCGTGGCGACGCTGTGGCTGGGCCTGCTGCTCCAGTCCGGCAACGACGCCGCGAACATGCTGGCCCGCCTCGGCGCGGGCAGCGCGCAGGCCGGCGTCGCCGAGATGAACGCCGAAGCCCGCCGGCTCGGCGCCGGGCAGACGCACGCGGTCACCCCGTCCGGCCTGGACGGTCCCGGCCAGTTCACCACCGCGTACGACCTGGCGCTCATCGCGCGTGCCTGCTTCGCCGACGCCGCGTTCCGCCGGTACGCGCTCACCGAGCGCACGCAGATCCCGGCCCAGCCCGCGCTGAAGAAGGGCGGGTTCCAGATCCAGAACGAGAACCAGCTCGTCTACCGCTATCCCGGCGCGCTCGGCGGCAAGACCGGCTTCACCGAGCTGGCCCGGCACAGCTACGTCGGCGCCGCGCAGCGCGACGGTCGCCGCCTCGTGGTGACGCTGCTCGGGGCCGAGGCCCGCCCGGTACGCGGCTGGCAGCAGGGCGCCCAACTGCTCGACTGGGGCTTCCGGCTGCCCCGGGACGCCTCGGTCGGCCGCCTGGTCGAACCGGGCGGACCGGCCGCCGAGGCGGCGCGACCCGGGCCGGCGCCGGCCGCCGAGCCCACCCGTACCCCCGGCGAGCCCTGGCGCGGGCCGGGCGGTACGGCGCTGCGCCGCATCGGCGACGGGGACTGGCGGGTGATCGTGCCGGCCGCCGGCCTGCTGGCGCTGGCGGTCGGCGGGGTGGTGGCGGTCCTCGCCGCCCGTCGCGCCCGGGCCGGCCGACGCGGGCGCCGCCGCGCCTGACCCGGCCACCGGGCCGCGTGGACACCGATTCCGCGGGTATGCGCCCGGCATGGAGCACCCGGGCCGGATCGTGGTGGTCTCGGCGGACATCGGTGCCGGACACGACCGGGCCGCCGACGAACTGGCGCACCGGCTGCGTGCGCGGGGTTTCGCGGTGGACCGGCTGAACCTCCTGCACCTGCTGCCCCGCCCGGCGCACCGGGCGGTACGCGAGACCTACCGCAGGGTGCTGCACCAGCTTCCCTGGGGTTACCACGCGCTGTTCCGGCTCACCGGCAGCTCGCGGACCGCCGTGCGCGGGATCCGCGCGCTGCTGCGGCCGTTCCGCCACCGCCTGCGCCGCCGCATCCCACCCGACACGCGGGCCGTGGTCACCACCTATCCGTTCGCCAACCAGCTCCTCGGGCCGCTGCGGCGCCGCGGGCGGCTCCGTGTCCCTCTGATCACCTATGTGACTGATTTCGTGGTGCACCCGACCTGGCTCGCGCCGGGCGTGGACGTGTACTGCGCGGTCCGCCACGCCGAGACGGACGAGAACTGCGCCGCCGACGTCACTCGGGTCCAGCCGCTGGTGTCCCGCGCCTTCGCCCGGCCCGGCCCGGAGGACCGGCGGCGGGCCCGGCAGCGGTTCGGCCTCCCGGCCGACGAGGTGCTCGCGCTCGTCGTCGCGGGCGCCTGGGGGGCCGGCGAGGTGGCGGCCACGGTGGCCGAGGTCGCCGCGGCGGGCGTGCGGCCGGTGGTGGTGTGCGGGCACAACGCGGCGCTGCGCCACCGGCTGCGCGGTGCCGGCCGGCACGTGCTGGGCTGGGTGGACGACATGCCGGCGCTGATGCGCGCCGTCGACGTCCTGGTGGAGAACGCGGGCGGACTGACCTGCCAGGAGGCGCTGGCGGCCGGGCTGCCGGTGGTCACGTACCGGCCCATCGCCGGGCACGGACGCGCGAACGCGGCGATCCTGGCCCGCGCCGGCCTGAGCCGGTGGGCCGGCACACCGCAGCAGCTCGGGCCGGTGCTCGCGGCGGTGATCGGGACCGGACCGGTGGCCCCGCCCCGTGACGACGTGTCCGAGGACCCGGCCGGACTGGTCGCCGAGGCGGCCCGCCGGGCGCCGCCCGCCGGCCCGGCCGGTACGCGCCGCCCGCTGCTCGATCCGGTCGGCGACGCGGTGGCCGTCCTCGCCGCGCTGCTGCAGTCCACCGGGGGCCTGCGTTGAGACCGGCCACCCTCGCCCGGGCCGCCGCGCTGGCGCTGCCGGCGTTGCAGGCGGCACCGGCGGTGACGGCGCTGCCCGCCGTGCGGCGGCGGCTGCTGCCCGGGCTGCACGGGCTCGGGGCGCCCGGCCGGGTCGCGCTGACCTTCGACGACGGCCCGGATCCGGAATCCACCGGCCACGTCCTGGACGTGCTGGCGGCGCACCGGGTCCGTGCCACGTTCTTCGTGCTCGGCGCGATGCTGCGCCGCCATCCGGCGCTGGGCCGCCGGGTCGCCGGCGACGGCCACGAGATCGCCGTGCACGGCTGGACGCACGACAACCTGCTGCTGCGCGGCCCCGCCCGCACCGTCAGCGACCTGACCCGCGCGTACGCCCTGGTCGCCGACGTGACCGGCCGTGCCCCCCGGTTCCTGCGACCGCCGTACGGCGTGCTCACCACCGCCGCGCTCGTGGCCGCCCGGCGGCTGCGCCTGCGGCCGGTGCTGTGGAGCTGCTGGGGCCGGGACTGGACCGCCACCGCCACCGCCGACACCGTCGCGGACACCGTCCTGGCCGGGCTGGACGAGGGCGGCACGATCCTGCTGCACGACTCCTCCCGCACGGCCGCGCCGGGCGCCTGGCGGGCCGGTCTGGCCGCCCTTCCGCGCGTGCTCGCCGAGTGCCGCCGCCGGGGCTGGCACGTCGGCCCGCTGGCCGGCCACGGGCTCCGCGCGCGCTGATCGTCGAGCGGGCGAGCCTACCCGGTGGCGACAGTGCCGGGGCCCGAATCCCCGAGCCGGTGACCCGTTCGGGTCGGCGTGGCTAGCGTGCGGGTCATGAGGACCTGGGGATCCTTCGTGGCGCTGGCCGCCGCCCTGCTGCTGCCGGCGTCGGCGACGCCCGCGGTGGCCGCCGTCCGCACGCCGGTACGCCGGCTGCCGTCCGCGCCGCCCTGCCCGAACGTGCCGGCCCCGGCGACCCGGCCGCCGCAGCCGCCGCCGGCGCCCGACCCGGCCGCGCGGGCCGTCGGCGGCCCCGCGCTGGACACCGCCGGGCTGGTCGTCCCGCCCGCGTCGACCGCGCCGCCGGCGGTGACCGCCACCTCCTGGGTGGTCGCCGACCTGGACAGCGGCGCGGTGCTCGGCGGCTGCGGCCCGCACGAGTACGGGGTGCCCGCGAGCGTGCAGAAGCTGCTGCTGGCCGCCACGATGCTGCCCCGGCTGGACCCGAACCGGGAGGTGACGGTGACCGCCGGGGACCTGGCCGTCGAGCCGGGCAGCTCGACTGTCGGGCTGGTCGAGGGCGGGCGCTACCGGATCGAGACGATCTGGCTCGGCCTGCTGCTGCGCTCCGGCAACGAGGCGGCGAACGCGCTCGCCCGCCTCGGGGGCGGCCCGGACGGGCCGGCCGGCGGGATCCGGGCGATGAACGAGGAGGCGCACCGGCTCGGCGCCCGGCAGACGCACGCGGTCACCCCGTCCGGGCTGGACGGGCCGGGGCAGTTCACCAGCGCGTACGACCTGGCGCTCATCGCGCGGGCGTGCTTCGCCGACCCGGCGTTCCGGCGCTACGACACCACCCGGTCGGCGCAGATCCCGGCCCAGCCGGCGCAGCGGGCGAAGGGGTTCGCCATCTCCAACGACAACATGCTGCTGGACCACTATCCGGGCGCCCTCGGGGGCAAGACCGGCTTCACCGACCTGGCCCGGCACACGTACGTCGGTGCGGCCGAGCGCGGCGGGCGGCGCCTCGTGGTGACGCTGCTCGGCGCCGAGGTGACCACCCAGCGCGGCTGGCAGCAGGGCGCGGCGCTGCTGGACTGGGGTTTCGCGCAGCCGCGTGACGCGTCGGTCGGACGGCTGGTCGAGCCGGGGGAGCTGGACCGGTCCGCGCCACCGGCGGGCGGGGCGGCCTCGGCCCTGGCCGGGCACGCCGGCCTGCGCGGCGGCGGGGCGGCACCCGGACCACGGCCCGGCACGGGTGTGACGGTGGCGGTGGGCGCGGTGCTGACGGCCGGGGGAGCGCTGCTGCTGGCCCGGCGTCGCCGCAACGCCGCAGCCGTCGCCATGTCGACCGGGACGCCGCTGCGGGAGCCGGAAATTCCGGAACAGGACTGAAAGCGGCGGCCCGGATCAGCGGCAGGCGGGCCCGGCGGTGCTGTCCCGCACCACGAGTTCGGTGGCCAGCTCGACGCGGGGCGAGTCGATCTCCTCGCCCTGGGCCAGCCGCAGCACCGTGCGGGCGGCGAGCCGGCCCATCTCCACCAGCGGCTGGCGCACTGTGGTCAGCGGCGGTGAGGCCCACCGCGCCTCGGGCAGGTCGTCGAAGCCCACCACGCTCACGTCGTCGCAGACCCGCAGCCCGCGGCGGCGTACCGCCTCGTACACCCCGAAGGCCATCTGGTCGCTGGCGGCGAAGATGGCGGTGGGCGGGTCGTCGAGGTCGAGCAGCGCGCCACCGGCGGTGAACCCGGAGGCGTGGTAGAAGTCGCCGGGCTGCACCAGCCGGTCGTCGGCGGTGACCCCGGCGGCGGCCAGGGCGGCCCGGTAGCCGTCCAGCCGGGCCCGGCTGCACAGCAGGTGCGGCGGGCCGGCCACGAAACCGATCCGGCGGTGGCCGAGCTTGAGCAGGTGCTCGGTGGCGGCCAGGCCGCCGGTCCAGTTGGTGGCGCCGATCGCCGGCACGTCGGTGGCGGCCACGCCGGCGGCCGGGTCGACCACCACCACCGGCACGTTGAGGCGCCGCAGCTGGGCCTGCACGGCGGGGCTCAGGTGCGAGGTCACCACGATCACGCCGTCGGACGCGCGGGCGCGCAGGTTGTGCAGCCACTGCCGGGTGGAGCTGGACTCGCGGTGGATCGCCGAGACGACGGTGCCCACCCCGGCGGCATGGCTGACGTCCTCCACACCGCGGATGATCTCCACGGCCCATGGGCTGTCCAGGTCGTTGAAGACCAGGTCGACCAGGTCCGCCCGGCGCACCGTACGGCTGCCGCGACGCCGGTAGCCGTGGTGGCGCAGCAGCTCCTCGACCCGCTCCCGGGTGTCCGGCGCGACGTCGGAACGCCCGTTGAGCACCCGCGACACGGTCGGCACCGAGACGCCGGCCTCCCGTGCGATAGCGGTGATGGTCACCCTGCGCTCGTCGTCCGCGCTCACCCGTGTTCCCTTCGCCGGCTGCCGGAACCGACCGGTAGACCGTCCCGCCCCACGCACATCTTGCCGTACGGCGAGGGCTTGACGACAGGCCGGACCGGCCCTAGCGTTCGCACGAGTTGCGGAAACGTTCCGGAAACGCGCCAGTCATCTTCCGCCGGCTCGCCGTCCACCCCCGACGAACGACGAGGAATCCGAGGCGTGTTCACCGACCTGGCCGAGGCCGAACTCCGCGCCCATCGCAGCGACCTGCGCGAGCCGCCGGACTTCGACGCCTTCTGGGCTGACACTCTCGCACAGGCGCGCTCCTGCGGCGACCCCGTGTCGGCGACCCCGATGCCCACGCCGCTGGCCGGGATCGACGTGTTCGACGTGACCTTCCCCGGCTTCGCCGGCCAGCCGATCCGCGCCTGGCTGCGGGTGCCGCGCGGCGCGACGCAGCCGCTGCCCACGATCGTGCAGTACGTCGGGTACGGCGGCGGCCGCGGCCACGCGCTGGAGAACCTGCTCTGGTCCGCCGCCGGCTTCGCCCACCTCCAGATGGACACGCGCGGCCAGGGCTCGGGGTGGAGCCGGGGCGACACACCGGACGTCGCCGCCGCCGGACCGCAGGCGCCGGGCATGGCCACCCGGGGGATCGAGGACCCGAACCGGTACTACTACCGGCGCTTCCTCACCGACGCGGTCCGCGCCGTGGACGCCGCGTGCGAACTGCCCGCCGTCGACCCGGACCGGATCGCGGTCCTCGGGCACAGCCAGGGTGGCGCCGCCGCCCTCGCCGCCGCCGCGCTGGCGCCCCGGGTGCGGGCGGCTGTCGCGCTCGTGCCGTTCCTCTGCGACATCCCGCGCGCGATCACCATCACCGACGCCGCGCCGTACCGGGAGATCCGCGACTACCTGGCCGTGCACCGCGACCGCGAGGAGCAGGCGCTGCGCACGCTCGGCTACGTCGACGGCGTCGCGTTCGCCCGCCGCGCGGGCGTGCCGGCCCGCTTCTCCGTCGCGCTCATGGACGAGATCACGCCGCCGTCCACCGTCTACGCCGCCTACCACGCCTACCGGGGCGACAAGGACCTGACGGTGTGGCGGTTCAACGGCCACGAGGCGGGCGGCATCGACGACGACGCCGCCGCCGTCGACTTCCTGCGTACCGTGCTGGGCGGCTGACCACCGGTTCCGCCGATGCCGGCCCGCCCGGGCTGGTAGACACGGCGGGTGGGCACCGGCACGCGCGCGACGGCGGTCGTGGCCGTCGCGGCCACGCTGCCCGCCGCCGCCTGCCAGCGGCCCGCGCCGTCGCCGTCGCCGTCCGCGCCGCCGTCACCCACAGCGACCGGTCCCCGTGCCCCGGCGGACATCGTGGACCTCACCACCGTCGACCCCACCGTCCGCACCGACATCCGGTACGCGGGCCCGCACAACTTCGTCGGCCGCCCGATCGACGGGTACGCCGAGCCGCGCTGCCTGCTCACCCGGCCGGCGGCGGAGGCGCTGCACCGGGTGCAGACCGCCGCGCTCGCCGGTGGGCACAGCCTCAAGGTGTACGACTGCTACCGCCCGCAGCGCGCCGCCGACGACTTCGTGGCCTGGGCGAAGCTGCCCGGTGAGCAGCTGATGAAGGGGGAGTTCTATCCCGCCGTGCCGAAGGACCGGCTGTTCGCCGACGGCTACATCGGCGCGCCCACCGCGCACAGCCGGGGCAGCACCGTCGACCTGACCCTGGTGCCGGTCTCCGGGCCCTCGCAGGCCGCGTACACGCCCGGCCAGGCGCTCGTGCCCTGCACCGACCCGGCCGGACGCCGCTTCGCCGACGACTCGATCGACATGGGCACCGGGTTCGACTGCTTCGACCCGCGTTCCCACACCGCCGACGCGCGGATCAGCCGCACCGCCCGGACCAGCAGGGACCTGCTGCGCCGGCTGATGTCCGCACAGGGCTTCGAGAACTATCCGCTGGAGTGGTGGCACTACCGGTACGTCGACGAGCCGTACCCGGACACCTGGTTCGACTTCCCGGTGGCCGGTTCGTCACTGCGGTGACGCGGTCGTTCCACCATGATCGATTGTGCTAGGCTCGACGCTCATGGAGACCGGACGGATCGGCCCGCCGCTGCTGGCCGGCGAGCGGGAGTCGCTGCGCGCCTTCCTCGACTTCCACCGTGCCACGCTGGCCCTCAAGTGCGAGGGACTGACCGACGAGCAGTTGCGACGGGCGGCGGCGCCACCGTCCACGCTGTCCCTGCTCGGCCTGGTCCGGCACATGGCCGAGGTGGAACGCACCTGGTTCCGCCGGGTCATCGCCGCCGAGGACGTGCCGCTGGTGTGGTCGGACAGCGGCGACTTCCAGCAGGCGTACGACGCCCGCGACGCCGACGTGGCGGAGGCGTTCGAGGCGTGGCGGCGGGAGGTCGAGCACGCCCGGCGCGTCGAGCGGGAGGCCGCCTCGCTCGACGTGACAGGTCACCAGGCCCGCTGGGGCGAGGACGTCTCGCTGCGCCTGGTCATGCTGCACATGCTGCACGAGTACGCCCGCCACAACGGGCACGCCGACCTGATCCGCGAGGCGATCGACGGCACCGTCGGCGTCTGAGCCCGCCCGGTCAGCGCCCGCGCAGCGGCAGCCAGGCCAGCACGTCCTGAATGCGCGCGTCCCAGTACGCCCAGTCGTGGTCACCGGGACCGAAGTCGACGGTGACCGGCACGTCGCGTTCCCGGGCCACGTCGAGGAACCGCAGGTTGTCCTCGTACAGGAAGTCCTCGGTGCCGCAGGCGACGTAGAGCGCCGGCCGGTCGTCGCCGGAGCGCTCCAGCAGCCCCACCGTGTCGTCGTCGGCGGGCACCGGGTCGTCACCCCAGACGGTGTGCCACACCGCCGGGTCGACCGGACGGGTCGGATGGTGGCGGCGGCGCGTCACGTCCAGCGCGCCGGACAGGCTGGCCGCCGCCGCGAACCGGTCCGGGTGGCGCAGCGCCCACTTCATCGCCCCGTAGCCGCCCATCGACAGGCCCGCGACGAACGTGTCCTCCCGCCGGTCGGACAGCCGGAACAACGACCGGCACACCTCGGGCAGCTCCTCGCTGAGGAACGTCCAGTACCGGTTGCCGTGCGCCTCGTCGCAGTAGAAGCTCCGCTGCGCCTGCGGCATCACCACGGCCAGCCCCAGCGGCGCGACGTACCGCTCGATCGAGGTGCGCCGGGTCCACACGGTGTCGTCGTCGCTCAGCCCGTGCAGCAGGTACAGCACCTGCGGGTCACCGTCGGCGGCGGCACCCGGCACGCCGATCCCGGCCGCGCCCCGGTCGGGCAGCAGCACTGTCATCGACGTGCCCATGCCGAGCGCCTCGGAGAAGAAGTCACAGCGGATGTGCGCCATGAGGCGGCAGCGTACCCCGCAGGGGTTCGATGAGGGCGTTCCTATTGCCCCGGGACGGCCGCGCGGGAAAAGATGGCCGTGCGCGCCGGAAACGTGTTCGTAACCTGCGCGCTGCTGGTCTCTGTCACAAGGAAGTGGGAGTCAGTCATGAGCGACGTGTCGGCCGCACTGGGTGTGCGCCTCTACCCGGACCTGGTCGAGCCCGGCGGTCTCGCCCCCGCGCTCGTGGCGACAGCCGCCGCCCACCAGCTCGACGTCGGCGAGGTGACCGCGCCCGAGCAGGGGCGCAGCCGGTTCACCTGCGCCGAGATGACCTCCGCCCGCGGCGTGGTCTGCGTCAGCCTCGGCTCGCAGGCCCGCTACTTCATGATCGACCTGCGGGTGGACGGCGACGTCCAGGCCCGGGGCGACGCCACCGACCTGCTTCAGGTCGCGCAGGTGGCCGCCGCGTGGCGGGCCGGCATCACGCTCGCGGAGCTGACCGCGCGCTACCCGTTCATGGAGGAGATGCGCCGCCACCCGGTGGCACACGCCGGCTGACCACGAACGAATATCGTGTTGCCGCCCAGGTGTGGCGGCCGTACCGTGAGCGGGCAACGTCGATCTGATCCACCAGGGGAGTGCACCGTGTCGCAGCAGAACCGCACCCGCGCCGAGCGGCAAGCGCCGCGCGCCGGTGCCCTGCTGCCCGAGCCGGGCACGGGCCGCGAACGGCAGTGGCAACCAGGGTGGTGGCGCGTCTAGCGCCGGCGCGACGATCCGCGCGAACCGCCCGCCCCGAGACCGGAGCAGGGCGGTTCTCCGTTTCCGGGGCAGCTCCGCCGACGGCGTACGCCGTCCTGGGCCGTTGGAGCAACTGGCAGCTCACCCGGCTCTCAACCGGGAGGCTACGGGTTCGAGTCCCGTACGGCCTACGTCAGAAGGACATGAGCAAGGAGACGACGATGGGTTTCACCCCGCTGGCCGGTACCCGGGCGCCGGTCCGGGTCTGGACCGACCCGTACACGATCGAGGCGCAGGCGGCCCGGCAGCTGCGCAACATCGGCGCGCTGCCGTGGGTGCAGGGTGTCGCGGTGATGCCGGACGTGCACTTCGGCAAGGGCGCCACGGTCGGCTCGGTGATCGCGATGCGGCAGGCCGTGTCGCCGGCCGCGGTCGGCGTGGACATCGGTTGCGGCATGTCGGCGGTACGGACCTCGCTGACCGCCGCCGACCTGCCCGACGACCTCGCGCCGCTGCGCTCGGCGATCGAGGCGGCCATCCCGGTCGGCTTCGCGATGCGTGACGACGCTGTCGACCCGCGCCGGATCCGAGGGCTGGAGCAGTCGGGCTGGGACGACTTCTGGCGGCGGTTCGGCACGCTGGACCGGAAGGTGGCCCAGCTCCAGACGCGGGCGCAGCGGCAGCTCGGCACGCTCGGCGGCGGCAACCACTTCATCGAGGTCTGCCTGGAGCAGGGCGGCCCGGACGACGGCCGGGTCTGGCTGATGCTGCACTCCGGTTCCCGCAACATCGGCAAGGAGCTGGCCGAGCGGCACATGGCGGTGGCGCGCGGCCTGCCGCACAACACCGACCTGCCGGACCGGGACCTCGCGGTGTTCCTCGCCGGCACGCCCGAGATGGAGGCGTACCGGCGGGACCTGTGGTGGGCGCAGGAGTACGCCCGGCGCAACCGGGCGGTCATGCTCGCTCTGCTGAGCCAGGTGGTCCGGGTTGCGTTCCCGCACGTCGGCTACGACGAGCCGATCTCCTGCCACCACAACTACGTGGCGGAGGAGAGCTACGACGGGGTGGACGTGCTGGTGACCCGCAAGGGCGCGATCCGGGCCGGTAAGGGGGACCTGGGCATCATTCCCGGCTCGATGGGCACCGGGTCGTACATCGTGCGCGGCAAGGGCAACGTCGACGCGTACTGCTCGGCGTCGCACGGCGCCGGGCGGCGGATGTCGCGGGGGCAGGCGAAGCGGACGTACAGCACTGCGGATCTGGCCGCGCAGACCGCCGGGGTGGAGTGCCGCAAGGACGCCGGTGTGGTCGACGAGATCCCCGGCGCGTACAAGGACATCACCGAGGTGATGGCCCAGCAGGAGGACCTGGTCGAGGTGGTCGCCCACCTCAAGCAGGTCGTCTGCGTGAAGGGCTGAGCGGCAGGGCCGGCGTCGAGGGGGCGCCGGCCCTACCGGGTACGCCGGGCGACGCGCACGCCGACGGCGACCGCGCCGATGACGAGCAGCGCGGACAGGAGCTGGAGGCCGGGGGAGTCGTCGGCCTCCCCGTACACGAAGCCGGCGACGCCGAGCACGACGGCGAGCAGCGCCACGGCGGCGGCCAGGTGTCTCATCGTTGCGCCCCATCCTCGTCGGGGACCCATTCGAGCAGGTCGCCGGGCTGGCAGTCGAGCACCCGGCACATGGCCTCCAGGGTGCTGAACCGGACGGCCTTGGCGCGGCCGTTCTTGAGCACCGCCACGTTCGCCGGGGTGAGCCCGACGCGCTCGGCGAACTCGCCGACGCTCATCTTGCGCTTGGCCAGCTCCACGTCGATGCGCACGACGATCGGCATCAGATCACCGCTTCCATGTCGGTGCGCAGCGTGGTGGCCTGGCGCAGCAGCGCGCGCAGCACCACCATCAGCAGCCCCAGCACGCTGACGCCGGTGACCAGCAGGAACAGCAGCAGCGGCAGCCCCGGGTCGCCGGCGTTGAAGCCGACGTAGAGGAAGACGCCGACGAGCACCACCCAGGCGGCGGCGACCGCCCAGACGATGCCGTCGACCCAGCCCAGGGACGCCTCGGTGAAGATGCGGTCGCGCTTGACCAGGGTGAGCAGGTGCCAGGTGCAGACGATCACCACCTGCACGCACAGCACCCAGAAGATCGTCACCGCGGTGGCGGGCCACCGCAGGTACGCCATGTCCGGGTTCTCCCGCGCCATGTGCGCGAACTGCCCGGGCAGCGACATGGTCTGGAGCAGCACCAGGATCGCGAACAGCAGGACCAGGAAGGCACGGAGTGGTGTCACCGCGCGTTGCGCCGTAAGCATGCATCGACTATCGCGCGGAACCTATCGAAAGTCAATCGGTTCCGATCGTGGGTCGCTGTCGATAGGCTCGGTCCGGGATGCTCGCCCGGCTCCGGCCCACCCTGGGGAGGACGACATGACCGGACACCGCCGTCGCGCGGTCCGGCCGACGGCCCTTGTCCTGGCCGCCGCTCTGACCGGCGCCGCCTGCCAGCCGGGAGAGCCCGACCCGGCGGCCCCCGGCGCCGTGGTGATCGACCGCCTCACCGCGCCGGCCGAGCTGGCCGGTCTGCCCCGTCAAGACGCCGGCAGGGACCGCATACCGGCCCTGGTCGACGATCCGCCGGGTCTCGCCATGGTGATCAACGGGTACGGCGAGGCGACTCCGCCGCCACTGACCCTCGAGGCGTACTACGGCAACCGGGTGGGCATCGCGGCGGTGGGGCGGGCGTTGCAGTCGCGTCTCGGCGGAGGCACTGCCGCACCCGGCGCGGAGACCACCTGCCACAGTGGCGCCGACGGGTCTGTCACCTGCTGGCGGCGGGCGGACACGCTCGTCGTGACGGTCACCGCCCGCGACGGCCGGTCCGCCGAGCGGACGCGGGACGCCACCGAGCAGGCGTGGCGCGCCGTCACCGGCTGAGCGCCGCCGACGTCAATCGGTGCCCCTCGCTGGGCGGCCGACGGCGTAGCGGACGTGTACGGCGTACCGCGAGTGGTGCACCGCGCGGATCTCCAGGTCGACGTCCCGGTCGAAGCCCTCGAACAGCCGCTTCCCGCGGCCGAGGATCACCGGCGCGGTGGACAGGCCCAGCTCGTCGACGACGCCGGCCGCGAGCGCCTGCCGGATGACCTCGGCGCCCCCGCCTATGACCACCGCGCCGTCGCCGGCCGTACGCCGGGCCGCCGCCAGCGCCGCGTCGAACCCGTCGACCATGAGGAAACCGGCGTCCGGGTCGGGCTGGTCGGCGGTGCGGTGGGTGAGCACGACCAGAGGGGCCTGGAACGGGTTCCGGCCGCCCCAGGCGCCGGCGGCGTCGTACATGCCCCGGCCGCACAGCGCGGCACCGGCACCCGCCAGCAGCTCGTCGAAGTACGCCCGGTCCTCGTCGGTCATGCCGGCGCCGGCCTCACGCGGCGTGTCGTACGTCCACGGCCCGCCCATCACCCAGTGGTGCAGCCGTTCGCCGCCGACACCGAGCCCCTGGCCGGCCCGGTCGTCCGGGCCGGCGACGTAGCCGTCCAGGGAGACGGTGACGAACGCCCGCACCCGGCCGCGCCTTTCACTGGTGCTCATGCTTCCTCCCGGAGATCGGAACACTGACACTGGGAAGACCTCCGGCCGGTGCCGGACTCGTCGCCGCCTGGGGGCCGGCGTCAGCCGTACACCGGATGCTCGGCCTGGAACGCCAGCCGGCGGTCCGCGCCGGCGGCCAGCTCCGCGAGCACGTCGTCGAGGTCCAGGAACGTCTGCCAGCGCTCCTGGCCGGTGATGCCGGCGAGCCGGTCGACCACGAGCTGCTCCAGGTCGGTGACGCGCCGGCCCTTCCACACCTTGTCGGCCAGGCTGACCAGCAGGTCCTCCAGCTGCGCGCCGGGGGAGTGCCAGGCGGCGTGGGTGACGGCGAAGCGGGCCCGCTCCTCCGGTACGCCGAAACGCAGCAGCAACTGGTACCCGGCCTCCTCGTGCGCCGAACCGGGGCCGGTCAGCTCGGCCGGGTGCTCGACCTTGCCGAGATCGTGCACCGCCGCGCCGAACAGCACCGCCTGCCTGTCGAACGGCACCGCGCCGAAGCGGTCGGCGAACGCGGCCGTCAGGTGCCAGGCGACGTCGTGCACCAGCCGCAGGTGCGCGCCGAGGCGCGGCGGGGCGGCGAGGGCGTCCAGCAGCTCGACCGCCACGCCCGGGAGCGGGAGCAGTGGCGGGTCGCCCGCTTCGGTGAGGGCGCGGTGCAGCGCGTCGGAGGTCATCGGGGCGAGCGTACCGGTCCCCGGTGGGCTCACCGGCGGTGATGGACGAGTAGCCGAACGTGAAGCGGCCGCTCGTCCGATTCCGGTGCGTCGATCCACTCGGGAGGGTGGGGGCCACGTCTCTCACGGGGGTTGTCGAATGACCGCACTGAATCGTCGTGCCCTGCTGCGTACCGCCGCGCTGACCGGGCTCGCCGCCGCGACCGGGGTGGCCGCCGCGCCCCACGCCGCGTCCGCCGCACCGGCCGCCGCCGACGTGGTGAACGGGTCGTGGCTGGTCAGCGTCGGCTGGGGTGTGCTCCAGGTCGACCCGGGCCGCACCACGCCGCGCGAGCTGCTGCCGAACGGGGACCACGCCAAGTCCTCGCCGGACGGCCGGCACGTGGCCTGGGTCAACACGGCCCGCTCGGGCGACGGCACGCTGGAGCCGTTCGTGGCCGTGTACGACCGGGTCACCGGCCAGAAGCGCACGCTGCTCGCCGACCCGTTCGGTGTCCGCTACGGCGCGCCGACGTGGTCGCCGGACGGCACCGAGATCGCGCTCGTCACCGGGCAGGACAACGACCGG
Source organism: Micromonospora sp. NPDC049151 (assembly GCF_040648395.1). Classification (NCBI taxonomy): domain Bacteria; kingdom Bacillati; phylum Actinomycetota; class Actinomycetes; order Micromonosporales; family Micromonosporaceae; genus Micromonospora; species Micromonospora sp. NPDC049151. Next base: position 89,748 of record NZ_JBEZDP010000012.1, read on the forward strand.
CTGATCGCTGTGGACGTGGTCACCGGCGCCACCCGCGTGCTGGTCGAGGGGCATTCCATGGCCGACCCGGACTGGTCCCGGGACGGCTCCATGATCGTCGTGCGGTGGCGCAGCCGTTCGCAGGGCTGGCAACTGCGGGTGCTGGAACTCGCGACCGGGACGGTGCGGCCCGTCTACACGCCGGTGGCGGGCGAGATGTTCATCTCGCCGGTCTTCATGCCCGACTCCGGGCGCGTCGTCTTCTGCACCAACCGCTGGCACCTGGACCGCGAGGTCTACAACCAGTCGCTCGCGTCGGTGCGCATCGGCGGCACCGGGCTGAAGAAGCTCACCGACGAGCCCCGGTTCTACCTGTCGCCGGTGTTCTCCCCGGACGGCCGCTACTGCGCCGCGCTGTCGATCCCGCCGGAGAACGAGTACCCGGACGGCGGCAACATCATCGTGTCCACCAGTGGCTTCGGCGAGCAGTGGTGGATCCCCGGCGACGAGTACGACGACAGCACCCGGCTGGACTGGGCACGGGCGATCTGACGTGCCGGGCGCGCGCATCACGGACCGGATGCGCGCCACCGGACGCCACCGGTGCGAGGCTTGGGGCGGACGTCGCCGACGGGGCCGGCGTCCGCTGTGGAGGGGTGATGGCCGAGCCGCCGACCGGGACGTCGTCGCACCGCGCGCAGGCGCACGGCAGGCACGCCAACAACCGCCGCTACCACGACGGCGCCGAGGTCGACGGGTACGTCGACGACCCGTACCACAGGGTGCGCCGCGCGGTCGCGGCCCGGCTGCTCGCCGAGGGGGTGACCGGGCGCGGGCCGGTGCTGGAGCTGGGCTGCGGGCCACGCGGCATGCTCGACCCGGCCACGCTGCCCGGCCCGGTGGTGCTCGCCGACGCGGCCGAGACGGCGCTGGGCACGGCCCGCGCGGCGGCCGGCGGGCGGGCGCTGCCGGTCTGCCTGGACGCCACCCGGGGCCTGCCGTTCCGGGCGGGCAGCTTCGCCGGGCTGCTCGCCGGGGAGCTGATCGAGCACGTGTACGACCCGCTGGCGCTGCTGCGGGAGTGTCACCGGGTGCTGGCACCCGGTGGCCTGCTGGTGCTCACCACCCCGAACCTGGCGCCGGTGCAGGACCGGCTGGCGTTCCTGGCCGGCCGGGCGCCACGCCAGATCGACCCGCTACACCCGTACCTGTGGCTGCACATCCGTCCGTTCACCGCCTCGCTGCTGCGCCGCGCCCTGCGCCGGGCCGGATTCACACCGGTGGCGCTGCGTTCCAACGAGGTCGGCTGGCGGCTGCCCGGCGGGCGGTGGGTGGCCTCGCGCCGGCTGGCCCGCGCCGCGCCCGGGCTCGGCGGCTCCCTGATCTGCGCCGCCCGCCGGCAGGGCGGGGCGTCACCGGCCCGAAACAGGGTGTGATGGCGACATTGACAGCGGGCTATCATGGAGGTTCCGTCGTCGACCGGGGGATGTCATGACGCGCCTGCTCGCCTGGGTCGTGACCAATCTCGACGCGTTCATCGGCCTGGTGCTGGCGCTCACGGTGTCCGTGCTCGGCCTCACCAACACGGTCAGCCAGGATCTGGTGAACAGCGCGATCCTGCTGGTCCTGGGTCTGCTCGCACAGGCGATGCTGCGCGACCGGCTGCGCCGGCGCACCACCGAGCGGGAGGTCCGCCAGGTCATCTCGGACACCCGCGACCGGCTGACCGACCTGGTGCCGCAGATGCAGGAGATCACCGGCCCGGAAGGCGCGCTGAACCGGGCCCGCGAGGCCATCGACAGCGTGTCCATGGTGCGGGTTCTTCACGGCAGCGAGGTCGGGCAGGCGCTCGCCGACGCGCGGCGGCACACCGACCAGTGGAGCTTCAAGGGCGGCACCGGCACCTTCCTGCGCGCGGTCACGCTGCCGGACTGCCTGGAACACGCCCGGCGGCGCAACGCCACGCTCACCGTCGCGATCGAGATCATCGACCCGACCGACGAGGAGGTCTGCGAGCGGTACGCGCGGTTCCGGCGCAGCCTCGACCCGGACGCGCCGGGCGAGCCGTGGACCGTCGACCGCACCCGCAAGGAGTCCTACGCGACGGTGCTGGCCGCCTGCTGGCACCTGCAACGCTCCGGCCTGCTCACCGTCGACGTCCGGCTCTCCGCGCAGATGACCACGTTCCGCTACGACCTCTCCTCCTCCTGCGTCGTCATCACCCAGGAGAACCCGCAGACGCCCGCGCTGCGCATCGACCGCGGCGAGGTCTACTACAACCGCTTCAACATCGAGCTGGACTACAGCCGCCGGCAGAGCCGGCGCGTGCCGATCGAGGCCGCGGCCCAGGTCAAGCTCGACGACGAGCCGTCGGTCGAGCAGGTACGGCGGTTGTTCGCCGCGCTCGGCCTCACGCTGCCCCGCTCCTTCGGCGACCGCGAGGTGGCCGACATCATCGGCAAAGCCGTCCAGGCGAGGAACCCCTACTCATGACCAGTTACACCGACCTCGAACGGGAGATCGACCGGGGCACCCGGCCGGAGCTCCTACGCGGCTGGGTGCTGGACGTGCTCGACGACGTCGCCGAGGGGCGGCGCCCGCTGCGCGCGGTCCGGCACCCGCTCGGCTTCACCTGCCTGCCGGTCGAACGCGACGGCCCCGACGGTGTCTGCGTGCACGCCTGGCCCGCCGACCCGCCACAGGTGCGCCCGACCACCTCCACCATGCACTCGCACAGCTGGGACCTGCTCAGCCACGTGCTGCACGGCACCGTCCGCAACGAGCTGATCGAGGTCGACGACGCGCCCGCCGACCCGTCCTGGCGGGTCTACGAAGTGCGCAGCCTCGGCGAGGTGGACGAGATGGCCGCCACCGACCGGCTGGTCACCGCGATGACCGCCACTGTGGAGACGCACTCGGCCGGCGACTCGTACGCGCTGCGCGCCGGCGGCTTCCACACCTCGGAGGTCGACGCCGGTGAACCGGCGGTGACAGTGGCGCTCGGCCGGACCACTCCCGGCACGTGCGACCTGAGCCTCGGCGCGGTGGACGGGCACAGCCACCGGGTACGCCGGGACCGATGCGACGCGGCCGAGACCGCGCGGATGGCGCGGGCGATCGCGCGACTTGTGGCACGGGGCTGACTGGCTGGAGGAGCCATGGACGTGGAGCCGAGCAGAGGCGGGCCCGACCTGCGCGAGGCGCACCGGTTCGCGGTGGAGGCCGCCCAGGCGGCGGGCCGGCTGCTGCGCCGGGGCACCCGGGGGGAGGTGCACGCCCGGGCCAAGAACGACACCGGTGACCTGGTCACAGACCTCGACCTGGCCGCCGAACGGCTCATCGTCGACCGGATCCGGGCCCGCTGGCCGGAGCACGGCGTGATCGCCGAGGAGGGCGGCGAGTACGCCCCGGACACCACCTGGGCGTGGCTCGTCGACCCGCTCGACGGCACAAACAACGTGGCGATCGGGCTGCCCGCGTACGTGGTCGGGATCGCCCTGTGCGACAACGGCTCGCCGGTGCTCGGCGTGGTGCACGACCCGGTCGCCGGCCGTACCTGGTCGGCGGTGCGCGGCCGGGGCGCGTTCGTGCACGCGTCCGGCCCGGCCGCGCGGCCGCTGCGCGCCGCGCACCGCCCGGTGCCGTCCGCGCCCGTGCTGGCCTGGACCCAGGGGCACGAGGTACGCCGGGACGACAGCACCGCCCGGGCGCTGAAGGTGGTGCTGGACACCAGCGCCCGCCGGGTGCTGCAACTGTGGGCGCCGCTGCTGTCCTGGGTGATGCTGGCCCGGGGCGACATCGACGGCATCGTCGGCTACCGCCCCGAGGCGGTCGACCTGCCGGCCGGGATGCTGCTCGCCGCCGAGGCCGGCATGGCGGTACGCGCCCTCGACGGCGGCACCTTCGACGACAGGTACGGCTGTCCGCCCGACCGGCGCAGCTTCGTGGCCGGGCCACCGGAGACCATCGACCGGCTGGTCAAACTGGTCACGGCGGCACAGTGGATCGAGCCGCAGGTGCGTCGCCTCACCCCCGTCGGCCTCGGCTCGGTCGGCTGGTGAGGCGCGATCCGCTAGCCTCGGCCGGATGGCCGCCAGACAGCTCAAGCTCGGGCTCCGGGTCCGCGACCTGGACCGCTCCCACCGGCTCTACCGGCGACTTGGCTTCAAGGAGATCCCGAACGCCGAGCAGACGAACCTGCGCTACCTGACCTTCGGTCACACCTGGCTGATCCTGTCCGACCTGCACCGCCACGGCCACCACAACGCGCAGCGGGAACGCGACGTCAAGGCCGGGCCGCCGGGGCTCGGTGTCGTGCTCACCGTGCCCACCGCGGACCTGGACGCCACGTACGCGCTGTGGTGCGACGAAGGGCTGCCGGTCACGCTCGAACCCGAGGACGTGGGCTGGGCGCGGATCTTCTACGGGCTCGACCCGGACGGCTACGAGGTGATGTTCGAGCAGTTCCGTCCGGCGTCGCGCTCCGCCGACGCCTGACGGGCGTCGCGGCGGGTCAGGGCCTTGACGGCGTCCGGGCGGCCAGGAAGTCCGCCCAGGTCCGCACGCCTCTCGCGGCGCCCGGCCGGGCCAGGTTCGCGCCCTGGCGGTACGCCCTGCCGGCCCGCCCGGGGATTCGGACCGGCAGTCGCGCACGGCGCTTCCCGGTGGCCGCCAGGTAGCCGGTCAGCAGCTCACCGATCCCGTACGTGTGCGGCCCGGCCAGATCCGGCACCAGCCCGGCGGGCGCGCCCAGCGTCAGCTCGGCCAGCCGCGCCGCGACCTCGGCGGCGTCGACCGGCTCCAGCCGCAGCCCGCCCGGCACCGGCGTCACCGGCAGCCGGGTCATCGCCGTCAGCATGGTCAGCACCAGGTCGTGCGCCTGCGCGGCGCGCAGCACCGTCCACGGGACGCCGGAGTCCGTCACCGCGCGCTCGGCGTCGAGCTTGGACCGGATCCAGGCCAGCGGCACCCGGTCCGCGCCGGTTACCGAGATGTGCACCAGGTGCGCCACACCGGCCCGGTGCGCGGCGCGGGCCAGGTGGGCGGTGGCGCGGTCATCGCCCTTCGCGCCGCCGGCCAGGTGCAGCACGGTTGACACCCCGCGTAGGGCGTCATCGAGGTCCGCGCCGCCGAGCAGGTCGGCGCGCACGTGGGTGACGCCGTCGCCGGACTGTCCGCCGCGCCGGCTGAGCACCCGCACCGGGTGCCCGGCGGCGCGCAGCAGCGGTACGACGTGCCGGCCGATCGTGCCGGTGCCGCCGGTGACCAGGATCTGTGGGTTCATCGTCTCGCCTTCCGTCGCCTGTGCTGCCATGTCGACCCGCGCCGGCCTGCCGACGTGACAGATGTGACGGCGGTCACTTCCGGTCACGTCGGCCGGTCGTGGCGGGTCGAGACGACGTGCGGGAGAGGGAGGCTCAGGTGATGGGGCACGGGCTGGCGGAGCGGTTCGAACGGGAGCGGCCGCGGCTGCGCGCCGTGGCGTACCGGCTGCTCGGCTCGCTCACCGACGCCGAGGACGCGGTGCAGGAGACCTGGCTGCGGCTGGCCCGTACCGACCCGGCCACCGTGGACAACCTGGACGCCTGGCTGACCACAGTGGTCGCCCGGGTCAGCCTGAACACGCTGCGGTCCCGCGTCGCCCGACGGGAGGACTCCCTCGACGTCCGCCTGCCCGACCCGGTGGTGGACACCGGCGCCGACGACCCGGCGCACGCCGCGGTCCTCGCCGACTCGGTGGGGCTGGCGCTGCTCGTGGTGCTGGACACGCTGAGCCCGGCCGAGCGGCTCGCGTTCGTGCTGCACGACATGTTCGGCGTGCCGTTCGACGAGATCGGCCCGCTCGTCGACCGCTCACCGGCAGCGGCCCGGCAGCTCGCCAGCCGGGCCCGCCGCCGGGTACGCGGACAGGCGCCCACCCCCGACCCCGACCTGACCCGGCAGCGGGCGGTGGTCGACGCCTTCCTCGCCGCCGCCCGCGACGGCGACCTCGACGCGCTGATCGCGGTGCTGCACCCGGACGTGGTGCTGCGTTCCGACGCGGGGACCGCCCGCGCCCGCCACACGGTCGTGCTCACCGGCGCGACGACTGTGGCGGCGCAGGCCACCACGTTCGGGCGGCTGTTCCCGCACGCCCGGCCGGTGCTGGTCAACGGCGCCGCCGGGGTGCTGGTGAGCGCCGGGGACCGTCCGCTGTCGGTGATGGCGTTCACCGTCACCGGCGGGCGGATCGCCGCCGTGGACGTGATCGCCGACCCGCGCCGGCTGGCCGCGCTCGGTCTCGCCGGCTGACCCGGAGCCGTCTCAGTCGACCAGAACCAGGTTGGCCATGTCGACCACCGGCCGGAAACCCAGCCCGGCATAGAGCCGGTTCGACACCGGGTTGGCCTGGTCGGTGAACAGGCACACGCGCGCGCCCTCGGCCGTGAGCAGCCGGCACACCTCGGCTACCGCGTTGCCGGCCCAGCCGCGCCCACGCTGCTCGGGTGGCGTGTAGACCGGCCCGATCCGGGCCACGCCGAACGACGGCGGGTTGGCGGCGGTCAGGTGCACCGGGACGCCCGACCCGTCGGTCCAGAACCAGACCCGCCCGTCCCGGATGCGGCGCAGCAACTCGGCGCGGTCGGGCGTCTCGTGTGCGCTGGTGCCGGGCGGGCGGCCCGCCTGCTCGTCGGCGTCGGCCGTGAACGCGCCGAACCACGCGGCGACCAGGTCGACCTCGTCGGGCCCGGCGGCCCGCAGCGCGCCGGGCACCGGGGCCGGTGGCGCCAACTGGTCCAGCACGTGCAGCCGGGTGTGCTGGCCGACCTCGACCCGGCCGCCGTCGAGGCGTGCGACCTCGTCGGCGCAGGCGCGCGCGGCGGGCAGCGCGCCGTTGACCGCGCGGATCCGTTCGCCGCGCCGGTGCCACGCCCGCGCCAGCGCCACGGCGGCCTCCGGCGGCATCGGCAGCAGGAACGCCGGCCGCGGCGGGAACGGCGCGGTACGCATCGCGGCGCCCACCACCGCCCCGGAGCCGTCGCGCACCACCAGCCACCAGTCGTCCTCGGGCAGCGCGACGCCCTCGGCGCGGCGGGCCGCCATCCGGCGCGTGACGCTGGCGACGACGGTGTTGATCACCGGGTCGGCGGCAAGGTACGCCTCGGCGGCGGCGAGGAACTCGTCCGGGTCGGTGCAGAAGTGCAGGGTGGGCGCGGCGGTCATGCGGGCACCGTAGTCACTGCCCTCGGCCGGGTCGTAGCGGTTTTCCCGCCCCCTGCTCAGGGGGCGATGCGCAGCCGGCGGATGTGGGTGTCGTCGTACTCCTCGAACCGGAACCGCAGCCCGGCGAACGGGCTGCCGGGGAAGTCGCCGCTGATCGTCGCCGTCACCACCGTGCCGGCCGGCGTCTGCTCGACGTCGGTGATTTCGTACGACACCAGCGGCGTGCCGCTGCGCCAGGCGCGGATCTCCGCGATCCCGCGGTGGGTGCGGCCCTCGTCCTCGACCACCGCGTCGTCGGCGAACAGCGCGAGGTAGGGCTCCTTGTCGGCCTGGCCGGCGAGCGCGAAGTAGCGGCGGACGATCTCGGGCGGGTTGCTCATGGGCGCGATGCTAGGCGCCGGGACCGACAAGAAGCGCCGTGACGGTGGCGGCGGTGGCCAGCACGGCGAGCACGGCGCTGGTCGCCACGAACCGGCCCAGCGGCACGGCCACCCCGGCGGCACGGCAGCGCTCGTACCAGATCAGGGTGGCCAGCGACGCCCACGGTGTGGCCAGCGGGCCCACGTTCGTGCCGATCAGCAGTGCCAGCAACTGGGTGTGCCGGTCGACGGCGATCACCGCCTCGCCGGCCAGGTACGCGGGCAGGTTGTTCACCGCGTTGCTGAACAGCGCGCCGACCGCGCCCGCCCGCAGCGCCCCCTCCGCGCCCGGGTCGGTGCCGATCAGCGTGCCCATCACCGTGTCCAGACCGTGCCGCCCGATGGTCTGCACGACCAGGAACAACCCGGTCACGAACACCAGCAGCCGCCACGGCACCAGCGCGAGCCGCAGCCGGTGCCGGGCCCGGACCGCGAAGCCCGCGACCAGGATCGCGGCGGCCACCCCGGAGGCGACGCCGATCTCCACCCCGGCGAGGATCCCGGCGACGAACAGCAGGCAGGCGGCGAGCGCGGTGCGGTAGAGCACGCGGTCCGGCGGCACGTACGGCCGCGGCGGGACGAACGGGTCGGCCCCGGCGCGCGCCGGACGCCAGTACCACCGCCACAGCAGCAGCGCGGTCACCGCGACAGCGACCAGTTGCGGCCACCACATCCGGGCCGCCCACGGCACCGGGGCCAGATCGACCCGGTCACTGGCCAGGATGTTCGTCAGGTTGGACACCGGCAGCAGCAGGCTCGCCGTGTTGGCCAGCCACACGGTGGTCATGGCCAGCGGTGTCGGCGGCACGTTCAGCGCCCGCGCCAGCGCGATCATCACCGGCGTGAGCAGCACCGCCGTGGTGTCCAGGTTGAGCGCGATGGTGGTCACCGAGGCGAAGCCGACGCAGAGCCAGAACAGCGCCCGGAAACTGCCCCGCGCGGTGACCGCCACCCGGGTCGCGAGCGCGTCGAACACCCCGGCCACGGCGGTGAGCTCGGCCAGCACCACCACCGTGCCGAGGAAGATCAGGATGGGGACGACCCGCCGCATCGTGCCCTCGGCGTCGGCGCGGGGCAGCAGCCCGGTGAGCACGCACACCACCCCGAGCACGGCCAGCCCGATCGCGATCCAGTCCAGCACGTGCAGGCGGCCCCAGCGGGAGCGGTCGGGCACGGCGTTCGGCGGATCGCCGGGGGTCTCCACGAGGGATGATCCTCGCACACGCCGGCGCGGGCGGAGGAGCCCGACGCGGCCACGATCCGAGCTGCCGACGGTGTCGATCCGTTGACCGTCGGTGGTCATAATGACCATGTGGTTGTAGGCGCGCACCCCACCCGGACCGACCGCCCCATCGATTTCTTCATCAGCTACTCGCCGGCCGACGAACGCTGGGCGACGTGGCTGGCGTGGGAGTTCGAGGCCGCCGGCTACCGCACGCTGCTGCAGGCGTGGGACTTCGTCGCCGGCACCAACTTCATCGACTTCATGGACCGCGGCGTCCGCGAGGCCGAGGTGGTGGTGGCGGTGCTGTCCGAACGCTACCTGCACTCCACCTACGGCAAGCTGGAGTGGCAGGCCGCGCTGCGCGCCGACCCGGACGGCACCGGCAACAAGCTCGTCACGGTACGCGTCGAGGACTGCCCGATCGACGGCCTGCTCGCCACCATCACCTATGTGGACCTGGTCGGTGTGGACGACCCGGCGCAGGCCCGCAACCGGGTGCTCGACCGCATCCGGGAGGCGCTGGACGGCCGGGCCAAGCCGATGCGGCAGCCGGCGTTCCCGCACCACCCGGCCGACCCGCACGGGGTGCTCGCCGCGCCCGCCACCGGAGCGCCGGCACCCCGCCGCGCCCGGCGTACCCCGATCAACCCGCCGCCGTTCCCGCCCGCCGCGACGGCCCCGCCGACGGCCCGGGACACAGTGACGGTGCTCCAGGTCGCCGGGCCGCGGTTCGGCCGGGGCGTGATCACGCCCGGTGCGCCGGTCACCCCGGGCGAGGTGCAGGAACACCTGATGGGGGACCTCACGCTGCTGATGAACGACGGCGTGCCCCGGCCGGACCTGCTCGTCGTCGCGGGCAACCTCACCGAGTCGGGCAGCCCGCGCGAGTTCTCCGACGCGCTGAGCTTCCTCACCGGCCTGCGGGTGCTGCTCGGGCTGGAGCCGCACCGCCTCGTGGTGGTCCCCGGCCCGCGCGACGTGACGATGGCGGCCTGCCGCGCGTACTTCGCCACCTGCGAGGCCGACGACGTCGACCCGCAACCGCCGTTCTGGCCGAAGTGGCGGCACTACGCGCGCCTGTTCGACGACCTCTACCAGGGCCTCGACGACCGGATCTTCGACAGCGAGCAGCCCTGGACGCTGTTCCCGGTGCCCGACCTGCGCGTGGTGGTGGCCGGGCTGAACTCCACCATCGCCATCACCCACCGTGAGGAGGACCGGTACGGCTTCCTCGGCGAGGCGCAGTCCAGCTGGTTCGCCCAGCGGCTGCGCCACTACCAGCAGTCCGGCTGGCTGCGGCTGGGCGCGATGGCGCACGCCCCCGGCGCGCGCAGCCCGTACGCCGACGAGGTGCCGCCGGACCCGGTGTCGCTGCGCGACCGGGGCTCGGTCAACCGGCTGGTCGGCCCGATGCTCAACCTGCTGCTCTCCGACGCCGCGCCGTCGGCCCGGGTCGACCCGGTGGTGCCGCTGGCCGCCGCGCCCCGCGACGGCCGGGCGCAGGTGCTGCGGCTCGGCGTCGACGGGATGACCCGCTGGGTGCTCGGCCGCGACGACCGGCTCGACGGCGGCACTGTCACCGCGGTGTCCTGGCCGCGCGCCGAGGCCACCTTCGGCGCGTCCGGTCCGGCCCAGGTGCCCGACCCGCGCCGCCCGGTCGCCGTCGAGGGGGCCACCCAGGGTGCGGCGGCCGCCGCCGCGCCGGTCGCCCCGGTGCGGCGGCTGCTCGACCGGCTCGCCGAGGTCTGCGAGGCGCGCTACGACCGGGTGGTGGTACGCCGCGTCGACACCGACCCGCCGCACCTCTACATCAGCTACCGCTCCGACGGGGTGGTCCGCCAGCAGCGCGTCGGCGCGCACGTGGGCACCCCCACCGCCGCCGACCTGGACGCCTTCGCCCGCCGGGTCCACGCCACCGACCCGGACATCGCCTCCGAACTGGTCTACGACGGCGACCGGGTGCCGCGCGGGCTGGCCGAGGAGGCGCAGCGCCGGGGCGTACGCGTGCTGCACCTGACCGAGTTCCAGGGCCTGCTCGACCTGCGCGAGTACGTCGCGGCGCAGACCGCCCGGCTCCAGGCCGACCGGCTCTACCCGCCCGGGCAGTACGTGCCGCAGCGCTACCGCCACCTGGTCGGCGCCGACCAGCGCGTGCGCGACGACGTGGTGGACGAGCTGCTGGAGACCGTCTCCGCGCCGGACGGCCGGTTCGTGCTGGTGCTGGGCGACTTCGGCCGGGGCAAGACGTTCGCCCTGCGGGAGGTGGCCCGCCGGCTGCCCACCGCCGCGCCCGACCTGATCCCGATCCTGGTCGAGCTGCGCGCGCTGGACAAGGCGCACTCCGTGGACGGCCTGGTCGCCGCGCACCTGGCCAACCACGGCGAGCAGGTGATCGACCTCAAGGCGTTCCGCTACATGCTGCGCCAGGGCCGCATCGTGCTGCTGTTCGACGGGTTCGACGAGCTGGTCGCCCGGGTGACGTACGACCGGGCGGCCGACCACCTGGAGACGCTTCTCCAGGCGGCCGAGGGCAACGCGAAGATCGTGGTGAGCAGCCGTACCCAGCACTTCAAGACCAACTCGCAGGTGCTGACCGCGCTCGGCGAGCGGGTCGGCCTGCTGCCGCACCGGCGCGTGCTGGCGGTGGAGGACTTCACCCCCGGGCAGATCGAGGCGTTCCTGCGCAACCGGTACGGCGGCGACGAGCGGGCCGCCCGCGAGCGGATGGACCTGCTCGCCGGCGTGAAGGACCTGCTCGGGCTCTCCCGCAACCCGCGCATGCTCGGCTTCATCGCCAACCTCGACGAGGGTCGGCTGGCAGCGGTGGCCGGTGCGGGCGGCACGTTCAGCGCCGCCGCGTTGTACCGGGAGATCCTGGAGTCCTGGCTGGACTTCGAGGAGCGCCGTACCCAGGGCATCCCGGGCGCCCCGGTGAGCCTGCGCCGGCCCGAGCTGTGGCAGGCGGTGAGCCGGCTGGCGTTCCAGCTGTGGGAGAGCGGCGAGGCCTACCTGCGTCTGGCCGAGCTGGCCGAGTCCACCGGTCAGCTCGCCGGGCGGGCCGACTCGCGGCTGTCCGGCCCGCAGGCGGCGCACGCCGTCGGCGCGGGCAGCCTGCTCGTCCGCACCGACGACGGCCTGTTCGGGTTCATCCACACCTCGGTGATGGAGTGGCTCGTCGCCGAGGGCGTGGCCGAGCAGATCAACAGGGGCGAGGAACCGGCCGCGCTCGCCGTACGGTCGCTGTCCGCGCTCGCCGTGGAGTTCCTCGGCGACCTCGCCGACCCGGCCCGCTGCACCGCGTGGACCGCCCGGGTGCTCGGCGACGAGTCGGCCGGGGAGACGCTGCGCGCCAACGCGCTGCGGCTGTCCGCCCGGCTGCGCCTGCCCGACCGGGCCGACCTGCGTGGCGCGGTGCTGCGTGGCGAGGACCTGTCGCACCGCGAACTCGCCGGAGCCGACCTGACCGGAGCCGACCTGACCGACGCGCGGCTGGTCGCCACCAACCTGACCGAGGCGCGGCTGGAACACGCCCGCCTGCGGGGCGCCCGCCTGGACCAGGCCCGCCTGGCCGGGGCGGACCTGCGTGACGCGGAGCTGGCCGGTGCGCGGCTGTTCCGTACCGACCTGCGCGGCGCCCGGGCCGCGGGCAGCAGCTGGCACCGCACCGCGCTGATCGACGTCAGCGCCGACGCGGCGCTGCTGCGCGCCCCGGAGCTGCGCGGCGCTGTCGTCGCGCCGGGCCGGCCGGTTGCGCCGGGCCTGGCCCCGCCCGCCGTGGGCGTCGGCTACGGCTTCGAGGTGGGCCGGCTGCCGGTGCCGGTGGCGTACAGCCCCGACGGCGCGGTGCTGGCGGTCGGTAGCGACGACGGCGGCGTGCTGCTCTGCGACACCGCCACCGGGCTGCCGGTGCGCACGCTCCAGGGACACCGGTCCCGGGTGTACGCGGTCCGCTACGACGCCGCCTCCCACCAGCTCGTCACCGGCTCGGCCGACCTGACCGTACGGCTGTGGGACGCCGACCACGGCGACGTGCGGCACGTCATCGAGGACGTCTTCGCCGGCTGGGTGTGGCCGCTGCTCACCGACGGCCGCCGGGGCCGCCTGGTGGTCGGCGACGCGGCGGGCGTGGTGCGGCTCTACGACACCCGCGGCGCCCGGCTGCGCCACGAGTGGCCCGGCCACGCCGCGCCGATCTGGGGCACCTCGTTCAGCCCGGACGGGCGGCGGGTGGTGGTCGCCGACAGTGCCGGCACCGTCCGCGGCTGGGACATCCCCACCGGCAAGCTGGCGTTCGAGGTGCAGGAGCCCGAGGTGGTCTACCGGGTGGTGCATTCGCCGGACGGCCGGCTGCTGGCCGCCGTCGGGCAGCACGGCCGGGTCTGGATCCGCCGGGCCACCGACGGGGAGTTGCTGCGCGCGCCGCGCGGCCACGAGGCCGACGTGTACGCCCTGGACATCAACCCGGACGGCACGCTGATGGCCACCGGCGACACACACGGCGCGCTGCGGCTCTGGGAGACCGAGACGGGCCGGCCGGTCCGGGTGCTGGGGCGGCAGCGGGGCGCGATCTACAGCGTCCGGTTCAACGGCGACGGCAGTCTGCTCGCCACCGCCGCCAGCGACGGCGCGATCCAGCTCTGGGACACCGACGACGGGCAGGTGCGGCACGAGCTGACCCGGCACCGCGGCTCGGTCTGGCCGGTGGTCTGGCGGCCGGACCAGAACCAGGTGGCGACCAGCAGCAACGACGGCACCACCCGGCTGTGGGACGTGCGTACCGGGCAGCTTCAGCACACGCTGCGCGGGCACGGCCGCAAGGTCACCGCGCTGTCGTTCCGCGACGACGGCGAGGTGCTGGCCGCCTGTGGCAACGACGGCGTGATCCGGCTCTGGGAGCCGCGTACCGGCCGCCTGCTGCGGCAGCTCGCCAGCCCGGCCGACCGGCTGCTGTCTGTCGTGTTCTGCCCCGAGGAGCCGCTGGTGGCCACCCCCAGCGGCGACGGCGGCGTGCACCTGTGGAACACCGACACCGGCGCCGACGAGCGCGAACTGAACGTGGACACCGACCACGTCTGGGCGGTCGCGTTCAGCCCCGACGGCGACGCCCTCGCGACCGCGAACGACGACGACACCGTACGCCTCTGGTACCGCCGTACCGGCCGGCACTTCGCCACGCTCACCCCGCACCGGGGGCGCGTGCGCACCGTCGCGTTCAGCCCCGACGGCGAGACCATCGCCACCGGCTGCGACGACCAGACGGTACGGCTCTGGGACGCCGCCACCGCCACCTGCCGGCTCACCTTGGAACACCACACCGACCGGGTCTACTCGGTCGGCTTCAACAGCGAGGGCACGCTGCTCGCCAGCGCCGGCAACGACGGCACGGCGGTGGTCTGGGACGCGGTCACCGGCGAGCGGCGCCTGGTGCTCACCGAACACGACGGCCGCCTCTGGTCCTGCGCGTTCAGCCCGGACGGCAACCTGCTCGCCACCGCCGGCGACGACCTGGTGATCCGGCTGTGGGATCCGGTCACCGGCCGCCTGCACGGCACGCTGGCCGCGCACACCCGACGCGTCTGGTCGGTGCACTTCAGCCCGGACAGCAGCCTGCTCGCCAGCGCCGGTGACGACGGCACGGTACGGCTGTGGGACGTCGCCGACCCGGAGCACGCCCAGCTGCGGACCACGCTCATCGGGCTGCCGGACGGGTGGGCGGCGGTCAGCCCGGACGGCCGGTACAAGCTGGACGGTGACCCGGGCGGCCAGTTCTGGCACGTGATCGGCACGTGCCGCTTCGAGGTGGGCGAGCTGGACCCCTACCTGACCCAGGTCCGCCGCCTGTCCGTGGACGCCCCCTTCTGACCTCGCCCGCCCCGTCGATCAAGGAGTTCGTGTCCGGATCGGACGTCGTCTCCGGCACGAACTCCTTGGTCAACTCGGGGCAGGCGGGGGAGGCGGGGCGGCAGGTCCGGTCCAGCGGATCTCGCCGTCGTGCCACACGTCGGTGGGGGCCAGGCCGCAGGCCGTGGCCACCGCGGCCGACGCGCGGTGGTCGGGATGGATGTGGGCCACGAGGGTACGCACACCGCGCCGCCCCAGCCAGCCGGCCATCCCACGGGCGGCCTCGGTGGCGATCCCGCGCCCCTGCCACTGCGTTCCCACCACCCAGGCGATCTCCGCGACCGGTCCCGCGGTGGCCGGTGCCGCCTCGTCGAGGTGCCGGTGTCCTACCGCCCGCGCGCCCGCCGTGGCGGCGTCCGTCACGGTCCCGTGTGGCTCGGTGACCGTGGCCTGGACGAAGCCGGCCAGCCGGCCGCCGTCCCGGAGCCGGATGACCCAGTTGCACCACGACTCGGCCGGGTCGGGTGAGCCGGCGACAAGCCGTTCGTAGCGGGCCCGCAACGCCGCGGGGGACGCGGGCTCGCCGCCGATGAAGGTGTGCAGCGCCGGGTCGGCGAGGACGGCGGCCATCTCCTCGGCATGCTCGACACTCAGCGGCAGCAGATTCAGCCGCGCGGTCGGGATCGGTTCCGGCGTGAACCCGCCCATCGACGCCGGCGCGCCGGTCACTTCATCCATGATCGCGCTTCCAGGAGATCGATGACCTGGTCTCGCGGCAGCGAAACGGACCTCACGGTATCCCAGCCCGCCCCGAGAAACGCAACGCCATTAGCGAACCACAGCCCCGGCCAGCCAGCCTCGATGATCTTGCAGTTTGTGCCCGGGTGAATGGGGCATTCGGGGCGCCGCTCGGGCCGAAAGTGCAAGATCGCGGGGAGAGAGGGAGGGGCGGGGGCGCCGGGGCGGGCGGGGTGCCGCCCGCCCCGGGTCGGGGCACCGGTCAGCGGCGCCACTTCTGGTTGGGGGCGCCGGTGCAGTCCCAGATCTGCAGCCGGGTGCCGTCGGCCGAGCTGGGACCGGTGGCGTCCAGGCACTTGTTGGCCTGCGGGTTGACGATGTCGCCGGCCGCGCTGAACACCCACTTCTGCGCGCCGGTGCCGTTGCAGTCGTAGAGCTGCACCTTGGCGCCGCTCGCTGTCGACCCGGCGGCCACGTCGAGGCACTTGCCGAGCGCGCGTACCGAGCCGTCGGCGTTCCAGGTCCAGCGCTGGGCGGCGGTGCCGTTGCAGGTCCAGAGCTGCACCGGGGTGCCGTTCGCGGTGTTGGCGCTCGCCACGTCGACGCACTTGTCGCCGTACCCGACGATCTGCCCGCCGGTGCCTCCGCCGCCGTTGTCCCAGGCCTGCACCCGGACGTAGTCGACGGTCATGGTCTGCGGGAACGTGGTGCCGCCGTCCGGCGAGCCGGGCCAGTTGCCGCCGACCGCCACGTTCATGATCATGAAGAACGGGTGGTCGAAGACCCAGCGGTTGCCGCCGATGTCGGCGGGCGTCTTGCGGGAGTACGCGACGCCGTCGAGGTACCAGGTGATCGAGTCCGGCGCCCAGTCCACGGCGAAGGTGTGGAAGGCATCGGCGAGCGCCTGGCCGCCGGGTAGCGAGGTGGACGCGCCAACGCCGCTGCCGCCGGAGTAGCCGGGGCCGTGCAGCGTGCCCCAGACGGTCGACGGGGCGTAGCCGACGTTCTCCATGATGTCGATCTCGCCGCTGCCGGGCCACGGGTTCGTGCCGATGTCGTTGCCGAGCATCCAGAACGCGGGCCACAGTCCCTGTCCACGGGGGACCTTGATGCGCGCCTCGAACCGCCCGTACGCCTGGGCGAACGTGCCGTTGGTGAGCAGCCGCGCCGAGGTGTACTGGCAGGTGCCGTACCAGCAGTTGTAGCCGCCGGGGTTCTCCCTGCGGGCGGTGATGACCAGGTTGCCGTTGCCGTCCAGCGCGGCGTTCCGGGTGCTGTTCGTGTAGTACTGCAGCTCGTTGTTGCCCCAGCCGCCCCCGCCGATGTCGTAGCGCCACTTGCTCGCGTCGGGGGCGGCGCCGGCCGGGCCGTTGAAGTCGTCGGACCAGGTGACCGCGCCGGGGGCGGCGATCGCGGGGGAGTCGGGGACGGCGGCGAGGGCGGCGGTGAGGCCGACCGCCGTCACCGCCAGGGCGGCGAGGGTACGGATGGTGCGCACGGGGCGCCTCCTGCGGGGGATGGTGGCCGTCACCGTCGCGGCGGCCGGCCCCGCCCAACGGTTAACAAACCATACAGATAGACTTCGATGAAGGTATGAACGAAGTCGGTCGATGTCAAGAGAGCGCTTCCCGCTGGGGCTCCGGCGTCGGCTCGGGCTCGCGCTGCCGCACCACGGTGGGCCGGCGCATGTCCCGCCACGGGCCGCCCAGCAGCGGAGTGAGCACGACCAGCAGGTAGCAGGCGCCCATCACGACGAGCGTGGACGTCGGGCCGAACCGGTCCGCGGCGAATCCCGCGCCGACCGCGCCGGCCGGCATGGCCGCCCATGCGCCCGCGCCGATCACGCCGTACACCCGGGCCCGCATGGCCGGCGGCACCCGCTCCAACTGGACCGCGCCCATCAGCGGATTGAGCGCGCCGGCGGCCAGCCCGGCCACCGCCACCACGGCGGCCACCACCGGCAGCGGCGGCGCGGCGGCGAGCGCCCACAGTGGCGGGGCACCGCACAGCACGTACGCGGTGACGAACGTGGCCCGGCGGGGCAGCCGGTGACCGATCGCGCTGAACACCAGCGAGCCGACCAGCGCCCCGCCACCCATGACGCCGACCAGCAGGCCGAACGCGGCCGGCCCGCCGAGTTCCCGTTCGGCGACCACCGGCAGCAGCACCTGGCTCTTGGCCGCGTCGAACAGGTTGGTCACCAACACCAGCAGGACCATGGCGCGCAGCAACGGCTCGCGGACCAGGAAGCGCAGCCCGGCGGCGAACTGCCGCCAGTAGCCTCCGGTCTCCGGCTCGCTCCCGTCGTCGGACGGTCGCAGGCCACGCGGGACCAGCAGCGTCACCACGAGCGCCGACACGGCGAACGTCACCGCGTCCAGCGCCAGCACCGGCACCGCCCCGAACACACCGACCAGCAGGCCGGCCAGGGGTGCGCCGATCATCCGGGCGCCGCGCGAGGTCGCGTCCTCCCACCCGGCCGCCCGCTCGATCG
The DNA here is from genome assembly GCF_040648395.1 of Micromonospora sp. NPDC049151. Taxonomy (NCBI): domain Bacteria; kingdom Bacillati; phylum Actinomycetota; class Actinomycetes; order Micromonosporales; family Micromonosporaceae; genus Micromonospora; species Micromonospora sp. NPDC049151. The sequence goes on from NZ_JBEZDP010000012.1 coordinate 107,647, forward strand.
GCACCCCCGCCGCCGCCGCGGCCTCCGGCAGCAGCGCGGTGCGCGCCGTCTGCCCCGGCGTGTCCAGCAGGCCGCTGACGAAGACCAGGGCCAGCAGCGCCGGGAACGGCAGGCCGACCGTGGCGTGCAACAGGGGCACGGCGGCGATGGTCACGCCGGAGACCACGTCGGCGAGCACGCTGGAGCGCCGGTAGCCGATCCGGTCGACGAGCACCCCGCCGAACGCGCCGCCGAGCACCACCGGCGCGGTGGCGAACGCGCCGGCAAGCCCGGTGGCGGCCGGTGAGCCGGTCTCGGCCAGCACGTAGAGCGGCAGCGCGATGAGCGTGAGCACGTTGCCGGTCAGCGAGACGGCGTGCCCGATCAGCAGTCCGGCCAGGGGCCGGCGGTCGCGGGTCACTGCGGCCCCCGGTACGCCTGCCAGATCAGCGTGACCATCTCGGCGCCGGGCCGGCCGGGTGCGCCGCGCTCCTGCCAGCGCCGGCCCAGCGCGGACAGTTCGTCGCGCAGCTCGACCAGTTCCTCCGGCGTGAGGCGCAGCACCATGTCGCTGCTGGTGGTGCCGCGTACCCAGGCCGGGTCGAGGCTCGCCTCGGCGTCCAGGTACGCCTGGTAGCGGTCCGCGTAGCGTTGCATGGCGGCCTGGCGCAGCAGGTTGCCGGCGAGGTGGCGCTCCGGGTCGTCGAGCAGTTCGAGGGGATCCCAGTCGGTGGTGGCGTGCGCGGCCCGCCACCACCGCTCGCGCCGGTCCCGGGCCAGCTCGGGCGCCCCGGTGACGAAGCCGTGCTCGGCCAGCTTGCCGACGTGGTAGCTGACCGAGCCGACCGCCTCGCCGGTCCGCTCGCTCAGCATGCCGACCGTCTGCGGGCCGCGCAGGCGCAGCTCGCCGAGCAGTCGCAGCCGGGTGGGGTGGGCCAGTGCCCGCATGGCTCGCGGGTCGCTCACGCGCCGGTTGCCGGTTCCGTCGGTCATGCCGCCAGGCTAGACCGACAAGACATGATGTACAAGATGTCTTGTATTTATCGTGATGCCTCCGGGGTGTGGCGGTACAGGTCGCGCAGCAGGCACACCTCGGACAGGTGGTGGATCATCTCCCGGTTGATGTGCAGCACCAGCGTGGCCATCGGCACGTCGGCGAACGGCCCTTCGGCCGGGCCGCAGGGGCGGGACAGGCCCTCCTCGCCGAGCGCCTCGACCCCCGCCGTCCAGGCGGCGTACTCCTCGTCGAGCTGCGCCAGCGCCCCGGCGGCGGTCGGGGAGTAGGGGAACGAGCCGTAGTCGGTCGGCGCGCGGCCGAAGTGCGACGCGTTGCGCACGGCGAGCACGCCGACGATGACGTGGGCGAGCCGCCAGGCGATGGTGGTGAACGGCGGCGGATCGGGCTGCGGCATCGCGAAGTCGATCGCCGGGATGCCGCCGTCGCCGCGCGGGCGCACGCTCCAGCAGCCGGGGACCGGCTCCCAGAGGTATTCGTCGTCGGTCAGCCCGGCGAGGCGGTCGCGCAACTGGTGGGTCCAGTGCCAGGTGAGCTGTTCGCGGAGCAGCGGGTTCCAGGTCAGGTCGCTCATGCGCCTCAGGGTGCCACCGCCCTGGGACAGAAAGCGGCGCGCTCAGCCCCGCCGCGCCGCCGTCCGGCCCTTGAGCCGGCGGCCCATCTCCCGGGCGATCTCCCGCTTGGCGTCCCGTTCGGCAAGCGCCTGGCGCTTGTCGTACGACCGGCGGCCCCGCGCGAGGCCCAGCTCCACCTTGGCCCAGCCGTCCGCGAAGTACATCGACAGCGGCACCAGTGTGATGCCGCCGTCGCGCAGCTTCTCCAGGATCCGGGCGATCTCCACCCGGTGCAGCAACAGTTTGCGGGTGCGCCGGGGCGCGTGGTTGGTCCAGGTGCCGAAGCCGTACTCGGCGATGTGCAGGCCGTACAGCATGATCTCGCCGTCGCGCTCCTGGGCGAACGCGTCGACCAGCGACACCCGCCCCTCGCGCAGCGACTTCACCTCCGTGCCGGCCAGTACGATGCCCGCCTCGTACGTCTTGAGGATGTCGTAGTCGTGCCGTGCCTTCTTGTTCGAGGCGATCAGCTTGCGCCCGTTCTCCCTGGCCACGCGAGCAGGGTACCGGTCGGCGGCGGCTGCGGGCCGGTCGCCGGGCGCGTCGCGGCCACCCAGCCGGTGGCAATCAGCAGCAGCGCGGCACAGTAGGTGATCATCACCAGCAGGCCCCGCCCGGGCAGCTCGATCCCGGCCGCGCCCACGCCGATGAGCAGGTCGGAGACGAGGAAGAGCGCCCCGCCCACGGCGACCCGGGCGGACACCCCGGTCGCGGCGGCGGCCATCAGGCACAGCGCGAGGCTGTAACCGAGCACCGGCAGCCGCAGTGGCCCGAGCATGCCCCAGAGCAGCGCGTTCGCGCCCGCCCAGGCGAGCAGGTAGCCGGCCCACGCCACGGCCCGGGCCCGCCGGTACCGCACGAAGGCGGTGATGAACGCGATCTGGGTGACCAGGAAGAAGCCCATGCCGGCCAGGAACGCGGTGTCGCCCCGCAGGAGCAGGGCGACGTCGCCCGCGGTGGCGGCGACCAGGCCCACCGCCACCGCGTCGATGCGGCGCCGGTGCGCCAGGAGGTACGCCAGCAGCACCGGCGCCAGCAGCGGCTTGGCCAGCCACTGGAGCGGTGTCGAGTCGAGCGCGACGCCGGTCAGCTCGACGGCGGCGACCAGCCCGAACAGGGGCAGCAGCCAGGAGCGCCTCATCGGGCGGGCTGCCAGCCGGGACGGCCGAACAGGTAGCCGAGGCGGTGCCGCCAGCAGTCGGCCCGGCGTACGTCGGACCAGATGGCGGCGAACTCGTGTGTTGCCACCCGCAGCGGGTTGTAGGTGCCGATGTTCCGGGTCAGCCCGTAGCGCACGGTGGCGCGCTCGGGCTCGAAGCTGCCGAACAGCCGGTCCCAGACGATCAGGATGCCGCCGTAGTTGCGGTCCAGGTACTCGGTGTTCGAGCCGTGGTGCACCCGGTGGTGCGACGGCGTGTTGAAGATCCACTCAATCGGCCGGGGTAGCACGTTGACCCTCTCGGTGTGCAGGAAGAACTGGTAGAGCAGGCTGATCGACTGCTGCAGGAAGATCATCCACGGTGGGATGCCGAGCAGCGCCAGCGGCAGCCAGAACGGCAGCGAGGTCATCGGCGTCCAGCTCTGCCGCAACGCCGTCGACAGGTTGTAGTAGACGCTGGAGTGGTGCACGACGTGGCTGGCCCAGAGCACGCGTACCTCGTGGTGGGAGCGGTGGAACCAGTAGTAGGCCAGGTCGTCGGCGAAGAACAGGATCACCCAGGTCCACCAGTCGCCCGGGGACAGCTGCACCGGCGCCACGGTCCACAGCGCCGCGAACAGGCCGACGGTGAGCAGCTTCCACGGGAAGCCGATGATCTGGCTGCCCAGCCCCATGGACAGGCTGGTGGTGGTGTCGCGCAGCTCGTAGCCGCGTTCGTCGTCGTCGGGCAGGAAGCGGTAGGAGACCGCCTCGATCACGATCAGGAGCAGGAACGCCGGCACGGCGTACAGCACGGCGGGGATCATGCGCGCGCTTCCCTTCCGGGGGTGGGGGTGGTGGGGGTGGTGACCGGCGCGGTCAGCAGCGCCCGGGCGTGGCGGGCCGCCGCCGTGCCCTGACCGGAGGCGACGGCCGCGGCGAGACGGCGGTGCCCGGCGACGTCGAGCAGTTCGGCCGCGCGGGCGTCCGGGGGGACGTCGCCGACCGCGAAGGTGCCGGCCACCAGGCTGTTGAACGCGAGCTGGTAGGCGGTGTTGCCGCTGCCGCGCACGATCAGCCGCCAGACGGCGATGTTCGCCTCGTTCATCAGGTCCAGGTCGGGGGCGAGGTCGCCGTACTCCTCGGCGGCCCGCACCACGGCGGCGACCACAGCCGCGTCCGCGCGCTCGGCGCAGAGCCGGGCCGCGTCGATCCCGACGCAGGCCCGCATCTCCAGCATGTCACGCACCAGCGTCTCGACCGGGAGTACGTCACCGGAGCGCGCGAGGGACAGCGCCAGGTCCAGCCCGGCGTGCACCCGCCAGTCGAGCACCCTCGTCGCGCCGCCCTGGCTGACCCGGACCAGGCCGAGCTGTTGCAGGCGGCGCAGCGCCTCCCGGACCGCGTGCCGGTTGACGGCGAACGCACCGGCCAGTTCCCGCTCACCGGGCAGCGTCTCGCCCGGCGCGTAGCCGCCGGACACGATCGCGTCACGAATCCGGCCGAAGACGTGGTCGGAGACCGAGACACGAGGCGCGGGATCGAAGGCCATGCGCAGCAGTGTGGCCTCGGACACATCAACCCGTCAACTGGTTGTACCAGTTATTTCCGGTGGCCGGTGCGTGCCGTCCCGGTCACCCCTCGTATCCTTTCCGCCGTAGGCCGCCAGAGTGGAGGGGAGTCGGTGTGAGCGACCGGGTCGAGACGTTGGAGTTCCAGGCCGAGGCCCGTCAGCTGTTGCAGCTGATGGTGCACTCGATCTACTCGAACAAGGACGTCTTCCTGCGCGAACTGATCTCGAACGCGTCCGACGCGCTGGACAAGCTGCGGCTGGAGTCGCTTGTCGACAAGGAGCTGTCGGCCGACACCGCCGACCTGCACATCGAGATCGAGGTCGACAAGGACGCCCGCACGCTCACCGTGCGGGACAACGGAATCGGCATGACCCGCGACGAGGTGGTCCGCCTGATCGGCACCATCGCCAAGTCCGGCACCGCCGAACTGCTGCGCAAGCTGCGCGAGTCCTCCGACGCCGCCGCCTCCCAGGAGCTGATCGGCCAGTTCGGTGTCGGCTTCTACGCCACGTTCATGGTGGCCGACAGGGTGACGCTGCTGACCCGCCGCGCCGGGCAGGCCGGCGGCACCCGCTGGGAGTCCACCGGCGAGGGCACCTACTCGATCGAGGAGGTCGAGGAGGCGCCCCAGGGCACCTCGGTCACGCTGCACCTCAAGCCCGTCGACACCGAGGACAACCTGCACGACTACACGGCCGAGTGGACGATCCGCGAGATCGTCAAGCGGTACTCCGACTTCATCTCCTGGCCGATCCGGATGACTGTCGACAAGCCGGGCGAGGACGGCGCGACCACTCGCGAGGAGCAGACGCTCAACTCGATGAAGGCGCTCTGGGCGCGCTCGCGGGACGAGGTCGACGAGGCCGAGTACAAGGAGTTCTACCGGCACGTCGCGCACGACTGGGCCGACCCGCTGGAGACCATCCACATGCGCGGCGAGGGCACCTTCGAGTACGAGGCGCTGCTGTTCCTGCCCTCGCACGCCCCGCTCGACCTGTTCTCCCCGCAGGGCCGCCGCGGCGTGCAGCTCTACGTCAAGCGCGTGTTCATCATGGACGACTGCGACGCGCTGATGCCCAACTACCTGCGCTTCGTCAAGGGCGTGGTGGACGCGCACGACCTGTCGCTGAACATCTCGCGGGAGATCCTCCAGCAGGACCGGCAGATCCGCGCGGTGCGCCGCCGGCTGGTCAAGAAGGTCCTCGCCACGCTCAAGGACATGTCCGCCGAGTCGTACCGCACGTTCTGGACCGAGTTCGGGCCGGTGGTCAAGGAGGGTCTGCTGGAGGACCCGGACAACACCGAGACGCTGCTGGAGCTGGTGCGCGCCGCCAGCACCCACGACCCGGCCGAGCCGACCACGCTGCGCGCGTACGTGGAGCGGATGCGCGACGGCCAGACCGAGATCTACTACGCCACCGGCGAGAACCGGACCACCATCGAGAACTCGCCGCACCTGGAGGCGTTCCGCGCCAAGGGCTACGAGGTGCTGATCCTCACCGACCCGGTGGACGAGGTGTGGGTCGAGCGGGTCGGCGCGTACGACGGGAAGACGCTGCGCTCGGTCGCCAAGGGCCAGGTGGACCTGGAGACCGACGAGGAGAAGGAGAAGGCCGAGGCGGAACGGCAGGAGTACGCCGACCTGCTCACCTTCCTCGGCGGCGCGCTCGCCGACAGCGTCAAGGAGGTGCGCCTGTCCACCCGGCTGACCACCTCACCGGCCTGCGTCGTGGGCGACGCGCACGACATGACGCCGACGCTGGAGAAGATGTACCGGGCCATGGGCCAGGAGGTGCCCCAGGTCAAGCGGATCCTGGAGCTGAACCCGGCCCACCCGCTGGTCACCGGGCTGCGCAAGGCGCACGGGGAGGGCGGCGACCCGGCCGCGCTGACCGAGACCGCCGAGCTGCTGTACGGCATGGCGCTGCTGGCCGAGGGCGGCGAGCTGGCCGACCCGGCCCGGTTCACCCGGATCCTGGCCGACCGCCTGGCCCGCGGCCTGTAGCGGTGAGGCGGGGCCCCTTCTCGTCGCCGGCGCGACAAGAAGAAGGGGCCCCGCCTCACAACTGGCCGGGGAAGAACCCGTGCCGGGCCAGCGGCTCGACGATCTGGTGCTCCTCGTACGACAGGTGCGACAGCAGCGTGTCGGTGAGCAGGTCCACCGCCTCCTGGAGTCCGGTGAAGTCGCCGGGCCGGCGGACCAGCTCCACGAGCGCGCGGTCGACGCTCTCCACCACGCCGTGGATCACCACGTGTTCCTCCTCGAGGCGGTCCAGCACGGCGGCCAGCCCGGTCTCGGAGCGGCGCAGGTGCGGGAAGATCGAGGCGTCCTCAAGCCCGTGGTGCTGGGTGACCATGGTGCAGTACGCCGCGCAGTAGGCCCCGAGCGTCCAGTTGTTCTGCCGCATGGTCATCTCGTTCAGCGCGGCCCGCGCCCGGCCCGGCGAGACAGTGCCCTGCTTGACCTGTTCCAGCAGGTCGCGCACCTGGGCCAGCTCCTGGCGCAGGTGGTCGTGCACGTCCACCAGGTGCTGCCCGGCGGCCTGTCCCCGGGGCGGGTAGACGTGCCCGGCCGGCGGCGGCGGGGCGCTCGGGCGAGTGGACTCGTCCCAGGGGCGGCGCGCGCTCAGGCGTACCCCCGGGTCCGGGGTGGGCGTGACCCCGAGCGTGCTGGGCGCGCCGGCGGCGGCCTGTTGCCCGGTGGCCGCGCGGGGCTCGGGCGGGGTGCGCTCGGCGGCGACCAGCTCGCGCACGGCGGGCGCGACCTCCTGGCCGAAGATCTGGATCGCGCGCGGCTCGTCGCTGCCGAGGATGAACGTGGTGATGCCGTGCTCCAGCGTGAGCCCGGCCAGCTCCTCGACCCACTGTTCCGGCGGCCCGGCCAGGAAACCGGCCGACGAGCGGGCGAACGTGCCTGTCACGTTGAGCATGCGGCGGATCGTGGCCGGGTCGCGTCCGGCGGCCCGGGCGCCCTCCTCCACCAGCGCGTTCAGGGCGGGCAACTCGTCGGGACCCTTCGGCAGGTACGACAGCGACGGCAGCCAGCCGTCCGCGGCGCGGCCCACCAGGCGCAGCATGCGCGGCTTGTACGCGCCGACCCAGATGCCCACCGGGTGGGCGGGCGCCGGGCCGCGCTTGGCGCCGACCACCCGGTAGTGCTCGCCGTCGACACGGATCATGCCGCGGTGGCCGGTGTCCCAGACCTCGCGGATCACCCGGATCGCCTCGTCGAGGGCGTCGACGGCCGCGCCGGGGGACAGGCGCCGCCCGCCCGTTGCCTCGATCGCGTCCCAGAAGGCGCCCGCGCCGAGCCCCAGCTCGACCCGGCCGCCGGTGAGCAGGTCCAGGCTGGCGACGCTGCGCGCCAGCACCACCGGCTGGCGCAACGGCAGGTTGAGGACGTTTCCGGCCAGGCGGACGCGTTCGGTGGCGGCGGCCACGTAGGACATCAGCGTCCAGGTGTCCAGGAAACCCGGCTGGTACGGGTGGTCCTGGAAGGTGACCAGGTCCAGTCCGACCTGCTCGCAGAGCCGGGCCAGCGCCACCACCTGGTCCGGCTGCGCGGCGGCGGGGGTGAGGAAGCCGCCGAAGGTCAGCTCGTGTCCGTGATCGGTCATCCGTCCCGCCTCCCGTGATCTTGCCCAGTCCTGCCACGGTAGCGCCCGGTCGCCCGGCCGGGTGAAGGGCATCACAAGAAGTGGACGATCGGCGCAAAGCGCTCCTAGCGTCGGTTTCGTTCGCAGTAGCGGACACCGCGGGCCGGAAACGCCAAATCCCGCCGCCGGCCGCAGTCACCGAACCTCGTGCGGGAGCGGGGGAACCACACGTTCCACGGTGCATCGTCACCTCGGGGTGAAGCCGCCACCGGCGGCCGGGCTCCTCGGCCCGAACCCGACAGCTCACCTCGTCGGCGTGGAGGAATCCACATGGCAACCGAATACTCAGCCCGAAGCCGCCGTACCGCTCTCGGAGCGGTGATGGCCGGCGCCGCCCTCGGCGCCGCGACCCTGTTCGGCTCGGCCGCTCCGGCCAGCGCGGGCGTCAACTGGGACGCCGTCGCACGCTGCGAGTCGGGCGGGAACTGGAAGATCAACACCGGCAACGGCTACTACGGCGGGCTCCAGTTCTCCCGTGCCACCTGGAACGGCTACGGCGGCCAGAAGTACGCCGCCCGCGCCGACCTGGCCAGCCGGTCCGAGCAGATCGCCGTCGCGGAGAAGGTGCTGCGCGGGCAGGGCATCGGCGCCTGGCCGGTCTGCGGCAAGAAGGGCGGCTCGGCGAAGAAGAGTTCCGGGCCGGCTGCGGCCGAGAAGCGGTCAGGCGCGAAGAAGGCCGCGCCGCGGCGACCGGCCACGAAGAGGGCCGCGCCGGAGCGGGCCACCACCCTCGTCGCGCCACAGCCCAGGACCGGCACCGGGACGTACCTGGTCCGGCCGGGGGACACGCTGTCGGAGATCGCCGTGGCGCAGCGCGTGGACGGCGGCTGGCGTGCCCTGCACGAGCGCAACCGCGCGGTGGTGGGCGACGACCCGGGGCTGATCTTCCCCGGTCAGCGGCTGCGTCTGCGCTGACCGGTCTCGCGGACGCCCGGCCGCTTCACCCCGGCCGGGCGTCCGCGCCCGTGCGACACGCCGCGTTGCCGGTGTCCGGCCTGCTCGCGGCACCGGGACGCGGCCCGCGAGGGCCGGTAGGCGCGATTCGTCGGGGGCGGTTGCTAGGGTCACGGTCCTCGGCTAAGACGTGAAGAAAGCGCTGATATGACCAACGACCCGTTCTCGGCGGCGGCGAGCATCGACGAGCTGCTGACCCGTACGCAGCAGGCGCTCACCGCGATGCGCTCCCGGGCCTCGGCGCACGCCGACGGCGAGGCGGCCGACCTGCTGCGCGCCGAGGGCACGGCCGCCGGCGGCCGGGTCCGCGCCGTCGCCGTCCAGGGTGGCCGGCTGGATTCCGTGACGATCGACCCGGAGCTGGCCGGCGAGCCGCTGGACGTCCTCGGCGGGCACCTCGTCGCCGCCGCCAATGCCGCGCTGTCCGAGCTGGACGCCCAGGTCAGCGCATCTGCGCGGGCCGACGCCGATGCGCTCGCCGCCCGGCTCGGCAGCATGGGCGACCAGGCCGAGCTGTTCGGCCGCGCGATGCACGAGGCTGCCGCGCGGATCCACCGCGACCGCGGCACCGCGTCCCAGGGCGCCCGCCCGGCCTGACGAACCGGGTGCCCACCCGGACGACGCGACGAAGCGCCCGGCTCGACGCGATGCCGTCCGGCAAGCCGCGATGCCGTCCGGCCAGGCGCCGTGAGGGGCCCGGCCGGGCATGACGAGGCGGCCGGCCGTCGGGAGGACGACGACCGGCCGCGCTACGCCACGGTCAGCTCAGGGTGACCGCGGTGTCGTCGACGACGAAGGACGTCTGCAACGAGCTGTCCTCCACGCCGCTGAACGAGATGGTCGCCGTGGTGCCGGCCAGCGACGAGATGTCGAAGGACCGCTGCACGTAGCCGGTGGCCTTGTTCAGGTTGGAGTAGGTGGCCAGCGTGGTGCTGCCCGCCTTGACGGTGAGCTTGTCGTACGCGGTGCTGGTGGTCGACTCCGCGCTGTCGATGTGCAGCCAGAAGCTCAACGTCGCGCGGCATCCGGCCGGGATCGTCACCGACTGACTGAGCGTGTCGGTGTGCGACGAGCCGTACCCGTCCAGCCACGCCTTGTACGAGCCGCCGTGCGCGGCCTGGCCGCTGTCGGTGGTGATGACGCCGGACGAGGCGCTCCAGCTCACGTTGCCCGACTCGAAGCCCGGGTTGGCGAGCTTGTTGCCGGAGCAGCCGCCCGACGGCGGGGTGGTCGTGGTGCTCGGGGTGGGCGTCGGGCTGCCGCCGGAGCAGGTCGGGTCACCGGACTGGGCGGGCACGCTCACCGCGTCCCAGGCCGCCTTGACCGTGTTGAACTCCGTGCAGCTGCCCGGGTAGAGGTTCTTCGCCGCCTGCAGCGTCCAGGTGCGGTACTTCAGGTACGACGAGGACGAGGTCTTCAGGAGCATGCCGTTGTACATGATCTTGATGGCCTTCTGGATGCCCAGGCCGGTCACGCTGCTGCCGTTGCAGGTCGAGCTGGACGGCTGCCCGTTCGTCGGGCTGCTGCCGTTCGCCAGCAGGTAGAACCAGTGGTTGCCCGGCCCGGCCGCGGCGTGCACCTCGGTCGACGGGATGCTGCTGGAGTAGCAGTTCGGGTCGCCGAGCGCCGACGGGTTGTACATGTTGCGGATCGGGCCGGAGCCGACCAGGTTGATCTTCTCGCCGACCAGGAAGTCCGGCGCGTCGTAGCTGGACGGCTCGTTGGCGAACCACTCGGTGGCCGCGCCGAACGTGTCCGCCACGAACTCCTGCGTGCCGCCGCCGGAGATGCCGCCCGGGGTGTTGTCGTCGATGCCGTGGCCGATCTCGTGCGCCACCACGTCCAGCGAGCCGATCCACTGGCCGGCGGTGTTCTTGCCGATCTGCACCTGGCTGCCGTCGTAGTAGGCGTTCTGGTCGTTGAGGCCCACCCGGATCGGCCAGTAACCGCCGTTGCCGTTGGCGCCGTTGCGGCCCAGCCACTGGGCGAGCATCTTGTGCTCGGTCTGCGCGGAGAACAACGCGTCCACGCAGCCGGTCTCCTTGTTGGTGCCGGTGCCGTTGCCCCACACGTCGTCGGAGCCGCTGAACGTGGTGTTGTTCGCCGCGTCCTGGCAGCTCAGGTTCGTGACGGTCGGGTCCTTCATGGTGTACGTGGAGCCCGACTGGGTGGTGTTGAGCGTGAGCGGGCTGGGCCCGTTCCAGGCGCCGGTGCCGGTGCCGCGTACGACGTGTTCCTGCTTGCGCAGGACCGCGCCGGTGCGGGCGTCGACGTCGACGGTGAGCCGGCTGGGGCCGTCCGCGCTGGTGCCGCGTACCGTGGTCTCCCAGGCCAGCGCCGGTGTGGCGCCGAGCGTGTAGACCACGAGTGTGGTGCCCTCGACCGCGCTCACGGTCTTGAGCTGTGCGCGCGCCGTCTTCGTGGCGGCGGCCTGGGTGAGCGCGGGCGTGGTGGCGAGGGCGCCGATCGGGCGCTGCTGGGCGACCGAGGCGTACTTCAGGTTGCCGGCGGAGTCCGTGGCGAGCACGAAGTCGCCGCCGACCACCGGCAGCCCCTTGTAGGTGCGCTCGTAGGGAACGTACTGGGTGCCCTCGGAGGAGATGACCGGCTTCTGGACGAACGCGTCGTCGGTGCCGGCCTGCAGGTATGCGGGACGGTCCGCGACCAGCGCGCGGGCCGAGTCGGCGGCGGCCGCGCGGGCCTGGGCCGGGTTCGGGGCGGCGGGCCCGGGTGGCGCGGCCTGCACGGCCGCGGCGGTGCCGGCGGCGAGGATGCCGGCCGCGGCCGCGCCGGTGAGCGCGGCGAGGCGAGGTGAGAGTTTCACGGGGGTTTGCTCCTGTTCTACAGGCGCGCCGCACGGAGCCCGGTGGGGACGGGCGGCGCGGTGGTGCGAGGCAGGGTGACGGCCGGTCACCGGAGCTGCCGGCGTGGCTCCGGGTCGACAGATCGACCGTCGCGAGTCGCCGGGGGTCGGCGGCTCGCTGGTGCACAATCACACGCCGCGCGAGCCCGGAGCAATAAGTGACCTGGGCAACCACTGGCAGTCGGGCGTGTCGCCGCACGCGTCGATTCAGGCAACCATGATCTTCAATAGCCCCTGATCAGGGCGAACATTGCCGACGGTGGATGGGTGCCGGTGCAAATTGCGGACGTTGCCGCTGTGTGCGAATGGCGCGCATAGACGCGAGGCCGCCGCGCGTACCGCCGGGCGGCGGCCGAGTCGCCGCCCGGCCGGGTCAGCGCGGGCCGCGGGTCCGCGTCGGCGACACGGTGGGCGGCGGTGGCAGTGACGGCGTCAGCGTCGGCCGCGAGGTCGGCCGGCCGGTCGGGTCCGGGCTGGGGCTCGACGAGGAGGGGCTCGGGCTCGGGCTCGGCGAATCCGACCGCGTCGGCGCGGCGGTAGTCGGCGGCGGCGCCGAGCGGGTCGGCTCCGGGGTCTCCCCGGGGAACTTCGGCTCACCGAAGCGGTACTTCTCCGGGTCGAGCTTCATCGCCGCCGTCGCCCGGGTCATGAACTGCCGCCAGATCGGCGCGGCGCCGGTCGAGCCGTACACCTCGTAGCTGCCGTCAGTGGTCCGCAGCGGCTTGCCGTCGGTGGTGCCCAGCCAGACGGCCGAGGCGAGAGCGCCGGTCCAGCCCACCATCCAGGTGTGCACGTTCTGCGTGGTGCTCTGCCCGGCCTGCCAGGTGCCGGTCTTGCCGGCGGAGTCCCAGCCGTTGCCCAGCTCGGCGGCCCGCACGCGGCGCAGCGTCCAGTCGAGCTGGTCGATCGCCTCGCGGTCCAGGCCCAGATCCGTCGTACGGAGCTGCTCGGTCCACACGTCCTCGTCGTCCTTGCTCACCGACCGGACGAAGTGCGCGTCGGCACGCTTGCCGCCTGCGGCGAACGTGGCCATCCCGTTCGCGTGGTCCTGCACCGTGATGCCGTACTGCCCGATGCCGACCTCGGTGGAGAACCGCTTCGCGACCTCGTCGGCGGGGTCGCTGCGCAGGTCGACGCGCTGCGGCCGGGGATTGCCCCGGACCGTCTCCCACATCGACTCCACGCCGGCCTGCCGCGCCGTCTCGATCACCTTCGCGGTGCCCAGCTTCTCGGTCAGCTCGAAGTAGGTGACGTTCAGCGAGGCGACTGTGGCCTCCCAGAGCGCGCAGTCCGGCTGGCAGGCGGCGTGCTCGGCGTTGCGGATCGGCCCGGCCGCGCTGCCCTTGGTGCGCCCCGAGGCGGGGAACTCCTTGGTGTCCGGCGAGTCGAACCGCTGCTTCACCGAGATCCCGTCCCGGACGGCGGCGGCCAGGTCGTACACCTTGAACGACGACCCCGGCGGGTGCTGGCCGAAGCCGCGGGCCTCGCCGTTCTCGTCGGAGTACCAGCCGGCGTAGTCCGCGCCCGAGCCCTTGTCGCCGCCGTAGTAGCCGAGCACCCGGCCGGTCCCCGGCTCCACCGCCACCAGCGCCGCCTGCCAGTTGCGCGGCTGGCCGCGCACCGCCCGGGGCGCGGTGTCCCGCCGGATGTCCGCCGCCGCCTCGGCCGCGTCCTGCACGCGCTTGTCGATGGTGGTGACGATCCGGTAACCGCCGTCGCGGATCACCTCGTCGGGCTTGCCGCGGAACGGCTCGGTCTCACGCAGCTCGGCCAGCACGTGGTTGACCACCAAACCGGTCGGCCGGTCCAGGTCGGACCGGCCCGCGTCCTTGTCGATCGGCCGGACCATGTCCGGGTACGCGAGATCCGCCGCCTGCTGCGGCGTCAGGTAGCCGAGCTTGACCATGCCGTCGCGGATGTAGTTCCACCTGTCGATCGAGTTCTGCCGGGCCAGCGCGTTGCGGCGCGGGTCGTAGCCGGGCGAGCCCTCCGGGTCGGCCGGGTCCGCCTCCGGCTGCTTCACCATCGCGCAGAGCACCATCGCCTCGGCGGGCGTGAGCTGCCGGGCGGCGGGCGCGTCCCGGCGCACCGTCTTGCCGAAGTACGTCTGCGCGGCCGCCTCGATGCCGTACGCGCCCCGGCCGAACGGCACGGTGTTCAGGTAGAAACCGAGGATCTCCTCCTTGGAGTACGCGTCGTCGAGCTTCCACGCGATCACCGCCTCGCGCAGCTTCCGCGAGTAGGTGACCCCGCGCAGGTCGGCGGCGATGCGGGCGTACTGCTGGGTGAGGGTGGACGCGCCCTGCCGCTGCCCGCCGCTGACGTTGGCCCAGGCCGCGCGCAGCACGCCCTTGACGTCGATGCCCTGGTTCGTCCAGAAGGTGCGGTCCTCGGCCGCCACGATCGCCTGCTTCGCCGAGTCGTTCATCTGGTCGTACGGCACGATGGTGCGGTTCTGTGCGCCCAGCTTCGCCATCGGCGTGCGCCCGTCGGCGTAGTAGACGGTGGTGGACTCGGGCAGCGTCAGATCGCTCGGCGTCGGCACGCTGTCGAAGTAGTAGCCGCCGGCGACCAGACCGCAGCCGGCCAGCAGCGTGGTGACCGCGAGGACGGCGAGCAGACGCCGCCGCCTGCGCCGGGGACGCGCCGGGGCAGTGCCGCCCGGTTCCGGCGTGGATCCGCTGTTCCGCACGCGATACCTCCGACTGCTCGGCTGAGTCGTGCCCGGCTCGCAGGCTAACCGAGCCGCGCCGACCGCACCGGCCGACGACGGCTGCCGGTGTGGCGCGGGGCCGGGCCGGTGCGGAGTGCCGCCGCCCCGGTGGAGGGAACGGCCGTCAGCGCGCCGGCCGGCCGGGGATCCGGTCCTCGCGTTCCCGGCGGTCGGCCCGGCGGGTCCGCCACCTGTCGTTGCCGCCCGCGTGGAACGGCGCCGGCCGCCACAACGACCACACCCGTGTGCCGTCCGGGGCGGCGAAGGTCTCCCGTTCGGCGTACCCGAGCCGCCGCAGCAGCTCCTCCTGCTGCCCGGCGCACGGGTGCGCGTACGTGGGCAGGCTCAACGTGTCCATCCGGCGCTGCGCCGCGGTCAACGCCTGCGTCGCGCCGCCCCGGGGCGCGGCCAGCAGTGCCAGGTGGTTGTGCGCCTCCGCCGGCCGGCGTGCCGCCAGCCCGTCACCGAGGCGGCGGAACCGGTCCTCGTCCGGCCCGGCGGCGCCGGCGAGCCGGTCGGCGTACCGGTGGGGGGCGGGGATCGGCCGGTAGCGGTGGAACCACACGCTGGCGGCGCTGCCGTCGGGCAGCAGGAACGCGTCGCCGAACAGCAACGCGTGTTCGGTCCAGATCCGCGCCACGGCGGCGAGGACCGGCAGGCGGCGCGACGTGTCGGGGACGAGCCAGGCGGCCAGGGCGGTGGGCGCGAGGGCCTCGGCGACGAGATCGGCGATCCGGCCGATGTCGCACCAGCGGGCGCGGACGACGGGCAGGGCTGTGCTCATGGACGGACTCCTGTTTCCAGGGGTGGTCGGGTGGGGTCGGTTGCGGGCGCCGGACGACAGTCGACGGCGCGGCCGCGACGGGCGGCAGTCGGGCGGGGACGCGCACCGCTCCGGGCCGGAGACGGTGCCGGTGGACAGCCCGCTCAGGCGGGCCTGGTGTCGGGGCGCGACGTGCGCGACGGCGGTAGTGGTTCGGCCCCCGGCCGCGCGTACCGGTGGGTCGGTGTCGGCAGCCGCCAGCGGTTCGCGTCCGCGTCGGCGGCCTCGCTGTGCACCCCGCCGCCGCCGTGGGTGACCCGCTCGTGCCGTAGCGGCACGACGGGACCGGTCGTGGCGTGCGCCCGCGCGGGAGCCGGTGCCGGGGAGGCGACCGGACCGGCCGGATCAGTCGCATCGGTCACCACCTCGGGCATGTGGGTGAGGGCGGTGGCGGTGAGCGGGCCGGACGGCTGCCGGTCGGCGGCGAGCGCCTCCGGACCGGAGGCGACCCCCTGGGCGCCCCAGGCGACGGCCACGCCGCAGAGCAGCAGACCGAGGCGCAGCGTGTAGCGCGCCACCCGACCGGTCCGTCCCGACATTCCGCACCCTTCGGAGCCGCGCCCGGCGGCACGGATCGACGTCCCGCACTGTACCGAACGTGAGGGCCCGGGCACAGGAACGCCGCCGCCGGGGCGCCGGGCGCGTCGCGCCGGGCGCAGGCGTGGGAAACCGGCGGTCCGGGTACCAGCGGGGCCATGAACACGCGCACGGCCGAACGCCCGGACACCGCCCCCGCCCCCGCCGCGCCCCCGGCCGGTGTGGTCGCTGTCGTCGCCCACCGGAAGAAGACGTTCGGCGGCGGCCTCGACGAACTGCGCTCCCGCCTCGTCGGCGCCGGCGTCGGGAAACTGCTCTGGTACGAGGTGCCGAAGAGCCGCAAGGCGCCCAAGCGGGTCCGCGCGGCGCTGGACGCGGGCGCCGATCTGGTGCTCGTGTGGGGCGGCGACGGCATGGTGCAGCGGTGCGCCGACGCGCTCGCCGGCAGCGGCGTGCCGATGGGCATCCTGCCCGCCGGCACCGCCAACCTGTTCGCTGTCAACCTCGGCATCCCGGTCGACCTGCCCGAGGCGGTCCGCATCGCGCTGCACGGCCGCCGCCGCGAGCTGGACCTCGGCCGGATCAACGGCGAGCACTTCGCGGTGATGGCCGGCGCCGGCTTCGACGGCGACCTGATCCGCGACGCCGACCGGCAGCTCAAGGGCCGGTTCGGCCGGATCGCGTACGTCTGGACCGGGCTGCGGCACGTGCGCGGCGAGTGCGTACGCACCCGCGTCCGGGTCGACGGCGCGGACTGGTTCGACGACGAGGCGAGCTGCGTGCTGTTCGGCAACGTCGGCACCATCACCGGCGGCATCCCGGCCTTCGACGACGCCCGCCCCGACGACGGGGCGCTGGAGGTCGGCGTGGCCACCGCCAGCGGCGCTGTGGACTGGGCGCGCACGCTGGGCCGGATGGCCGCCGGGCGCTCCGAGGAGTCGCCGTTCGTCCGGATCACCCGGGGTCGCAAGATCACCGTGCGGTTCGACGCGCCGAAGACGTACGAGCTGGACGGCGGCGCCCGGGGCAAGGCGAAACGGCTCAAGGTCAAGGTGGTCCCGGGCGCGCTGACGGTGTGCTGCCCCGACCCGGCGGACTGACCGCGCCCGGGCCGGGGCAGGATGCCGGAATGCGCGACGACATCCGCGACTACCTGGCCGAAGTGGTCCGCCGCTCCCGGGACGTGCTCGGTGAGGACCTGGTCGGCGCGTACGCGGCCGGGTCGGTCGGGCTGGGCGCGTACCAGCCGGGACGCAGCGACGTGGACGTGGCGCTGGTGGCCGCCGGGCCGATGCCGGAGCCGGACAAGCGCCTGCTCGTGGACCGGCTGCGGCACGAGTCGCTGCCCTGCCCGGCGCGCGGCCTGGAACTGGTGGTCTACCGCCGTGACGTGGCCGCCTCCGGCACCTCCGAGCCGGGCTTCGAGGTCGAGCTGAACACCGGCGCGACGATGCCGTTCCGGGCCACGTACGACCCGGCGGACCGGCCCGCCGCCGACGGGCGGTTCTGGTACGCGCTGGACCGCGGCATCCTGCGCCAGTCCGGCCTGGCGCTGCTCGGCCCGCCCGCCGCCGACGTGTTCGCCGACCCGCCGCCGCAGGCGCTGCGGGCGCTGCTTGCCGACGCGCTGCGCTGGTGGCTGGCGCTGCCCACACCGCCCGGCGACGAACCGGCCCCCGGCACGGAGGACGCGGTGCTCGGCGCCTGCCGGGCGTTGGTGCGCCACCGCGACGGCGTCTGGCTGAGCAAGGTCGACGCCGGGCTGCGGGTGGCCGCCGACGACCCGGACGCCGTGCTGATCCACGCCGCGATCGAGGCCCGCCGGGGCGGCCCGCCGCCGTCCGGCCCTGCTGCCCGCGCGTTCCAGCGGCGGATGCTGGACCGGATCATCGCGGACTGAACCGCGACTACTGTGAGCCGGGGAGGTGCGGTGATCATGACGGAGCTGAGCGCGTCCGCGCGGGCCGGACTGGAAGCGGTCGTGCCCGGCGGCGTGGCGACCCGGGCCGCTGACCGGCTGCGGATGGCCCACGACGCCTCGCACTACCTGCTGCACCCCGGCGCTGTGGTCACGCCGCACGACGCCGGCCAGGTCGCCGCGCTGCTGGCGTACGGCGCCCGCACCGGCACCCCGCTCACGTTCCGCTCCGGCGGCACCAGCCTCAGCGGCCAGGCCGTCACCGACCGGCTGCTCGTCGACGTGCGGCGGCACTTCCGCGACCTGACGGTGCTCGACGACGGGCGGCGGGTCCGGGTGCAGCCGGGAGTGGTGCTGCGGCAGGTGAACGCGCGCCTCGCGCCGTACGGCCGCAAGCTCGGCCCCGACCCGGCCAGCGAGTCCGCCTGCACGGTCGGCGGCGTGGTCGCCAACAACTCCAGTGGCATGACCTGCGGCACCGAGTTCAACACGTACCGGACGCTGGACTCGCTGGTCCTCGCCCTGCCCAGCGGCACCGTGCTGGACACCGGCGCTCCCGACGCCGACGCCCGGCTGTGCGCCGCCGAACCGGACCTGCACGCCGGGCTGCTGCGCCTGCGCGACCGGGTACGCGGCAATCCCGACTCGGTGCGCCGCATCCGCGCCCAGTACGCCATGAAGAACACCATGGGGTACGGCGTGAACGCGTTCCTCGACCACGACGACCCGGCGGACCTGCTCACCCGGCTCGTGGTGGGCAGCGAGGGCACGCTCGCGTTCGTCGCCTCGGCGACGTTCCGCACCGTACCCGTGCACCGGCACGCCGCGACCGGCCTGCTGGTCTTCGAAACCCTGGGCGCGGCGATGGCCGCCATGCCGGCGCTGGTGGCCGCCGGGCCGGCGGCGATCGAGCTGCTCGACGCCGCCGCCCTGGGTGTCGCCCAGCGCGACCCGAAGGCGGACGCCGCGCTGCGTGGCCTGGCCGTGCGCGGGCACGCCGCGCTGCTCGCCGAGTGGCAGGAGTCCGACCCGGCGGCGCTCGCCGACCGGGTCGCCGACGCCGGGCCGGTGCTCGCCGGCCTGCCGCTCAGTGCCCCGGCCCGGCTCAGCGGCGAACCGGCCGCCCGCGCCGCGCTGTGGCACATCCGCAAGGGCCTGTACGCGGCGGTGGCCGGCGCCCGCCCGTCCGGCACCACAGCGCTGCTGGAGGACATCGCCGTCCCGGTCGAGGCACTGGCCGGCACCTGCGCGTCGCTGGCCGAGCTGTTCGAGCGCCACCGGTACGCCGACAGCGTCATCTTCGGCCACGCCAAGGACGGCAACCTGCACTTCATGCTCAACGAGCGCTTCGACGGCGGGCTGGCCCCGGCGCGGTACGCCGACTTCACCGAGGAGATGGTCGACCTGGTGCTCGGCCACGGCGGCACGCTGAAGGCCGAGCACGGCACCGGCCGGGTGATGGCCCCGTACGTGCGCCGCCAGTTCGGCGACGAGCTGTACGAGGTGATGCGCGAGCTGAAGACGCTCTGCGACCCGCACGGCGTGCTCAATCCGGGTGTGCTGCTCAGCGACGACCCGGAGATCCACATGCGGCACCTCAAGACCGTGCCGACGGTGGAGGAGGAGGTGGACCGATGCGTCGAGTGCGGCTACTGCGAGCCGGTCTGCCCCAGCCGCGACCTCACCACCACGCCCCGGCAGCGCATCGTGCTGCGCCGGGAGATCGCCGCCGCGCGGGCCGCCGGTGACGCCGCGCTGGTCCGGGAGCTGACCGGCGCGTACGACTACGACGCGGTGCAGACCTGCGCCGTCGACGGCATGTGCGCCACCGCCTGCCCAGTGCTGATCAACACCGGTGACCTGGTGAAACGGCTGCGGGCGGAGGAACACGGCCGGGCGGCGGGGACCGCGTGGCGCGGCGCGGCCCGGCGCTGGGGTGCCACCACCCGGAGCATGGCGCGCGGACTCGACCTGGCCGGGGCGCTCCCCTCCGCGCTGCCCGAGGCCGCCACCCGGGCGGCACGCGCGGTCCTCGGCGCCGACCGGGTGCCACTGTGGCAGCGGGACCTGCCCCGGGGCGGCACCGCGCGCCGCCCGCACCCGGCCGACGACCCGGACGCCGTGTTCGTCCCGTCCTGCCTGGGCACGCTGTTCGCCCCGGCGCAGGGCGGCACCGGCGTCGCCGCCGCGCTGCTCACGCTCGCCGAGCGGGCCGGCGTACGCCTGCTCGTGCCGGACGGAGTCGGCGACCTGTGCTGCGGCACCCCGTGGTCGTCGAAGGGCCTGGTCGAGGGCTACCGGGCGGTGCGCGACCGTGTCCCGCCGGTGCTGCGCGCGGCGAGCCGCGACGGCACGCTGCCGGTGGTCAGCGACGCCGCGTCCTGCACCGAGGGCTTCGAGCGGCTGCTCGACGGCGCCGGGGACCTGCGGGTGGTCGACGCGGTCGCGTACACCGCCGGTGAGCTGCTGCCCCGGCTGACGGTGCGCCGCCGGATCGGCTCGCTCGCGCTGCACCCGACCTGCTCGTCGGTCCGGCTCGGCCTGGACGACGCGCTGTTGACCGTGGCTCGCGCGGTCGCCGACGAGGTGGTGGTCCCGGAGGGCTGGCAGTGCTGCGGCTTCGCCGGTGACCGGGGACTGCTGCATCCGGAGCTGACCGCGTCGGCCACCCGGGCCGAGGCCGCCGCCGTGGCCGACCGCCCCTTCGACGGGTACGCCTCGGTGAACCGCACCTGTGAGATCGGGCTGGCGCGGGCCACCGGGCAGCCGTACCGGCACCTGCTGGAGCTGCTGGCCGAGGTGACCGCGTGACGCGCAGCTGGCGGCTCGCCGCTCTGATGCTCGTCGGTGTGGCGGTGGCCGCCGGTCAGGACACGCCGGTGTCGGCGACGGTGGGGTTCCTGGCGTTCGCCGCGCTGGCGGCGCTCTTCTCGCCGCTGGCGTTTCCCCGTTCGCTGACCTCGGCGCAGGCGCGGCGGCGCAGCGCCGACGACGGCCGGCCGGTGATCTACTGGCGGCCCGGCTGCACGTACTGCCTGCGTCTGCGCCTGCGGCTGGGCGGGCGGGCCCGGCGCGCGTACTGGGTGGACATCTGGCGCGACCCGGAGGCCGCCGCCGCCCGGGCGGTGACCGGCGGCGACGAGACGGTCCCGACCGTGGTGCTGCCGGACGGGGCCGTGGTCAATCCCGACCCGGCGTGGCTGCGGGCGCGGCTCGGCGCCTGACCTGGTGAACCCCGGCACGGGGCGGCCCGACGGGCATACCGTGCGAAGGGGGCGTCACGGACGGCGCCCGCGAAGGGGGAACGATGTCGGCCGGGATGTTGTCGGGGCGGGTCGCCGTGGCCACCGGCGCGGCGCGGGGGATCGGCCGGGCCGCGGCGGTGGCGCTGGCGCAGGCGGGCGCGGACGTCGCCGGGATGGACGTCGCCGGGCCGGTCAGCCCGATCCTGGACCTCCCGCCCGCCACCCCGGACGACCTGGCCGAGACCGGCCGGCGGGTCACCGCGGCCGGTGCCCGCTGGTCGGCGCACGTCGCCGACCAGCGGGACATCGGGGCGGTACGCGCGGTGGCCGAGGCGGTGGAACGGGAACACGGCGGCGTGGACGTGCTGTTCGCCAACGCCGGCATCCAGGCGTTCGCGCCGCTGCTGGAGATGACCGACCAGCACTGGCACGACCAGATCGACGTGAACCTCACCGGCGCCGCCAACGTGCTGCGGGTCTTCGCGCCGCTGCTGGTACGGCGCGGCGGCGGCCGGATCGTGGTCACGTCGTCCACGCAGGGGCAGCACGGCACCACGAACGGGTCCGCGTACTCGGCGTCCAAGTGGGGGTTGATCGGGCTGGTCAAGTCGGCCGCGCCGGAACTCGGGCCGCACGGCGTGACGGTGAACGCGGTGATCCCGGGCCTCGTCGACACCGCGCTGACCCGGCACCGGGACCGCTACGTGCAGGCGCTCGTCGAGGCGGGGAAGTCGCCGTCGGGCGACCTGGCCGAGGTGGAGCGGGAGGCGGTGGCCGCCCTGCGGGCGAAGACGCCGCTGGGCGTGCCGTGGGTGGAGCCGGAGGACGTCGCGCCGCTGGTGGTGTTCCTCGCCTCCGACGCGGCCCGGATGGTCAGCGGCACGTCGTTCGCCGCGACGGCGGGCGACAGCGCGCACGTGACCGCCTGACCTCACCGGGCTGCCGCTGCCGGCGGTCGTGGCTAGGCTCGGGCGATGCGTCGATCGAGCCGGCCGAACCGGAGTTCACCGGCCTGGCCGACGTGGTGCCGGGGCTGGTCACCGCCGTCCAGCCGGTCGACGACGCGCCCCGCTACCACCTCGACATCGAGACCGACGACGTCGCGGCCGAGGTCGAGCGGCTGTGCGGGCTGGGCGCCACGCCGGCGCCCCGGCCGCGAGGGCCGGGGCGCCGGTGCCGTACGTCAGGAGCCGTACGGCAGCGTGACCGTGGAGCTGTTGCCGACGCCGAGGATCGTGGGTGCGCCGCCGATGGCGTTCCACACCTCGACGCGTACCATGCCGCCGGACAGGTTGCCGAGCGTGCCGCTCGCCGAGAGCAGGCCCTGGGTCTGCCGGTAGCGCTCCGCGCCCGGGATCGGGTCGGTGGCGAAATAGCGGTAGGTCTCCACCCGCTCGACGCTGCCGTTGCCGGTCAGGTCGTAGGAGACCCGGATCTGGACGCCGTTGCCGACCGCGGTACCCGCGTCGACGGCCAGGTCGAAGGCGGTCGCCCCGCCGGTGTACGTGCCGGTCAGCCCGGTGGCGGTGAACACCTGCGGGTTTCTCGGCGTGCCGTCGGAGTTGCCGTTCGCCGCCGCCACGCTCACCGTGCCGCTCGTGCCGGCGGTGCCGTCCAGTCCGCCGCCGGAGCGCAGGTAGCGGACCGGCTTCAGCGGGGTGCCGCTGGTCGGGCTGGGGCTGGCGGTGGTCGGCTTCGGCGTCGGGCTCGCGCTGGTCGGGGACGCGGTGGGCGTCGCCGTGGACGGGGGACCGGTCGGCACCGTACCGCCGCCGGTGGCGTTGCCGCCGCTCCACGTGTACGCACCGGAGGTAGCGGTCTTCCCGGCCGGCACGGCGAGCGTGACGCCGTTGGAGAACGTGACGGTGAGCGGCCGGGCGGTGATGTTCGACGCCACGTAGGTGCGGGCGCCGTTCTTGACGAACACCTTCGCCAGCGGGTGGTTCGCGGTGACTGTGGTGTCCACGGTGCCGAGCGCGGCCAGGTTGCGGATCCAGTGGAACGTGTGCGCCTTGCTCTCGCCCTCCTCGCTGGTGAATCCGCTGTTCGCGCGGAAGTTGCGCAGTGCCTGCTCGCCGTCGCCGAGGGCCAGGAACTCCCAGACGATGTCCTGCCACACGGTCGGCGGGCCGCCCTTGTTGGTGACCAGCTCGGCGTAGTTGGCCTTGACGTACTCCGGGAAGTCGCCCAGGTAGAGGTGGCCGCCGGTGATCGGCAGCATGTTGATGCCCTGGATCATCTCCGGCGCGGCGGAGAACCAGGTCGAGTACGATCCGCCGTCGCCCCACACCATGCCGACCGTCCTGTGCCCGAACGCGGCCGGGAAGTTCTGGTCGTACACGTCGAACCAGTACTCGGAGATCGCCGCGGACTGGGTGGTCCACAGGTAGACCCCGGCGTCGCGGACGGCGGTGTCGCCGGTGGCCTGGCCCCACTGGATCAGCGCGTTGGCGAAGTTCATCCCCTCCGACGAGGACTCCTGGTTGTTGCCGGCGAAGAACGGCGCCAGCCCGGAGGCCCAGTCGTGCCCGGCGTAGATGTCGAAGTCCCGCAGGTAGGGGAAGCGGCTGTCGGAGCGGTCGTAGTTGTTGGCGTCGCGGATGAGCAGGTCGACCATGCCGCCGTAGCGGCTGTCGTCGGCCCAGCCCGGGTCGAACTTGGCGAGCGTGGCGGCGGCGGCGATGAAGTAGCCGTAGTGGAAGTGGTGGTCGTTGAGGTCCTCGTCGGAGCCGTACGACGCGGGGTAGCCGATCAGCGTGCCCCAGTTGCGGTCGTAGTAGAACAGCTGGCCGCTCTCGCCGGAGCCGGCGGTGAGCCAGTTGGTCAGCCGGTTCCGCATCGCGTTCAGCGCCGCGTCGCGGACCGACGTCTGCCCGAGCTGGTCGGCGATCTCGGCGAGCCGGGCGGCCCGGCCGAGCCCCTTGCCGGCCCAGTAGGTGTCGGTGCCGCTGACACCCTCCGGGTTGCCCTGCTCGGCGTTCAGGTAGCCGGTGACGGTGGACAGGTCCGCGCCGCTGGAGTCGCCCACGGCGGGCACCTCGGGCAGCACGCCGGTGAAGCGCATGGTGGTGGTGAACGACGGCACGCCGGTGAGCACCCGCATGGCGCCGCGCGCCGAGACGTACGTCTGACCGATCGGGGTGGCGCCGGTGAGGCTGCGCCACTGGTGCGGGTAGAGCGAGACAACGGTCTTCGCCTCGCTGCCCTCGCGGGGCGTGGTGGTGAACGCGTACGTGGTGCGTACCGTGCCGGCGGACGGGTCGTACGCGTAGCTCATCCGGGTGCCGGTGACGTGGGCGTGGGCGTACCGGCCGTAGGTGTCGGCGAGAGCGGCCCGGTCGCCGCCGCCGGGCAGCACCGCGACGGAGAAGTACCCCTTGCCGGCCAGCGTCGAGCTGATGCCGGTGCCGCTGACGGTCCAGGTCGCGCCGCTCGGGGCGTACGCGACGTAGTCGTGGTCGCGGACGGTGAAGCCGATGGTGGCGCCGGAGTTGCGCCAGACGGTGGGTGTCCCGGCGGTGGTGAGCTGCGCGGTGCCGCCGTTGACCGTGTAGTAGCTGAACGGCAGGCCGTGGCCGATGGTGGCGCGCATGGTGCGGCTGCCGTCGCTCCAGTCGGCCGTGACCGTCCAGTCGGTCCAGTCGGCGGCCCTCACCACCGGCGCGGTCAGCCCGGCCAGCCCGACGCGGACGTCCTCGGTGTACGGGTAGTGGAACTCACCGACGCCGGTCGCGGTGCCGCTGATCGCGGGCGTGGTGGTGTACGACAGTCCGAGCCCGTTGTTCTCCGCCTTGTAGGCCAGCGGGTGGGCGTGCAGGACCTCGCTGCCCGTGCAGTTGTTGCGCTTCCAGATCAGCGAGGACCACCAGTCGTTCGTGGGGATCGCGCCGGCCGGCGCGTCGGCGGTGGCGTACGTCCTCGGGTTGGTGCTGATCGCGCCGCAGCCCTTCGGCAGCAGGGCGCCGGCCGGTCGCGTCTCGGTGTAACTGCCCGCGCCGACGGCGCCGGCGGTGGCGGTGCCGCCACCGGCGACCACGACGCCGAGCAGGCCGGCGGCGAGCACTGCGGCGGCGACGAGGGCGGTGGCCCGCAGGCCGCGTCGGCGGGCCGGGGACGGGCCGGTCGCGGTCGGGGGCACGGGGTCGGGGGAGAAGTCCCGCAGGAGGGTCATGGAGGTCCCCTTCACGAGGAGAAGGCGGGGGTTCGGGGTGGTGGTCCGGTGCCGTGAGAGCGCTCTCTTGAGATGCGACATTAAGGTTCGGGTTACGGATCCGTCAATGTCTTGTTACCAAAGAGAGCGCTCTCCGGCGTTTGGGACCGATCCGCCGGTCCTCGTCGGAAGCGCTCTGACCAGTACCGACACGCGCCAGAGCGCCGCCCCCGGCCCAGGCGGCCGGGGGCGGCGTGAGGGACGCCCGCGTCTACCCTGAGTCAGGCTGCGGTGGCGGTGAGGCTGCGCGCCGCGACGGTGCCCGGCGTACCGCCGGCACCGGGCCGGTCGGCGCCCGGCTGCCCGGTGACGACGGGACGCGACGAGGCGGGCTGGCGGGGCGCGGCGGGCTGCCGCGGCGTCCGGGCGGCGCTCAGCCCCGCCTGCGCGTTGTCCCACGCGGCGCACGGCCACGCCGCCCCGGCGCAGCTCGGGCTGGCGCAGGCGCGCTCGTCGTCCGGCTGGTGCGCGTCGGCCACCGCGGCGGCCAGGTCCCACAGCAGCGGATCGGTCACCTCCGCGGGGCGGTCGGCGACGCGGTCTGTGCTGGCTTCGGACATGATTCGGTCCCCCTGTCGTGAACGGCCCCCACCTGTTTCCGGAAACCGCCCGGGCCAAACCTGCGCCCGCCCGGGCGCGGACATAGGCTGACCGGCGTGGCGAGGTACTACGACCTGCATCCGGACAACCCCCAGCCCCGCGTGATCCGGCAGGTGGTGGACCTGCTGCGCGCCGACGGGGTGATCGCCTACCCGACCGACTCCTGCTACGCGCTCGGCTGCCGGATCGGCAACCGCGACGGCGTGGAGCGGATCCGGGAGATCCGGCGGCTCGACGACAGGCACCCGTTCACGCTGATGTGCGCCGACTTCTCCCAGCTCGGCCAGTTCGTCAAGCTCAGCAACGCGGTCTTCCGGCAGGTGAAGTCCGTCATCCCGGGCAGCTACACGTTCCTGCTGCCGGCCACCGCCGAGGTGCCGCGCCGGTTGCAGGACCCGCGGCGGCGGGTGGTCGGCGCGCGTGTGCCCCGGCACGCGGTGACCCAGGCGCTGCTGGCCGAACTCGGCGAGCCGCTGCTGACCAGCACGCTGCTGCTGCCCGGCGAGGAGGAGCCGATGACCCAGGGCTGGGAGATCAAGGATCGGCTCGACCACCTCGTGGACGCCGTGGTCGACGCCGGTGACTGCGGGCTGGAGCCGACCACCGTCGTCGACCTGTCCGGACCGGAGCCGGAGATCCTGCGCCGGGGCGCCGGCGACCCGGCCCGCTTCGAGTAGCGATCACCGATTCCGTCCCGCCGGGCCGCCGCCGTGGGGCACGGTGGGACCGGCGGACGGTGACGGGGGTACGGCGTGGAAGCACTCGTGCTGATCACCGTGCTGGGCGCCACGGTCCTCGTCGGCACCACCATCGGCGGGCGGTACAGCGTCGCGCCGCCGGTCCTGCTGATCGCCATCGGCGCGCTGATCGGCCTGCTGCCGCCGTTCGACCACCTGATCCTCGAACCCGAGGTCGTGCTGGTGCTGTTCCTCCCGGCGATCCTCTACCGGGAGAGCCTGGTCGTCAGCCTGCGCGAGATCCGCGCCAACCTCACCGTGATCGTCGGGCTCGCCGTGGTGCTGGTGATCGTCACGATGGCCGCCGTCGCGTACACCGCGCAGGCCCTCGGCGTGCGGCCGGCCGCCGCCTGGGTGCTCGGCGCGGTCCTGGCCCCGACCGACGCCGCCGCCGTGGCCGGCCTGGCCAAGCGGATGCCGCGCGGCATCCTCACCACGCTGCGCGCGGAGAGCCTGGTGAACGACGGTACGGCGCTCGTGCTGTTCGCCGTCGCGGTCGGCGTGATCGCGGGCGGTACGGTGCCGGGCGCGTTGACGCTCACCGGCGAGTTCGTCGGCAAGTCGGCCGGCGGGGTGGCCGCCGGCCTGCTCGTCGGCGCGGTGGTGGTGCTGATCCGCAAGCACGTCGACGATCCGATGCGCGAGGGCGGGCTGAGCATCCTCACCCCGTTCGTCGCGTTCCTGCTCGCCGACGCGGTGCACGCCAGCGGTGTGCTCGCGGTGGTGGTGTCCGGGCTGCTGCTGTCCTACGCCGCGCCCCGGGTGATCCGGGCCCGCTCCCGGATCACCGCGTTCGCGTTCTGGGACCTGGCCACCTTCATGGTCAACGGCGGCCTGTTCGTGCTGCTCGGCACGCAGGTGCCGCGCTCGCTGCGCGGCATCACCAGCCACTCGCCGGCCGCGTCGCTCGGCATCGCGGCCCTCGTCGCGGTGGTCGTGGTGGTGATCCGGCTGGCCTGGGTGCACCTGTCGGTGTCGGTGCTGCAACGGGTGGACCGGCGGGGGTCGAGCCGGGCGCGGCACTTCGACGGCCGGATGCGCACCGCCGCGGGCTGGGCCGGCTTCCGCGGCGCCGTCTCGCTCGCCGCGGCGCTCGCCGTGCCGGTCACCATGCACGACGGGAGCCCGGTGCACGAGCGTGACCTGATCATCTTCGTCACCGTCGTGGTGATCGTGCTGATCATGCTGGTGCAGGGCACCACGCTGCCCGCCGTGGTCACCTGGGCGGGCCTGACCGGCGACCGGGAACGAGACGAGGAGGTGCGCTGGGCCCGGATCCGGGCCACCGAGGCCGCGCTGGAGGCGCTGCCCCGGGCCGCCGGCGAGGTGGGCGCCGCGCCGGACACGGTGGACCGGCTGCGGGCCGACTACGAGGAGCACCTGGCCGCCGTCCGCGATCCACCCGGCGAGGACGCTCAGGGGGAGCGGGAGCTGGCCCGGCAGCTGCGGCTGCGGGTGCTCGACCACAAGCGGCAGGAGGTCACCCGGCTGCGCAACTCCAACCAGATCGACGACGCGGTGCTGCGGCAGCTCCAGGCCGCCATCGACATCGAGGAGATCCGCCTACTCGGGCCGGAGATCGAGGAGTGAGCCGGCCGGCCGCCACCGGTAGGGGTGGCGGCCGGCGTGGCTCAACGCGGGTCGACAGCGACTACCGTGTACGGGGTGGTCGGCGTCGGCGGGGTGGTGAACCGGCCGTTCGGCAGGTAGAGCCGGCCGAGCGCGGCGGCCACCGTGGTCGGCACGTCGAAGCCCGGGTCGGTGATGACGCCGCGCGCCACGCCGGCCGAGCCGGAGCGGTTCAGGTCGACCACGGCGACCTGGTTGAGGAAATTCTGCACCACGTACAGCGTGCGGCCGAGCAGCAGCAGGCCGTCACCGTTGACGAAGGTGCTGCCGGGTACGTCGACCGTGGTGGTGACGCCGGTGGCCGGGTCCACCCGGAACAGCGTGCCGGTGTTCGACTGCACGACGATCAGCGCCCGCCCGTCCGGGGTGGGCACGATGCCGTTGAGGTTGACGCCGGTGCCGCTCTGCTGGAAGTCGCCGGTCAGCGGGAGCGTGGTGAAGCCGCCGGCGGGCGGCAGCGTGCCGCCGCGTCCCAGCGGCAGGCGGTAGAGCACCGGCCGGTTCGAATCGGTGAACCAGGCGGCGGCGCGGGTGAGCGTCACGTCGTTGACGAACGTCGGCGCCTCGGCGAACTGGTAGCTCGCGAGCACGGCGCCGGTGCGGGTGTCGATCACCCGGGCGTCACCGGCGGTGCCGCCGGCGACGAAGAGCCGGCCGCGCGGGTCGACCTTCAGGCCGAGCGACGGGGTGCCGGTGGCGGGGCTGACCTGCCGGCCCGCGCCGGTGATCAGGTCGGCGCGGTAGATCTCGCCGGTGGCCCGCGAGCCGAACCAGGCGTACCGGCCGGCGGCGGCGACGCCCTCCGGCTGGAAGCCGTCCGGCAGCGCGATGACCGTGGGACGGCGGTCGTGGGCAGCGGCGGCGGGGGCCGGCGCGGCGGTGGTGACGAGGGTGGCGGCCAGGGCGACGCCGAGGGTGGTCCTGATGCGTCGGTTCACTGTGGTCCTTCCGGGCGAAACGGTGGAACAGGACCTACCCCACTGTACGGTCGGCGCGCGGCGACCGCCGGGGACGCGACCCGGCACGGTGGCACCGTGCCGGGTCGCGCCGACGGTCAGCCGGCCGCGCAGGCCGGCGTGCCGGAGGGCGCCGTGCCGGTGCCCTGGAACCCGAACTCGGTGGTGCCACCGGCACCGACCTGGCGGTTGTAGTCCACGTTGCGGAAGGTCACCGCACCGGTGGTGCCGCTGGCCTGGGCGCTCCAGGTGTTCGTGACGGCCGAGCCCGAGGGCACGGTGAGCGACACGGCCCACCCGTTGAGCCCGCTGGAACCCGCGGTGATCCGCACGTTGGTGACGAAGCCGCCCGGCCACTGGTTGGTGGTGATCGTGGCGGTGCAGGCGCCGGTCGGCGGGGGAGTCGTCGGCGGCTCGCTGGTCGGCGGCGTGCTGGTCGGCGGCGTCGACGTGGGCGGGGTGCTGGTCGGCGGCGCGGTCGTGGGCGGCGGGGTGCCGCCCTCGTTCAGCGCGTTCAGCACCGCGGTGTACGCCTGCTTCTTGTTGCCGCTGCCGTCGAACAGCAGGGGGGTGCCGCTGGCCCGCCACGAGTCGGTGTCCCGGATGCCCCAGACCGTGATGCCGTTGCAGCGCGCCACGGCCAGGCAGTCCCGGGTCACGTTGCCGTAGGCGGTGGCCTGGCTGCTGCCCGAACCCTCGATGTCCAGCTCGGTGATCTGCACGTCGACGCCGAGCGCGGCGAAGTTCTGCAGCGTGGTGCGGTAGTTGCTCGGGTACGGCGACCCGCTGTTGAAGTGCGACTGGAGGCCGACGCAGTCGATCGGCACGCCCCGGGACTTGAAGTCGCGCACCATGTTGTAGACGGCCTGAGTCTTGGCCCAGTTCCAGTTGTCGATGTTGTAGTCGTTGTAGCAGAGCTTGGCGCCCGGGTCGGCGGCGCGGGCGGCACGGAACGCGGCCTCGATCCAGTCGCCGCCGGTCTGCTGGAGGTTCGAGTTGCGGCGGGCACCGTTGTTGCCGTCGTCGAACGCCTCGTTCACCACGTCCCAGGCGTAGATCTTGCCCCGGTAGTGGGTGGCGACCTGGGTGACGTGGTTCATCATCGCGTCGCGCAGCGCGCTGCCGGACAGGCTACCCGTCCACCCGGGCTGCTGCTGGTGCCAGAGCAGCGCGTGTCCGCGGACCCGCATGCCGTTGGCCTGGGCGTGCGCGACGAGCCGGTCGCCGTTGGTGTAGTTGAACTGGTTGCGGGACGGCTCGGTGGCGTCCCACTTCATCTCGTTCTCGGCGGTGACCATGTTGAACTCGCGGTTGAGGATGCCGACGTACGTGCCGTCGGACAACTTGTTCACCGCGACCGCCGTACCGAAGTAGCGGCCCTGTTCCGCCGCCGACGCGCCGAGCGTCGTGCCGGCGCTGGCACTTGTCGCCGCCGCTATCGTGGCGGCGACCACCGCGGCCCCCGCCATCATCGCGACCACAGCGGTTCGCGGGCGTGACCGGGCTGCCGCGCTCCCGCTGCCGCGGGCGAGCACCTTGTCCATCTGAACGCCTCTCTAGCCTGTCAATGGGATCGGCTCGCCTCGGCCACCGCCCGCCACGATGTCGGCTCCGCGCGGCCGCCCGGTGGCCGCGCCAGGTAGGGGAGTGACTCCCGCGCACATCGTGAGTGGATCGAAGCGAATCTCTGCCCGAAGCCTACCGGAAGCGTTCCGAAAAATTAATCACCTCGATGCGTCGACATCGCGGCGGGCGGCGCCGGCCGGACGGGGGGAATCCGCGGGCGGGCGCGGTGACCGGACGTGTGGGTGCCACCGGGCGCGGCTCCGGAAGTTTCGGTGGTCGCCGGTTCTGCCGCTTGAGTCGATCGCGCCACCGGGACGATGCTAGACGAATCGACCGCAGACGATGGGGAGGTCCCCGGATGCGCCGACCCGCGCTCGTCGTACTCGTCCTCACCGTGCTGCTCGCCGGCGCCCCGGCGGCCGCCCGGGCCGGCACCGCGCCGCCGCCCGTGCCCGCAGCGCTCGCCGCGATCCGCACGCCCGGCACCGCCTGGGGGCACGACCCGGCCACCGGCCGGTTGACGGTCGCCGCCGACGACACGGTACGCGGGCGCGAGCTGGCCGTGTTGCGCCGGACCGCCGCCCGGGCCGGCGCGGTGCTGCGCCACGAACCCGGGCGGCTGCGCCCGCTCATCGCCGGCGGCCAGGCCGTCTACGGCGGCGGTGGGCGCTGCTCACTGGGCGCGAACGTGCGCAGCGGCACCACCTGGTACTTCGTGACCGCCGGGCACTGCACCCGACTGGCCGCCACCTGGTACGCCGACGGCGCCGGGACGACGGTGCTGGGCAGCCGGACCGGCAGCAGCTTCCCCGGCAACGACTACGGGGTGGTCCGCTACACGGGCACCGTCGCCCACCCGAGCGCTGTCTACACCCACCCGGGGCAGGTCACCGTCACCGCCGCCGGCAGTGCGTACGTCGGGCAGGCGGTCTGCCGCAGCGGCGCCACCACGGGCGTGCGGTGCGGCTCGGTCACCGGGCTGAACGCGACTGTCAACTACGCCGAGGGCAGCGTCACCGGGCTCATCCGCACGAACATCTGCGCCGAGCCGGGCGACAGCGGCGGCCCGCTCTACGTGGCCGCGACCGGCACCGTCCTGGGCGTCCTGTCCGGTGGCAGCGGCACCTGCGTGAGCGGCGGCACCAGCTACTACCAGCCGATCCTGGAGATCCTCGCCGCGTACGGCCTGACGATCCCCTGACCCGGCGCGCGGGCGGCACAACGGACCCCGCGCCGGTCCCGTCAGCGGTCAGGCGTCGCCGGGCACTGCCATCTCGCCCAGGCGCGACCAGTCCTGCTGCGGCACCGTCACGTTGACGATCCGGGGCGTCTCGGCCAGGTGCGGCGGCAGCATGCGCTGGGCGGCCCGGAAGTGCTCCGACTGCACGTGAGCCGCGCCCGCCTCGTCGTCGCGGAACGCCTCGACCAGCACGTACTCGGTCGGGTCGTCCAGGCTGCGGGACCAGTCGAACCACAGGCAACCGGGCTCGGCCCGGGTCGCGGCGGTGAAGTCGGCGGCGATCCGTGGCCAGTTGTCGGCGTCTTCCGGGCGGACCCGGAACTTGGCGGTAATGAAGATCATGGGATCAGGCTACCCAGACCGGGCTGCCGCCGCGCCGCATCAGCTCCTGGCCGCCGGGCCGAGCAGTTCGGCCGCCCGCCGGTCGGCGAACGCGGTGACCGCCTGCTGCCCGGCGCCGAACACGATCGCCAGGCCGAGCAGCGCGGCGGTGCTGCTCACGCTGGTCTCCACCAGGCCGCCGACGACCAGCATGATCCCGACCAACGCCACCAGCGGGCCGATGGCGAGCTTCAGCAGCCCCTGCTGGAACGGCAGCTTGTAGGGCAGCCCGCCGGACCGTGCGGTGATCATCGACGGAAGCGCGCTGAGGAACGCGCCGAGCGCCCCGGCGATCAGCACGAAGGACAGCAACCGCCAGGCCGGCACGCCACCGGCGTCGCCCGGCGCCTCCAGCAGCCGCACGTCGGTGCTGCGCCACTGCACCAGCACCATCAGGACCTCTGCCACCAGCGCGAACACCGACAGCCCCAGGATCCGGTTCCGCAGCCGCCGGGCCGACTCGTGGAACTCGTCGGAGGCGGAGTGGTAGCGCGTCAGCAGCCCCTGCACCCGGGCGCGCAGCAGCGCCTCGGACATCCCGCCGGCCACCGGGTCGAGGTCGGTGAACACCTTGTCGTCCGGCGGCAGGACCTGTGCCGCCGCGCTGCGGTACGCGGGCAGCAGCCCGATCAGCTCGTCCCCGGTGCGCAGCGCCACCATGGCCCGCTCCACGGCATGAATCGTCTGCCACGCGTACTCCAGCTTGCCGCCGCGCAACCACTCGACCACGCCGCTGCGTCCGAGCACCCCCTCCACCGGCGACAGCAGCGCGCGCAGCGCCGATACCCGCTCGGGGTCGCGCTGGGACAGCGCGGTGAGCTGCTCGTACAGGTCGTCGAGCTTGGTCCGCACGCGGACCTGCCACACCGCGCGGGGAACCGGCGCGGCGGGTGGGGCCGGGTGGTCCTCCGGAGTGCCGCGGGGCCCGGGTACGGCCTGCGGCTGGGTCTCGTGTCCGATCATGTGCCCCACCTCTTTCCCCCCACCCGGCGCGGGGCGGGCGCGAGCCTGTCATCAGTATCCGCAGGTCAGCACCGTTCTCGCCAGACCACAACGGAGAGTCGTCGGGGCCGCGACGGCGTCCGGGCCGACCTGACGGACGACACCGCAGCCCTCGGGCGGTCGGTAGCCTGGGCCGGTGACCGTCTACGCCCTCGCACAGCTCACCATCCACGACCGGGCGCGCTACGACAGGTATGCCGCCGCCTTCCCGCCGGTGCTGGCCCGCTACGGCGGGAAGCTGCTGGCCGCCGACACCGCCCCCCGTGTGGTGGAGGGCGACTGGCCGCACCAGAAGGCGGTCCTGCTGTCGTTCGACAGCCGCGAGGACTTCGAGCGCTGGTCCACCTCGCCGGAGTACCGGGAGATCTCCCGCGACCGGGAGGCGGCCACCGAGGGCGTGGTGCTGCTGCTCGACGGGATCGGCCACGCCTGGCCGGCCTGACCGGGGCGGCGCTGTCCGGACCGCGCGCCGATTTCGCCACGCCGCTGGTTAGGCTGCCGGCATGGCAGATCCGTTCCGGGTACGCGTCACCGTGCGCGGCTACGAACTCGACACCCAGGGCCACCTCAACCAGGCGGTCTACCTCCAGTACGCCGAGCACGCCCGCTGGGAGTGCCTGCGCGCCTCCGGCATCGGCCAGGACCGGCTGCTCGCCGGCGGGGTCGGGCCGGTCGCGCTGGAGGTGACGGTGCGCTACCTGCGTGAGCTGCGCGGCGGCGACGAGGTCGACGTGACCTGCGAGTTCCACTGGGGCGAGGGCAAGACGTTCCGGATCGGCCAGGAGTTCACCCGCGCCGACGGCACCCCGGTCGCCTCGGTGAGCGGCGTCGGCGGCCTGCTCGACCTCACCGAGCGGCGGCTGGTGCCCGACCCGCGCGAGCGCTTCCGGGCGCTGGCCGCCGACCCCGTGCCGATGGGCCTGTAGCGCCCGGTCAGCCCGCCGCGCGCAGGTAGGCGAGCACGGCGAGCACCCGCCGGTTGGTGTCCTCGTCCGGCGGCAGGCCGAGCTTGGCCAGGATGTTGCCCACGTGCTTGCCGACCGCCGCCTCGGTGACGTGCAGCCGGGCCGCGATCGCGGTGTTGGAGTGGCCCTCGGCGATCAGCCCCAGCACCTGCCGCTCGCGCGGCGACAGCGCGGCGAGCGGGTCACGCGGGCGGCGCAGCAGGTGCCGCACCACGTCCGGGTCGACGGCGGTGCCGCCGGCCGCCACCCGGCGCAGTGTCGCGGCGAACTCCGCGACGTCGGCCACCCGGTCCTTGAGCAGGTAGCCGACCCGGTTGCCGTCGCCGCTGTCGAGCAGCGCGGCGGCGTACCCGCTCTGCACGTGCTGGCTGAGCACCACCACGGCGAGGTCCGGGCGTTCGGCGCGCAGCGCGACCGCCGCGCGCAGGCCGTCGTCGCGGTGTTGCGGCGGCATCCGGATGTCGGTGACCAGCAGGTCGGGACGGTGCGTGCGGACCGCGTCGAGCAGTTCCGGGGCGGAGCCGACGGCGGCGTCCACCGCGAAGCCGAACCGGGTCAGCAGGCCCACCAGGCCCTCCCGGAGCAGCACCTCGTCCTCGGCCAGGACGACCCGGGTCACGGACGGCACGGCAGCTCCACCCGCACGAGGGTAGGCCCACCGGGCGGGCTGGAGAGCAACAGCCGCCCGTCCACCGCCGCCACCCGGTCGGCGAGCCCGGTCAGGCCGGTGCCACGCGCCGGGTCGGCGCCGCCCCGGCCGTCGTCGCGCACCTCCACCACCAGCCGCCGGTCGTCGCGGGTCAGCCACACCTCGGCCCGCCTCGCCCCGGCGTGCCGGGCGACGTTGCCGAGCGTCTCGGAGACCACGTACCAGGCGGTGGTCTCCACCAACCCGGGCACCGGGCGGGTCAGGTCGGCGTGCACGGTGACCGGGACGACCGACCGGGTGGCCAGGTCGCCGACGGCAGCGGCCAGGCCGAGTTCGGTGAGCTGCGGCGGGCGGATGCCCTGGACGATCCCGCGCAACGTCACCATCAGCTCCTTGGCCTGCTCGTGCGCCGCCGCGAGCGGCCCCGCCGCGGGGGAGTCGTCCGGCACGTCGAGGCGGGCCAGCCCGAGCTGGAGGGTGAGGCTGGTCAGGCGCGGCTGCACGCCGTCGTGCACGTCGCGCTCGACGCGGCGGCGCTCGGCCTCGTAGGCGCTCACCAGGCGGGCCCGGGACCGGGCCACCTCGCGCAGCGCCGTCGCGCCGGGCGCGTCGTCGAGCAGCCGGCGGGCCACCTCCGCCTGGACCGCTACGAGCAGCCCGGCCAGGTAGACCAGGGCCGGGACCGCGAGCAGGCCGGCGATCGCGTACGGCACCGCCTCGGCCGGGGAGCCGACAGTCGCCCAGATCAGCACGATCCGGTCCTCGCCGCCGGCCAGCCACGGACCGGCCACCAGCGCCGCGTCCAGCAACACGAGCACACCGAACATCGCGTACGCCAGCGGCACCGCCACCCCCAGCACGGCCAGGTACGCGGCCTCCCGCCACCCGGCGGCGGTGGTGAAGCGGGCAGCGAGCCCACGCCACCTCGGCGCGGTCACCGGGCGGTCGTCGGCCACGCCGAGGCGCCACCGCTCCACCGCCGCCACCGGCGCACCGGCCAGCGGGGCCAGCGCCACCGTCAGCAGCGCCAGCACGGCCAGCACCGCCAGCGCTCTCGTGTCGACCGGCCGGCCCTGCCGCAGCGCGCCGGCCACCAGCAGCAGTGGCGCGGCGACCACGGCGGCGCCGATCGTCGCCGCGCCGGCCAGGGGCAGCGTCGTGACGGCGTACGCGAAGGCCCGCCACGGCCACGCGGACAGCAGGTAGCGGCGACCGCGCAGCGCACCGGCCAGCCCTTGATCAACGGTCATGGCTCGACGCTAGCCAGGCCGCACCCCCCGGCCCAGCCGGCTGGACCCCGCTCTGCGGGTAGGTCTGGCCCTACCCCGAACCGGCCCGCCACGCCCCGTGCGCCGGGGCGCCCCGAGGCGGTGCACTCGGCGGGTGAGAAACCGTCTCGCGGGCGCCTGCTGGCTGCTCGCCACCGCGTCGTTCCTGGCCGCCAACGTGCTCGTCGGCCTGGCCTGGGAGCAACCCCGGTTCAGCTGGGCTGAGCACAACATCAGCGACCTCGGCAACGTCACCTGCGGCGTGTGGGACACCAGCCGGCCGCGTCCGGTCTGCTCGCCGTGGCACCCGGCCATGAACGCCGTGTTCGTCGGCGCCGGGCTGCTGCTCGCGCTCGGCGCGCCGCTCGCACACCGCGCGCTGCGCCCGGGCCGCGCCGCGGCCGTCGCCGTCGTGTCGATCGTGGCCGCCGGCTTCGGGTATGTGCTGGCCGGAGCCTATCCGGCGGACGTGGACGAGAACTTTCACGTGCTGGGCGCGCTGCTGGTCTTCGCGCTCGGCAACGCGGCGTTGTTCGCCGCCGCGCTCGGCCGGTCGCCGCTGCTGCGCGAGCTGCGGGCGGTCAGCGCCCTCCTGGGCCTGCTCGGGCTCGCCGGCACCGTGCTGTTCCTGTCCCGGGTGGACACCGGCATCGGGGTGGGCGGCATGGAGCGTGTCGCCGTGTTCCCGTTGTTCGCCTGGGTGACGGCGGCCGGGCTGCGGCTGCTCGGGTTACGTCGGTCCCGGCCCCTATCCTGACCGGATGGAGCTGGCGTTCAGCGGCGAGGTGTGGTTCTGGCGCGGCCCGGCGCCGTACCACTTCGTCACGGTGCCCGACGAGCAGAGCGCGGCGATCGAGGCCGCCTCCGCGTCGGTCACCTACGGCTGGGGCATGATCCCGGTGACTGTGCGCATCGGCGGCACCGGCTGGCGGACGTCCCTGTGGCCCAAGGACGGCCGTTACGTCGTGCCGCTGCGCGTCGCCGCGCGCCGGGCCGAGGGGATCGAACTGGGCGACCGGGTCGACGTGCGGCTGACGGTGGACGTGTGAGCGGGACGGAGCTGGCCGAGGCGGGCCGGCTGCTCGCCGCCGCCCGGCGTCCGGTGGTGTTCACCGGCGCCGGCATGTCGGCCGAGAGCGGTGTGCCGACGTTCCGCGACGCGCAGACCGGCCTCTGGCAGCGGTACGACCCGCGGGAGCTGGCGACCCCCGCCGCGTTCCGCACCGACCCGGCCCTGGTCTGGGGCTGGTACGAGGCACGCCGTCACGGGGTGCGCCGGGCCCGGCCGAACCCGGGACACCTGGCCGTGGCCGCGATCCGGGCCCGGCTGCCGAAGACCGTGGTGATCACCCAGAACGTCGACGACCTGCACGAGCGCGGTGGTGTGCCGGCTCCGGTACGCCTGCACGGCAGCCTGTTCGCGCCCCGCTGTTCGGCCTGCGCCCGCCCCGCGCCGCTGCCGTCCGACCTGCCGCCACCCGCCGGCCCGCCGGTCCAGCACGCCGGGCCGGAACCGCACGCGCCGGCACCGCCGGACGGGCCGCTGACACCGCCCGCCTGCGCCGGCTGCGACGCGCCGGTGCGTCCCGGGGTGGTGTGGTTCGGCGAGGCGCTGCCGGAGGCCGCGCTGAGCGCGGCCGTCGAGGCGGCGTCCACGTGCGACCTGCTGCTGACTGTCGGCACCTCGGCGCTCGTCCATCCGGCCGCCGAGATCCCCCTCGTCGCGGCCCGCCTCGGTGTCCCGGTGGTGCAGGTGAACCCGGTGCCGACGCCGCTGGACGCGATCTGCGCGGTGAACCTGCGCGGCCCGGCCGGCGAGGTGCTGCCCGCACTGGTCCGCGCCGCCTGGCCGGACGCCATCTGACCGCCCGGCCCCGCCGCGCCTAAGGGGTGAGCGTCACGCGTCGCGCGGCGCCCGCTTCGGGAAGACGGTGTAGGCGACCGGCCAGAACACCAGCCAGGCGGCCATCACCACGGTGAGCCGGCCGGCCCAGGCCCACAGCTCGGCGGTGCGGTCGGTGTCGCCGACCACGGCTATGCCGGCGAGCAGCACGGCGCAGGCGACCGCCCAGCCGAGCATGCCCTTGCCCCACTCGCGCCACTCGTACCGGGCCCGCGCCATCCCGTACCGGGGTGCCCGGCGTGGGGGAGGGCCGCCGGCGAACCGGTGCGCGAACCGCTGGTCGGCCCAGCGCACCATGCTGTGCCCGAACGCCACCGAGAACCCGAGGTACGCGGCGGCGAGGCCGTGGGCGAACGTGGCGGTCGCGCCCCGGCGCAGGTCGATCATCGTGGCGGCCAGCAGCACGAGGTCGACCACCGGCACGGCGATCAGCAGGGCGGCGCCGAGGCGGGGCCGTCGCAGCGGGTAACGGGCGATCAATCCGGCGAGCAGCACCACCCAGAACGCCACCTCGCATCCGACGATCACTGCGACGAGCATGCGGCCCCCCTTTTTAGTACGCTGTGCGATAACCGTAACAGCGGCCGTCAACGAGGTTCCGGAGGGGCCCGTGCCCAAGATCGTCGACCACGACGCGCGCCGTGCCGAGCTGGCGCGGGCGATGTGGCGGGTCGTCTACCGCGACGGCGTCGGCGCCGCCACGGTGCGCAGCATCGCCGCCGAGGCCGGCTGGTCACCGAGCGCGCTGCGGCACTACTTCGCCACCCAGACCGAGCTGCTGCTGTTCGCCATGGAGCACGTGCAGGCCGAGGCGGCCGAGCGGATCGCCACCGGCGACCGCACCGGCAGCCCGCGTGAGGTCGCCCAGCGGATC
Source organism: Micromonospora sp. NPDC049151 (assembly GCF_040648395.1). Classification (NCBI taxonomy): domain Bacteria; kingdom Bacillati; phylum Actinomycetota; class Actinomycetes; order Micromonosporales; family Micromonosporaceae; genus Micromonospora; species Micromonospora sp. NPDC049151. Next base: position 146,656 of record NZ_JBEZDP010000012.1, read on the forward strand.
CTGGAGCAACTGCTGCCCCTTGACCGCCAGCGCGTCCGTGAGGCCGAGGTGTGGCTGCTGCTCGCCGCGCGCGCCCAGAGCGACCCGGTCGCGCGGGCCCGGACGGCCGAGGCGGACGACGGCATCCGCCGCGCCGCCGAGTTCGCCGTCACGCTGGTCACCGGGGAGCCGGCCGCCGACCAGGACGCCGTCGCCCGGCTGCACGCCCTGCTCGACGGGCTCGCGTTGCACACGCTGCTCTACCCGGACCGGATGCCGCCCGGGCGTGCCCGGGAACTGCTCGGCGCGCACCTGGACGCGCTCGTCGCGTCCTGACCGCCTCAGTCGCCCGGCGGGCGGCCCATCGCCGCGCCCAGCTCGGCGCGACTGGCGATGCCCAGCTTGCGGTAGACCCGGGCCAGGTTGGCCTCCACCGTCTTCGGGCTGATGTAGAGCGCGTCGGCGATGAGCCGGTTGGTCTGGCCCCGCGCGGCGAGCCGGGCGACCCGCTCCTCGGTCGCGGTCAGCGCCGTCGGTGCCGGGGTGCGGGCGCCGACGCGGCCCAGCTCCGCCCGCGCCCGGTCGGCGAACGCGGACGCGCCGAGCGCGTCGAACTCGGCCACCGCCGCGTCCAGCGCCGCCCGCGCCTCCCGCCGGCGACGGACCCGCCGGTACGCGCGCCCGGCGGCGAGCAGGCAGCGGGCCCGGTCCAGCGGCAGCACCGTCTCCGGCACCGCCGCCCGGGCCTGGGCCAGCGCGTCCAGCGCGTCGCCCGGGTCCGCGCCGGTCGCCCCGGCCAGCAGCACCCGGCTGCGGGCCAGCCCGAGCGTCGTCCACGGGCGCGGCAGCCGGCGGTGGCGGCGGGCCAGCCGGTCCAGCGCGGCGTGCGCGGTCTCCAGGTCACCGGCGCCCACGCACGCCTCGATCCAGTCGGGTTCGAAGCGCTGCCCCAACGGTTCGGCGATGCCCGACCCGTCCAGGTCGGCGGCGAGCGCGCCGTACGCCGTCGCGGCGGTGGCCCACTCGCCGGAGGCCAGCGCCACCAGGCCGGTGAGCTGGTGGTGCAGCCGGCGGCTCCACGCGTCGCCGAGGTCGTCGTCGCGGCGCAACCCGCCGGCGGCGGCGCCCGCCCGCGCCAGCCGTCCCCGGTGCGCGTCGAGCATGCCGGCCAGCCAGCTCTCGCCCACCAGCCCGGTGCCCAGCTGCTCACCCAGATCCCGCGCCGCGGCGATGTGCGTGCCGGCCTCGGCGAACCGCCCGGCCAGCAGTTCCGTCTCGCCGAGGTGGGTGAGCACCTCGTGCCGCAGCGGGTCGTCGCCGCGCGCCACCGCCAGGTCCAGCATCAGGTGCAGCCGGGCCCGCGCCCGGTCGTGGTCGTCGACCGCCTTCCACCAGATCGCCGGCACCGAACCGGCCAGGTAGGACGGTTCACCCGCCTCCAGTGCCAGCGCCCGTTCCAGCAGGTCGACGGGGGCCGGGCCGCCGGCGCGTACCTCGTGGAAGAACAGCAGCAGCAGCGCGGCGGTGAGCAGCGGGCGGTGCTCGTCCCGGTCGGACAGCCGGGCGATCGCCGCGCGCGCGTGCCGGCGTGCGCTCTCCGGCTGGTCGTGGAACATGGTCAGGTGGGTGTGGATGCGCCCGGCCAGGTCCCCGTCCGGCCCGGCGGCGGCGAGCGCCTGCTCGGCCACGCGCACGGCGGTGACCAGGTCGTCGGCGCACCAGGCGACGAGCGCGCGCAACAGCAGGGCCTCGCCCCGCTCGGCGCCGGTCAGCTCGCCGGCCGCCGCCTCGGCGGCCCGGCCGGCCGCCGCGTAGTCCCCGCTGTCGATGCGGCACTGCACCGCGTCGAGGCGGCGCCGGTTCCGGTCGGCGGTCGCCGCCGGCGGGGTCAGCTCGGCCGCCCGGTCGTACCAGTCGGCGGCGAGCGCTGACGCGCCGCGCAGCCGCTGCCGGGCCGCCGCGGCGGCCAGGTCGGCGGCGACCGCGGCGTCCGGCGTGACGGTGCACCGGGACAGGTGCCGGGCCCGCTCGTCGGGGTCGGCGACCGCGGCCGCGAGCAGCGCGTGCAGGCGCCGCCGGGCGCCCGGCGGGATGCTCTCGCGCACCGCCGCCGCGTACCGGGGGTGCGCGAAGTCGATCCGGCTCGGCGCGACCACCACCAGCCCGGCGTCCTCGGCCGCGTCCAGCGCCCCGGCCGGCACGCCCGCCGCCGCCAGGTCCCGCGGCGTCGGCACGGTCAGCAGCGCGGCCAGCCGCACCGCGTCCCGGCTCGGGCCGGGCAGCGCCCGCAGCGTCTCGGCGAGCAGCAGGCGCAACGACGACGGTACGGGGAGGTCCTCGTCGTGCGCGGGCGGGCGGGGCAGCCGCAGCACCGCCCGGGCCAGTTCGATGGCGAGCAGTGGGTTGCCGTCGGCGTCGCGGGCCAGCCGGTCGGTGAGCGGGCGGCTGAGCGTGCCGCCGAGCCGGGCCGCCAGGACGCGGTGCAGGTCGGGCGGGGGGAGCGGGGGTACGTCGGCGCGTAGCAGCCGGTGCCGTCCGGCCGGGTCGTCGTCAAGCCCGAGCGGCACCGGGACCGGCGGGCTGTCCCCGGTGCGGTGGGTGGCCAGGACGGCGGGCCACCGGGTCAGCCGGCGCAGCGCGAACCGCAGCGCCCGGGCGCTCGGCAGGTCCAGCCACTGCGGGTCGTCGACCGCGAGCAGTACCCGGGGCGCGCCGGTGACCGCCGCGTCGAGCAGCGTACGGGTGGCCGCGCCCACCGCCCGCTCGTCCACCGCGCCGTCGTGCTCGCCGGTCAGCAGCACCATGTCGGCGGCGACCCGTTGCGGCGCGGGCAGCCCCGGCAGGGCGTCGGCGAGCGGGCGCAGCACGTCGGCCAGTGCCGCGTACGGCAGCGCGGTCTCCGCCTCGGTGGGCGCGGTGGACAGCACCCGCCAGCCGGCCCGCCCGGCGTGGGCGACCACCGCTCGCCACAGCGCGGTCTTGCCGATGCCGCTCGGACCGTCGAGCAGCACCGGCGTACCGGCGGTCAGGGCACGCCACACCCGCTCGACGACCGCGTCGCGGCCGACCAGTGCGGCGTCCATGGCGGGATGGTGGCACAGCCGCGCCCCCGAACCCAGCGTCGGCGCGGCCTAGCCCGGAAGCTGTCCGCATATCGAGACGGGCGGGATCACCTCCTGGTTGCGGTAGACGTCGGCGCTCCAGCTCGGCCCGCCCGCCGCCACTATCGGCGGTATCCGTGGCGCCCGGGACGGGCTGAGCAGGCTGAGGAACTTGTTGATCACCTGGACGACGGGTTCGAGGATGCGGTAGCCGATGCCGAACCGCGCCCGCACACCGAGCCCGACGCCACGGCACAGCGCGTACGGGGCGCCGAGCGCGGAACCGATCGTGGCGCCGTACGAGGTGACCAGCTCGAACCAGATCCCGGCGGTGAACAGGAACGCGCTGATCCCCATGGTGAACCGCACGCCGTGCCGGACGACCAGTCCCATCACACCCACCGGCACGCCGGTGAGCGAGTCGAGCAGGCTCACCCGGCGGGCGAAGCCCTACGTCACGCGCGAGCCCACCTGGCCGCCTGCGTAGCCGAACCCGAGCTTGCCCGCGAGCGCGTACTCGCCGGCGCCGCGGAACGTGCCCCGGCGCGCGCCGAACGCGGTGGCCACCTCGAGCGTCTGGTTCACCGTGAACGACAGCGGCAGGCCGGCGACCAGCCCGATCGGGAACGCGATGTCGACCGGGACCGGGAACGTGCGGCGGTGGTTCTGCCCGCCGTCGACGCCGGCGGTGAAGTCCACCCTGATGCCGAAGCCGCCACCGATCTCCAGTTCGGCCCGGTTCACCCGGCCGGCGCCGATGGCCAGGTGGAACGACGCGGTGGGCCGCCCGACCGTCAGTGTCACGGTGCCGGCCAGCCGGAGCCCGCCGTCGTCGTACGTGAAGTGCGTGCCGACGCCACCGGCGCAGCAGAACGTCCGTACCCGGTAGCCGTGGGCGGTGGCGCCCGCCTGCCCGCCCGGCGCGGGTGGCGGCTGCGCGGGCGTGACGGCGAGCGGACCGGAGCGGCCGAGCGTGCCACCTGCCGCCGCGACCTCCCGGGTCCACGACGGCTCACCCGCCACGTAGACGGTCGGGCGGTCGAGCGTGACGGCGTCGCCGCCGAACGTGCCGTCCCGGATCACCTCGGTCAGCGTGACCGGCCCGATCGTGACGACCAGGTCGCCGCCGTCCTCCGCCAGGTCGAGCACCCGGCCCACGCCGCGTCCGGTGAGGAACATGACGCGGCCGGGCGCGAGCCGGTCGGCGTCCCGCGCGTCCGGGTCGAGCCGCCAGGTCAGCCCGTCCGGGCTCACCGACCGCACGGTCCGGCTGCCGCCACCGACCAGCACCACGTCCGGTTGCAGCGTGACGTCCTTGCCCGGCGCCGGGGCCTGCCCGTACCGGGGCTGCTCCCCGTCGCCCGCTTCGGCCGGGCCCGGCGTGGGGCCGCCGCAGCCGGTCACCACGAGCAGCACCGCCACGCCGGCCGCGAGCAGCCGACGGCCGCGCACCGGCCGCCTCACATCCGGCCGGCGACGGTACGGGCGAGCCGTTCCAGCGGCGCCTTGTTCTCCTGCGGGTCGTTGAGCCGCACCAGCCGCACCGCGACCCACAGGTCGCCCTTGCGCAGGAAGAACGCCTCATAGGTGAGCAGCGCCTCGTCGGCCACGCCGGGCAGTTCGCGGATCTCGTGCCCGAGCTGCCGTTCGATGTCGAGGTACTTCTTGGCACCCTCGCCCACGAACGCCTCGACCTGGGCGGTCGGCCCGCTCGTCGGCCCGGTGTAGGTGCAGGACTGCCCGGCCACCACCGGTTCCTCCAGCGGCGTGCCGGCGAGGCGCTCGGCGTCGTCCTTCGACACCAGCGTGCACGCCTGCGGCGCATCGGCGGCGCCGTCCACCGGTTCGGCGCTCGGCTCGGCCGGCGCCGCCCCGGTCGGGTCCGCGACCGGCGTGCCCGCACCGGGTGCGGCGCCACCGGCAGCCGGCGGTTCGTCGCCGCCGCAGCCGGCGGACGCGGTGAACAGGATCGCGGCCAGCGCGAGCGCTGTCAGTCGGCGGGTTCGCATGGCCCCGCTCAGGCCGGGATCGCGTCGAGGGCGCGACGCAGGATCTGTTCGTTGCCGGCCGTGCCGCCGCCGAAGCTGCTGATGGTCACCGTGTACGTGCCCCTGCCGTCGATCAGCACCGCCTCGCCGCGCACGTCCTTGACCGCGAGGTAGCCCCGCTCGCCCCGGTCCAGGTCGACGACCTTCTCGTACTGCTGGCCGGCCTGCTCGTGCTGGTAGTCGTAGGTGGCCTTGCCGGCGGTGGCCGAGGCCGTGGTGACCGCCAGCTGGGCGATGCCGTCGCCGAACGAGCAGTTGCCCTCGTCGCGCAGCTTCCGGTCGACCAGTTCGGAGACCTGGGCGGCGGTGAACGGGCACGGTGGCCGGACGTCGTCCACCGCGCCCGCGTCCGGGTCGCCGCCGTCCTCGCCCGCCACGGCGCCCGCCGAGCCGCCGTCGAGCACGTCGCCGCCGGAGTCGCACCCGGCCGGCGCGAGCAGGGCGAGCAGCACCAGGGGCAGTGCCAGGCGGGCGCGGTGGAGACGGGCGGTCCGGACCGGTGTGAGCGCGTCAGTTGCCATGCCCGCGACGCTAGGCGCGACGTCACCGCCCGTAATCGGGGGTTTCCCTATGCGGTGACCTTGCCGACGGGCTCGCCCGCACCGGCGGGTGGCGCGTCCGCGCCGCCGCGCCGCCCCACCCGGATGGCGAGCCGATCCACGTAGCCGACCATGAGCGCGACGAACAACAACACGAACAGGATCAGCATGGGCAGCGGCAGGACCAGGCCCAGCGGAAGCTCGCCCCCGGCGCCGAAACTGCGATCGGCGACCATCTTCACCAGCGCGGGAGCGGTGAGGCTGTCCGGGCCCCGGCCCACCAGCGTCGCCCACAGCGGCGACTGGGCGTGCGTCAGCCAGGTCGGCAACGCGGTCACGGCCAGCATCGGCAGCGCCGGCAGCAGCAGCGTACGGACGACGCCGCCGCCGGAGCGCCACCGCTCGTGCTGGCCCCGGAACAGCAGCGTGAACGCGAACAGCGCGGGCACCGACAGCCAGGTCGGCGGCACCAGGCCGAGGAACAGGCCGAGCTGGCCGAGTTCCATGGTGCGTTCGAAACCGGCGATGGCGAGCGGGCCGATGCCGACGAACAACCACGGCGCGAACGGCACCAGCAGCAGTTCGCTGTAGCGCCCCAGCGGGCGCAGCGCGCCGATCCCGAACCCGGCCACCGCCGCGAGCGTGACCGCGACGAGTGTGGACAGCAGCGGCGGCACCCAGGTGTTGGCGAACAGGTTCGCGGTCCCGACCGCCTTGGGCAGGGGCCCGGTGTCGGCGGAGAAGTTGCGCAGCCACGGCAGCGACGCCCAGACGGTCACGCCGAGGACGACGACGAGCGCGACAGCGGTCAGCCCGACGAGCAGCGGCCGGCGGCTGGAGAAGGACTCCGCCTCCCGGACGGCCGGACGGTCCCGCCAGCCGTCGAACTCGATGCGCAGCCGGGTGGCCAGGATGAGCGCCACCGCGGCCAGCCCGAGCAGCCCGAGCAGCACCAGCAGCAGCGTCGACGTGGCCGATCCGACGCCCAGGCGCATCGTCCGGACCGAGGTCTGCGCGGCGGCGAACACCGGCGTCGCCGTGTCGTCGCCGCGCGGCCCGCCGCCGGTCAGGATCGTCGGGGCGGTGTAGGTCTGCACGGCGGCGGCGAGGACGCCCAGGCCGAGCAGCCCGCCGACGGCCAGCATGGCGGGCGCGGGCCGCTGGTCGGGGTCGCGACGGCGCAGGGCGCTGAGGTAGAGCGTCGCGGCCACCGCCACGACCACTCCGAACGTCACCTGTGCCAGCGCCGTGGCGAGGAACGTCCGGGGGGACTGCAGGTTCTGGGTGAGGGTGCCGTTCTCGATGTCCTCGGCGCGCCGGCCGAGGAACACCGCGACCGGCGCGTACGCGGCGAGCGGCAGGGCCAGCACGCCCCGGGTGACCAGGCGTGCGACCCGGCCGGCCCGGTCGGCGAGGACGGCGAGCAGCGGCGCGGCGAGCAGCGCCACCACCAGCGGGATCAGCCCGAGCAGCACCGCGAACCCGACCTGGCCGACGAACCCGTCGGTGAACACGGCCTCGTAGTTCGCCGTACCCGCCGACTCGCCCGAGCGGCGCGGCCCGTCCTGCTCGAAGCTGCGCGCCACAGTGGACAGCGTGGGCAGGACGTACGACCAGATCCAGGCGATCGCCGCCGGTACGATCAGTGCCAGCCCGATCAGGGTCCGGCCCGTACTGTTCGGCTGTGCGGGCGGGGGCACTGGCGCTGTCGCCTGCGGCGCTGCCGGCTGGCTCATCTGGGCATCCCCTCGAAGATCGACGATCACGGCCGCCGCGACGATAACCGATCCGGTCAATGCCGGCAGCGCGTCGGCCCGCTGCCCCCCGGGGGCGGATAGGGTCGCCACCGTGCGGACCAAACGGGAGCTGACCACCGCGATCCGGGAACGGCGGCGGGCGGCGCTCGTGGTCAACGCCCACTCCCGCCGTGGCCGGCGGCTCTACGACACCGTCCACTCGCGCCTGCGCGCGGCCGGGTTCACGCTGCTCGGCGCGTACCCCGTGGACCGGCCCGGCGAACTGGACCGGGTGCTCGCCGAGGCCGCCGGGCTGGGCCCGGACCTGCTTGTCACCGGCGGCGGCGACGGCACCGTCGGCGCGGCGGCCCGGCTGCTCGCCCACCGGGACGTCGCGATGGGCCTGCTGCCGCTGGGCACCACGAACAACTTCGCCCGCACCGTCGGCGTCCCCCTCGACCTGGACGCCGCGATCGGCATCCTCACCGACGGGAAGGTGATCGACGTCGACCTGGGCCTGATCGGTGACACCCGGTTCACCAACCACGTCGGGATCGGGCTGTCCGCCGACATCATGCGGGCCGCGCCGCCGCGGCTGAAACGGGTCGCCGGGCGGCTCGCGTATCCGCTGACCGGGCTGGGGCTGCTGGCCCGGCACCGGCCGCTGGCCGTGACGGTCCGCGCCGAGGGCCGTGAGCACACGTTCACCACCCACCAGGTGTACGTGGCCAACGGCGGCTTCCACGCCGGCCGCCCGATCACCGCCGACGCCACCGCCGACGACCGGCTGCTGGTCGCGTACCCGGTGGGTGGGCCGACCCGGCGCGGGCTGCTGCGCGAGACAGCGCGCAACGCGGCGGCCGGCCACCGCCGCACGCTCGGCGAGGAGCCGTTCCTGGCGGTACGCCAGCTGTGGCTGGACACCGACCGGCCGGCCCGCATCGAGGTCGACGGCGAGCCCTACGGGCGGACCCCGGTCCGCATCGGCCTGGACCCGAACGCGCTGCGGCTGATGGCCCGCCCGGACAGCCCGGATCACTGACCGGTCAGATACCTGGCGCTTTGGTCGGCGACCTCGCCGTACTCGGCCGGGAGTTGCCCGACGACCTGGGCGTAGGCGGCCGGGTCGACGGCGTCGCGCAGCACGTCGAACACCGCGGTGACCCCGTCCCGGGCGGCGTCGGCGTCCACGTCGGCGCGCCCGCTCACCCGCTCCACGAACACGTCGAGCCCGAACGGCTCGGCGTCCTCGACCGGGCCGAACGCGTACGCCCGGAGCGCCTCCGGCAGCCGGTCCGCGAGGTCGCGGGCCTCCCCGCCGTCGACGCGCTCGGCCAGCGTGGTCAACGTGGCCCGGGTGATCGCGGTGGCCTGCTCGGTGGACGCGCCGCACCGCTGGGCCACCGCGTCGATGAACTGATCATGGTCCATCTCGCCGCCTTCCTCCGCCGGGAGTGCGGGATTCCCGCCCTGGACCTCCGCAAACGGCCGGTCAGCCCTCGGGGTGCCGGCGTCGCCGAGCCCGGGTAGCGTGCAGCGCGAACCCGCAGCGAGGAGGCCCCGACAGTGCAGCCGACGACCGTGGACGTGCCCACCCCGGACGGGACGGCCGACGCCTATCTGGCCGTGCCGGAGGCCGCCGGGCCCTTCCCGCCCGTCCTGCTGTTCATGGACGCGTTCGGGCTGCGGCCCCGGGTGGCGGAGATGGCCGCCATGATCGCCGCACGCGGCTACGTGGTGCTGGCCCCCAACCTGTTCCACCGCTCCGGGCGCGCGCCGCTGGTCGACCTCGGCGCGCTCGCCGACGACAGCCGCCGGGGCGCCCTGTTCGAGCGGATCGGGCCGATGATGGCCGCGTTGACGCCGGATGCGGTGGCCCGCGACACCGCCGCCTACCTGGACTTCCTCGCCGCCCGCCCGGATGTCGCGCCGGGCCCGGCGGTGATCACCGGCTACTGCATGGGTGGCACGAACGCGCTGCGGGCGATCGAGGCGCTCCCGGACCGGATCGCCGCGGTGGCCGCGTTCCACGCCGGGCGGGTGGTCACCGACGCCCCGGACAGCCCGCACCTGGCCGTCGGCGCGGTGACCGGCGAACTGTACTTCGGGCACGCCGACGCCGACCCGTCGATGACCGCCGAGCAGATCGCCACGCTGGAGAAGACGCTGGACGCCGCCGGTGTGACCTACCGTTCCGAGGTGTACGCCGGCGCCCGCCACGGCTACACCCAGTCGGACACCCCGATGTACGACGAGCCGGCCACGCGGCGGCACTGGACGGCCCTGTTCGACCTGCTCGACCGCACGTTCGGGCGCTGACCCGCCACGGCGCCGGGAACCCGGGGGCGGCCCGCCGGACCCGCAGGCCACCGGGTGCCGACTGGCACCTGCCCGCGCCGCCGCGGCTGGCTAGCGTCGGCGTATGGACATCCGTCACGACGAGCCGGCCACGCGTTTCGCCGCGCTGAGCACCGCCCACGTCGCCGACGCCTGCCTGCGCGCCGGCGTCGCCGTCCGCTGCGCCCCGGCCGCCGTCGTCCCGGTGCTGCCCGGCCGGCGCCTGGCCGGCCCGGTGCGCCCGGCCCGGCACGCCGGCAGCGTGGACGTCTTCCTGGAGGCGATCGAGCAGGCCGCCGACGGGGACGTGCTCGTCGTCGACGACGGCGGGCGCACCGACCGGGCCTGCGTCGGTGACCTGGTGGTGCTGGAGGCGCGGGCCGCCGGCCTGGCCGGGCTGGTGGTGTGGGGCGCGCACCGCGACACCGCCGACCTGGTCGCGGTCGGCCTGCCGGTGTTCAGCCTCGGCGCCACCCCGAGCGGGCCGCTGGAACTGGACCCGCGCCCGGACGGGGCGCTGGAGCACGCCCGGGTCGGCCCGTTCACAGTCGGCCCGCGGGATCTGGCGCTGGCCGACGACGACGGCGTGCTGTTCGTACCCGCCGACCGGGCCGGGGAGCTGTTCGGCCTGGCCGAGTCCATCCGGGACACCGAGCGGCGGCAGGCCGACCGGATCCGGGCCGGGCAGTCGCTGCGCGAGCAGGTCGGGTTCGCCGCGTACCTGGCGGCCCGGACGGCCGACCCGGCGCTGACGTTCCGGGCGCACCTGCGCGCGGTGGGCGGCGCGATCGAGGAGTGACCCGGTCAGTCCGGCAGCCGGGGCGTTTCGACGCCGGGGTCGCGGCCGAGCAGCACGCCGCGGGTCAGCGCCCGTGATCCGAAGCGGTCCCGCACCGCGTCGACGGCGGCGTCCAGCGCCGGGCCGGGGTCGGCGGTGAACGGCAGGGCGAGCTGCGTGTGCCCGCCGCCGAGGTTGCCCACCGAGACGCCGAGCAGCGTGACACCACGTTCCGCGATCTGCGGCAGCGCGGCGCGCAGCAGGTCACGGGCGGCGGTCCGCAGCGGCCCGGTCTGCGCGGTCGGCTCGTCGAGCGTGTGCGACCGGGTGGCCCGGGTGTAGTCGGCGAAGCGCAGCCGCAGCGTCACGGTGCGGCCGGTGCGCCGGGCGGCGCGCATCCGCCCGGTGACCCGGTCGACCAGGCCGGCCAGCACCGCGTCCAGGTCGGCGGGGGAGTGCGGCCCGCGTCCCAGCGCGTGCTGCGCGCCCATCGACGAGCGGCGGCGGCCCACCCGCACCGCCCGGGGGTCACGGTTGTGCGCCAGGGCGTGCAGGTGCCGGCCGGCGCCCGCGCCGACCAGCGACACCACCGCCGGCGCGTCCAGCCGGGCCACCTGGCCGACGGTACGGATGCCGCGTTCGCGCAGCCGGGCGGCGGTGACCGGGCCGACGCCCCACAGCCGTTCGACAGGCAGCGGGTGCAGGAACGCCAGTTCCCGCTCCGGCTCCACCACCAGCAGCCCGTCCGGCTTGGCCACGCCGCTGGCCACCTTGGCGAGGAACTTCGTCCGGGCCACGCCGACGGTGATCGGCAGGCCTACCTCGCGGCGTACCCGCTCCCGCAGCGCGGCCGCGATGCCGGCCGGCGGCCCGGCGAGCCGCCGCAGCCCACCCACGTCGAGGAACGCCTCGTCGATGCTGAGCCCTTCGACGAGCGGGGTGGTGTGCCGGAAGATCTCGAACACGGCCCGGCTGGCGGCCGTGTACGCGGCCATCCGGGGCGGCACGACGACGGCGTCCGGGCAGAGCCGCCGCGCCTGCCGGCCGCCCATCGCGCTGCGCACGCCCCGGGCCTTGGCCTCGTAGCTGCACGCGAGCACCACGCCGCCGCCGACGATCACCGGCCGGCCGCGCAGCCGGGGGTCGTCGCGCTGCTCGACCGAGGCGTAGAACGCGTCCAGGTCGGCGTGCAGGATGGTGGCCTCGCTCGACACCTGGACATCTTCGCACAGGTGTTCGATTCGCGTGCGTAGCCTGCCCGGACACGGGAGGACGGCCGGCGGGAGCTCCCGCCGGCCGTCCGCATGACGTCACCGTCCGTAGACCTCGAACTCGTAGAGCGAGAAGCCGTACGAGGTGGCCCGCGTGACGCCGTACATCCGCACGTAGCGGGCGCTGACCGGGGCGAACGTCACGTTGTCGACGCCGCCGTTGCCGGTGGTGGTGCTGAACACCGGCTGCCAGGAGTTGCCGTCACCGGAGACCTCGATCCGGTAGCCGGTGGCGTAGGCGGCCTCCCACCGCAGCACCGCCCGGCTGATCGTGCGGGCCGAGCCGAGGTCCACCCGCAGCCACTGGTTGTCGTTGTAGCTGCTGGCCCACCGGGTGCCGAGGCTGCCGTCGACCGCCTTCGCCGGGGTGTTGCTGGTCAGGAACTGCGTGCTGGACGCGGTGGCGGTACGGCCCTGCGCCAGGTTGGTCACCGCGTCGCCCCGGCGCGCCGGGAACGAGACGACCTGCTGGTAGGTGGGCCGGTTCTGCCAGGCGATCAGCGGGTGGGTGATGCCGCCGAGCCCGGACTGGGCGATCGAGTCGGCGCACCACTGGTCGCCCGCCCCGCAGGACGAGTCGCCCGGGTAGACGGTGGTCGCCGGCGCCGCCGTGGCCTGGCCGAGCGTGTCGAGCAGCGCCTGCCGGCACGCGCCCAGGTTGCCGTTGCCGCAGTATGTGCGCCCGAGCCCACCGGCCACCGGGTCGCCGAGCACGGCACGCAGGTCCTTGTCGACGTAGCCCCACCAGCCGTACTGGAACGACGAGCCCTTGTGCGCCTGGCCCTGCGCCGCCCAGTTCACGGTGCCGTCGCGGGCGCCGTTCTGGCCGCCCGAGGGCGACTCGTTGACCTGGAGGGCGCCGACGAGCGCGCCGTACAGGTCGGGGCCGAGGCCGGGGCGGAACTGGGCCGAGGCCAGCAGCGGCCACCAGGCGTCGAAGATCCGGATGGCGTCGGCGTGCTGGTAGACCTTCGAGCCGGGTGACGTCTCCACCCGCCGCGACCCGGCCTGCTGCCAGGCCCGCAGCTTGCTCACCGCGGCGGCGAGCGCCGGGTCGGTGACCGGCGTGCTGTCGAGCACCCGCAGCAGTTCGCCGAGGACCTGCTGGCCGCGCAGGTCGGTCACCGCCGCCTCGGCGGTGATCCGGACGATGTCGGCGCGGCCGACCTTGCGCTGGGCGATGGCCGCGCGCACCGGACCGTCGAGCAGCTGTCCCCGGTGCACGGCGCCGTAGCTGAAGTTGCCGTCGGCCGCGCCGAAGTCGCGCGCCTGCTTGTTGTTCCAGCTGACGTAGTAGTCCTGGTTGACCGACTGCGGGTGGGTCGACGCCGGGGCGTACGTGGCGTCGTTGGTGTCCGGGTTCCAGCCGGCCCACTCGTACGCCGGCTCCGCCTTCGCGGGCAGGTTCGGGTCGAGCCCGGACGGGCGGACCGGGTTGGAGCCGGAGTTGTAGTACGCCGCCTCTGTCGAGTTGACGTAGAACCAGTTGAACGCGTACCCGACGCTGGCCGCGGACGCCTGGAACGCCGCCGCGCTGCCCATCGCCGCCGGGTCGTTGTACGCCTGGAAGCCGATCGCCGAGTCGGCCTCGTGCCGGTAGGTGGAGCGCAGCTTGGTGAACGCGGTGGGCTGCCCGTTCACCAGCCCACGGTAGGCCACCAGCCCGTACTTGGTGCGCAGCGAGCGCAGCGTGTACGCGCCGGCCGGGGTGGAGTCGGCGAGCGTCGGCGACCAGGAGTTGCGCTTCTCCAGCACCTCCATCGCGACGCACTGGCCGCGGTAGAGGTAGCGGTTGGAGCGCAGCGTCGGCGCGCTGCCGTCGGTGGTGCACAGCGGCACCGCGTACGTGTCGGTCAGGTCCTGGGAGGCGGAGGTGGCGCTCCACGCGTAGTCCTGGCCGCGGCCGAGCAGCACGTAGAGGTTCAGCCCGGCGAACGCGGCGCCGCGCGCGCTGATCCCCGGCCCCTGGAGTTCCTGGAGCATGAGCAGTTGCGGCGCGAAGTAGCCGGTCTGCGGGCCGAACACGGCCACCGGGTTGCCGGTGGTGGTGTGCCGGCCGGAGACCACTACCGCGTTGGACATGCCGTGTGCCCGCAGGTTGGACAGGCCACCGACCAGGTCCTTGGTGGCGGCGCTGCTGCCGGTGCGGGCGGCGGCCCCGCCGGTGGCGTCGTACGCGAGCGGCTCGGCGACCACCGTGCCGGCGTCGGGCAGCACCGCGCTGGTGGCGCCGGGCGGCGTCGCGCCGTACGGGAAGCTCTGCCCGTCGTGCAGCGTCAGCACGGTCTCCGGGTCGTTCTGCGAGCGGAACGCCGCCCAGACCCGGTCGCCCTCGGTGGGCCCGTACTTGGCGCGGGCGGCCACCCGGACCAGCGCGGACTGCATCTCGCTGCCGCCGCCCCCGCCGAACAGCCCGCCGATGACACCGGCGGTGGCGATCAGGTCGGTCATGGTGAAGTGCTTCGGCTTCCCGGCGCCGGTGAGCACGTACTCGCCGGGGTAGTTGTCGTCGGCGATCGACTTGTCGATGTAGGCGTTGATGCCGGCGATGTAGTCGACCACGTCGGTGTAGAGCTGCTGGCCCCGGGTGCCCTTGAGGCGCAGCGCGTCCACCTGGGCCTGGAGGTCCGCCTCGGTGTAGGGCGAGTTGGCCCAGACGCTCTGCTCCAGTTCCCGGTTGCCGGGGGCGCCGCCGGCGAACGAGCTGACGTTGCCGCGGCCGACGTGCCGCAGCAGGTCCATCACCCAGAGCCGGTCCTGGGCGCCGGCGTACCCGGCGCCGAACATGGTGCCGGAGCGGGTGGTGCCGGTGACGTGCGGGACGCCGGTGGCCTTGTCCCGCACGATGGTGACGTCCGAGCGCGGCGAGATCGTGCTCTCGACCTGCCCGTCGGGGACGCCGAACGAGGCGTCGTTGTAGAAGTGGGCGATCTGCTCGTCGGTCAGCCCGGCGTAGTTGTAGACCAGGTTGGCGTACTCGTCGAGCTGGTCGCTTGAGTGCGCGGGGCGGGTGCCGAGCGCCTGGTGGGCCAGGATGCCGGCGAGCGTGGCGTTGCCGTTCTGCCCGGGGGGCAGGATGTCGGCGCACTGGCCGAGGCAGTAGTCGTCGGGGGTGAACGTGGTGGCGGCGAGCGCCGGTGACGGCGGGGTGACCGTCAGGACGCTCGCGGTGAGGGCGGCGGCGGTGAGCGCCGCGAGGCGGGCACGGATGGCGGGTCGTGGCATGGCGATCCTCCGGGGACGCGGAGTCGGGCCGTTCGGTACGCCCGGCTGACGGCGTCTCGGCCTCCGCGCCGGGCGTCGTGCCCGGAGGTGAGAATGACTCATATCTATCTGCGGGCAATGATCGACGCATCACCGGCGTCCGGGATAGCCGTTGTTCACCAGCTGTCAATGCCGACGTTTCGCCGCCTTCCGTCCCACAACGACACGGTGGGGGTGGCGCGTCGCCACCCCCACCGCTCTCCCCGCCGGTGCGCCGTCAGTGCTTGTGGAACGACTGGCGCACCACACCCCCCACCAGCGCGCACCAGGTGGTGGTGCTGATCTTGCCGTTGGGCGGTAGTCCGTGCAGGCGCTGGAGGTCCTTCACCGCCGTGCGGGTGGCGTGGTCGTACTCGCCGGTCGGGACGACCTCGGCGTAGCCCTTGGAGGCGAGCATGAACTGCGCGGCGGTCACCGGGATCCCGCTCGACTTCTGGTCCAGCTCCGGCGCCAGGGTCTCCCAGGTCGGCGCCGTGAGCGTGGCGTCGACGTCGACCGGGATGCCGTTGCGGGCCTGCCAGTCCTGCACCGCCGCGACGGTGGCCGCGTCGAACACGCCGGTGACCGGCACGGTGTAGCCCTGGAACGTCAGCAGGTACTGCGCGACCCGGACCACCGGCCCGCCGACGAAGCGCCAGATGTCCGGCCAGCGGCGGGCCGGCGCGTCGCCCAGGTCGGTGCCGAGTTCGTTGAACACCGCGCGGCGCAGCGCCGGGAACTCGCGGTAGAACATCGCCCCCGGGCAGAGTGTGGCGCGGAAGTCCCAGTGGCCGAAGATGTCGTGCGCGTGCAGCCCGTACTGCCGGCAGATCGCGGTGCACAGCCGGGCGAGGGAGTCGAGCAGCTCCTCCGGCGGCGTCTCGGTGACGTACGTGCCCTCGTTCTCGATGCCGATGGCCCGCCCGTTCTCGCCCGGGCAGTGCGCGGCGATCATCTGCCGGTCACCGGCCCGCAGCCGGTCCAGGCTGCCGTGCCGTCCCTCCAGGACGTGACCGCCGCGGCTCACCGTGAAGTGCTGCCCGGTGTCGGACCAGCCGTTGCCGTCCATGTGCAGGTCCTGGCAGTCGCGGGCGAGCTGCCTGGCGTGCTCCTCGGAGTAGTCGGTGACGTTCGGGAACGCCATGTGGTGCACGATGATCTTGTTGGTCGGGATCGCGCTCACCGAGAGCGGGTCGGCCGGCGGGCGGGCGGCCCACCCGTCGCAGCTGATGATCCAGTCGAGGTCCGCGCCCGGCGCCGCCTGCGCGGCGGCCGGCAGGGCGAGCTCGCTCCCGACGACCGCGACCGCGACCGCGGCGGCGCCGAGGCCGGCCCGCAGCAGCGTACGGCGGTCCAGCTCGGGGTGGTCGAAGTGCATCTCGCCTCCTCGATGGCCCGACCCGCGCCGGGCGATGTAAAGGAACTGCAAGGAATGCGCGCGTGGTGGAGAATATTGCCAAGCGCGCGCGGTGCGCCAGAGGACAAAAGCGACGTTCGTCGGCCGTTCCTACCGCCGGAGTAGGCGATCTCACATCCGCTGACCGGGACGGACCATGTCCTTCCGCTACCTGCCGTGGCAGCCTGGGCCGATGCAGTCGCCCAGCCCGGCCGGGATCGTCGTGCTCGTCGCGGTGCTCGCGGCCGCCACCGCGTTCGGCTGGTGGCGCCGCCGCCACGACGGGCGGCTGCGCGCCGTCCGGAATCGCCCATCGACCGCCGCCGGGGCGCCGCACCGGGCCACCCTCACCGCCCTCGGGGTACGCCCCGGCGAGGTCACGCTGGTGCAGTTCTCCGCCCCGGTCTGCGCGCCCTGCCGGGCCGCCCGCCGGGTGCTCGCCGACGTCGCCGCCCGCCACGACGGCGTGACCGTGCTGGAGGTCGGCGTGGACGAACACCTCGACGCGGCCCGGGAACTGGACGTGTGGCGTACCCCGACCGTGCTGGTGGTGGACGCGGCCGGCCGCGTGGTGCGCCGGGCAGCGGGCGTGCCCGACCGCGACGACCTGACCGCCGCGCTCACCGTCGGAGCCGGGCGATGACCGGCGTACGGCTGACCCGCCGCCGGGTGGTGGACCACGGGCGGCTCGCCACGAGCCTCTGTGCGCCGGTCCGTCCCGCCTGACCGACCGCCCCCGCACGAACGGACCCACCCCATGCTGCTCGACCCCCGGGGACCGCGCTTCGCCGCCGTCCTCACCACAGCCGTCCTCGCGATCGTCCTCGTCACCGGCTCCGGGCTGCTCCTGCTCGCCCAGGCCGTCGTGTTCGCGCTGACCGCGCTCAACCCGCGCCTCGGCCCGTACGGCCTGCTGTTCCGCGCCCTGGTGGCGCCCCGGCTGGACCCTCCGACGGAGCTGGAGCCGGTCGCGCCGGTGCGCTTCGCCCAGGTCGTCGGCCTGGTCTTCAGCGTCGTCGGCGCGGCCGGCTGGCTCGCCGGACTGCCCGCGCTCGGCCTGGCCGCCACCGGCGCCGCGCTGGCCGCTGCCTTCGGAAACGCCGCGTTCGGGCTCTGCCTCGGCTGCGAGGCGTACCTGGCGATCCGGCGGCTGGCCGGGCGCCCGCTCGCCGCCCGGGTGGCGGTACCCCCGCGCTGATGTTCCGCACGTACGCTGGCCCCGGCGGGATGGGGGAGCGGCATGGCGGGTCGTGGACGGCTGGACCGGCGTAGCCTGCTCGTCGCCGCCGGTGGGCTGGCGGTCGCCGGGATCGGCGTGCCGGTCGGGCTGGCCGCCACCAGCGACCGGCCGCCGCCCCCGCCGCGCGGCCGGCGGCCGGTCAGCATGGCGATGCACCTGCACGCCTCGTTCAGCGAGGGCGTTGCCAGCTACGCCGCCCACCTCGACCAGGCCCGCCGCAACGGCGTCGACGTGCTCTGGTGGACCGACCACGACTTCCGGGTCGCCGCCCACGACCACCGCCGCGTCGTCCACTTCGACGGGCCGGAGGAACGCGAGGGCGGCCTGGCCTGGACCTGGCAGCCGGCCACCGAGGGGCGCCTGTCCGCCCCGGCCGCCGACTTCGTGGACGTGCCGGACGCCCCCGACGGCCCGGGCCGCGCGCTGCGCCTCACCGCCGCCGGTGCCGGCACCCACTGGTACGCGGGCAAGGCGTGGAACTGGACGCACACCTCCAACATCTCCGACACCACACTGCACCTCGACGTACGCCCCGAGGCGGCCGGCCGGGACGCCACGCTCACCGTGGAGCTGGCGCTCTCGCACCACCCGGCCGGACCCGGCCGGCCCGCCGGGCAGCTCGTGCTGCGCTACCGCCTCGGTGGCGTGGACACGACCCGGCACACGGTCGACGGCCGGCACGGCACTGTGGAACTGCCCGCCCCGGCCGGCGCCTGGCGGCGGCACACGTTCGACCTGCTCGCCGACGTACGTCGGCTGTGGCCGGACCTGGTCGCCGGGGACAACTCGCTGCGCGGGCTGCGCCTCGGCGTGACGGTGACCGGTGGCGCGCGCGGCGCGTATCTGGTGGACCGGCTCGTCTTCGACCGGGCCCGCCGCGCCGGGCAGGCGGGAGAGGAACTGCGCGCCGAGGTGCTGCGCGGCTACGACGGGGCGTATCCCGGCGTCACCCACCACCGCGCGTACGAGGTGTCCATGGTGCGGCACCTCAACTGGTTCGGCGGTGACGGCACGCTGCCGCGCTTCCCGTCCCCGCCGTACCGGGACAACGACGTCGACGCCACCGAGAAGATGGTGGAGTTCCTGCACTCGCACGGCGGCGTGGTCTGCTGGAACCACCCGCTGGACGCGGAGCGCCGCGAGTCGCTGGCCCGGCTGCTGGTGAGCCGCGACGCGCTCGGCGTCGACCTGATCGAGATCGGCCGGAGACCGGTCGAGGAGCACCTGTGGGCGTACGACGTGGCGGCCCGCAACGCGATTCCGCTCACCGCCGTGGGAGTCACCGACGACCACGACGGCACCGACTGGCGGGCCGGCCGGGACCGGAACGTCACATCGGTCTGGGCGGCCTCGACCGGCCGGGACGACCTGGTCGCGGCGCTGCGCGCCGGGCAGGCGTGGTTCGCCGACCTGGCCGGCTACCGGGGCGCGCTGGACCTGGAACTGGGCGGCCGCAGCGCCATGGGCGCCCTCGCCGTGCTCGCCGAGGAGGCCGTCACGGTGCGGCTGCGCGCCACCGACCTGCCGGCCGGGGCCACGCTGGAGACGGTCACCGGCGCGGTCGACCGGGCCGGTGTCGCGGACCCGACACCGGCGGTCCGGGTCGGGCAGGTTGCCTGGCGGCAGTTGCGGCAGGGCTGGCACGACCTGCCGGTGCGCGTCGGCGCCGGCACGTACGTGCGTACCCAGATCCGCGACCGCGACGGGGAGATAGTAGGCGCGAGCAACCCCCTCTGGCTGCTCCGCACCCCTCCACCCGCAGGCATCCCCCCAGCCCGCCGCTTCTGACCGCCCCCGGCCCCAGCCCGTCGACCATGAAGGTGGCGGCGATCTCCGTCCTCTTTGTCCCCGGCCAACTTCATGATCAACAAGGTGAGGGCGGTTGCCGGGGTCTGGTACTCGTGACGGTGTGTCCGATAACGACCAACTGCCGTGCGGTGCCGCGCCGTACCGGGAACCGGGCGCCGACCGGCGTCCGGAAGCAGCCGTTGCGGCGATGGCCGACGGCCGTGGCGCGGTGAGAATGACGACCGAGGCGGCACCCGACATCCGCCCGTGGGACGCCGTGGAGTCTGTCGCATGAGCGGCTGGGAACTGTCCGGATACACGCCGGTCCGCCGGCTCGGCGCCGGCGCGTCGGGCAGCGTCGTGCTCGCCACCCACGACCCGACCGGCACCCCGGTCGCGATCAAGTACCTGGTCCGCGACCTGGGCGCGGACTCGGCGTTCCGGACCGCGTTCCGCACCGAGGCCCGGCTGCTCGGCGAGATCGACGACCCGCACGTCAGCCGCCTCTACGAGTACGTGGAGAGCCCGCACGGCGCGGCCATCGTGATGGAGCTGGTCGACGGGGTCTCGCTGCGCCAGATGTTGCGCGAACACGGCCCGACCACGCCCGAGGCCGCGCTCTGCGTCCTCAAGGGCTCGCTCGCCGGCCTGGCCGCCGCGCACGCCCACGGAGTCGTGCACCGTGACTACAAGCCGGAGAACGTCCTGGTCACCGGCACCGGGCTGAGCAAGCTCGCCGACTTCGGCATCGCCATGCCGATCGGCCAGGGCTCCGGCGCCACTGTCTCCGGCACGCCCCGCTACATGGCCCCCGAGCAGTGGACCGGCGCCCCGGCCAGCCCGGCGTGCGACGTCTACGCCGCCACCGCCACGTTCTTCGAGTGCCTCACCGGCCGGCCCCCGTACCAGGGACCGGACCTGCTCTCCCTGCGCGACCAGCACGCCGGCGCACCGATCCCCGCCGAGGCGGCGCCCCCGCCGGTGCACGAGCTGCTGCGCCACGGCATGGCCAAACGCCCCGACGACCGCCCGCCGACCGCCGAGGCGTTCCTGGACCTGCTGGAACGGGTCGCCGGCATCGGGTACGGCCCCGACTGGGAGGAACGCGGGCTGCGGGAGCTCGCCCGGCGGGCCGCGCTGCTCGCCGCGCTGTGGCCGTTCCCCGAGCGGGCCGGGGGCGCCACCGCCGTCGCGCACACCGAACTCGGCACGACCACCGGCCGGGGCGGACGGTTCCGTCAGGGCCGCGCCCGTACCGCTCTGGCCGCCGGCACCCTGGTCGCCGCCGTCCTGGCCGGTGGCGCCGGCTACAGCTACGCCGCCAACGACGGCACCTCCGCTGCCGGCCCCACCGGCCCGGCGAGCGCTGCTCCCGCCACCGCCGCCGGCACGCCCGCACCGGACCCGACCGGCTCCGAGACACCCAGCCCGTCGCCGACACCCGGCCCGGCCACCGCGGCCGCCGCGCCGCCACCGCCCACGCCGGACCGGACCGGAACGCCGACCCGCACCGGCACGCCCACCCCCAGCGCGTCGCGCACCACCAGCCCGCCGCCGGACGTGACAGCGCCGGTTGTGGACGGCGTACGCGCCGATCCGGGGGAGCTGGACCCGAAGGGCTGCCCCTACGGCGCCAAGAGCAGCACCGTCACCGCCACCGTCACCGACGACCGCAGTGGCTCGGCCGCGCTCACCGTCACCTTCGGCTACACCCTCGACGGCGCCACCGGCACGATCCGGATGGCCGCCACCGGGCGCGGCGTGTTCACCGGCACGCTCGGCCCGCTGTCCACGCCCAGGAGCAGCACCCGGATCCCCATCCGGGTCACCGCCGCCGACGCCGCCGGCAACACGACCACCTCGGCGTCACCTGTGTATGTGACGCTCTACCACGACTGCACCCCCGGCTAGGAGTACGACAGTGCCCACCGTCCCGCACCGCGGCCCGTCCCGGGGAACCTCCGCGTGACCCGCCCCGACGAGCCCACCGAGGCGCTGCCCACCCGCGCCCTGCCGATCACCGGTGACGCGGACACCGCCGAGCCCACCGTCCACCTGGTCCGGCCGCGAGCCGACGCCGACTCGACGGTCCCGCTCGCCGTCACGCGGGCGGAGCAGACCGCCGAGAAAGCGGAGCCGACAGTGCCGCTCGTCGTGGAGCGGGCGGAGCCGCCCGCCGGCGGTGCCGAGCCGACAACCGTGCTGGTAATCGACAACGCGGAGCCGACCGTCCGGCTCGCCGTCGACACCCCGGCGGCGACCGGCAGGTCGGAGCCCACCGTCCACCTCCCCGGGGCTGCGGGTGACCAGCCACCGACCGCCGAACCCACGGTCCACCTGACGGCGATCCCCGGCGGGGACGACCGCACCGCAGACCTCGCCGCCCCGGCCACGCCGACGCCGCCCGATGCCGAGCAGACCGTGCACGTGCGCCCAGGCCGGGCAGACGACGCGGGCGAGGCGACGGTCCAGATGCGCCCGCCAGCCGGAAACGCGACCGGGCAGGCCACCGTCTACCCGCGCCCGACGGGGCGTCCCGGCGCGGAACCGACCGCATCATGGCAGCCCACCGCCTCCTGGCAACCCACCGGCGTGCCGCCTCGGGGTCACCACTCCGGGACGGCGGCGACGGACGGCGGGGCGTACCCGGATCGGCCCGGCGACGCGCGGGCGGTGAGTGGCGGGCCGGCCCCGGGTGGCGAGCTGCGCTTCGGTCCGGGCGTGCCGGCGACGCCGCCGCCCGCGCCGCAGTGGCCCACCGCGCCCCCGATCCGCACGCGTCCGGTCTGGCGACGCGTCGTCTCGGTGCTGTCCACGCTGCTCACCGCGGCGCTGCTGCTGGCGGCCGGCCTCTACCTGTGGCAGCGGTTGCATCCGCTGGAGGTCGAGGGGGTCACCGTCGCGGTGTCCCGGCCGGCCGGGGTGGCCTGTGACGTGACAGTCGACGTGGTCGCCACGGTGCGCACCAACGGGCGCGGCGGGACGATCCGCTACCAGTGGTTCCGCACCGGCGCGCAGCCCGGCGCCGTGCTCACCGAACGGGTCGGCAGCGGGCAGCAGACCGCCGCCCTCACGCTCAAGTGGACGTTCAGCGGTGTCGGGGCGACCGCCGCGATCGCCACCGTCAACATCATCGAACCGGCGCCGACGCAGGCCAGCACCCGGGTCGTCTACCGCTGCCCCGGCGGCTGACCGCGTTTCCCCGCGCGCGGGTCCGGGTAGCCCCACCCGAACAAACCTGGACCACGTACGTGGAGGCCCTTCGATGAGAGACAACTTCGGGGACGCGGTGGGCGACGCGTTCCGTTCGGTGATGCTGTTCCTGCCCAAGGCGGTCGCGTTCATCGCGATCCTGGTCGCCGGCTGGCTGATCGCCAAGGCCGTGCTCAAGCTCGTCGACAAGGTGCTGGAGCGGGTCCACTTCGACCGCGCCGTCGAGCGCGGCGGGATCAAGACCGCGCTGGCCCGCTCCAAGTACGACGCCAGCGACATCGTCGCCAAGCTCGCCTACTACGGGGTGCTGCTGGTCACGCTCCAGCTCGCGTTCGGCATCTGGGGCCCGAACCCCATCTCCGACCTGATCGCCGGCGTGATCGCCTGGCTGCCCCGGGCGTTCGTCGCCATCGTCATCGTGGTGGTCGCGGCGGCCATCGCCCGCGCGGTGAAGGACATCATCTCCAGCGCGCTCGGCGGCCTCTCGTACGGCCGGGTGCTGGCGAACCTCGCCTCGGTGTTCATCCTGGGTCTCGGTGTCATCGCCGCGCTCAACCAGATCGGCGTCGCCACCACGGTCACCACCCCGGTGCTGATCGCGGTGCTCGCCACCATCGGCGGCATCCTGGTCGTCGGCGTCGGCGGCGGGCTGGTCCGGCCGATGCAGAGCCGCTGGGAGAACTGGCTGACCCGGGCCGAGGAGGAGTCGCGCACCATCGCCACGCACGCCCGCGCCTACCAGGCCGGCCGGCGTGACGTCGAGGCCCGCCTCGCGGCCTCCGGCCCGTACGCGGACTCGGAGCTGACCCAGCCGGTGAGCCGCGACGCCGAGGCGGACCGCACCCAGCCGGTCCCGGCGTACCCGGCCACCCCGTCGGCCCCGGCCGCCACCGGTGTGGACCCCACCGAGCCGGTGCCGTCGCAGGCGGGCGCGGAGGCCACGCAGCACATTCCGGCGTACGCCGACTCCGAGCGCACCCAGCCGGCCACGCCGCGCCAGCCGACCGCCGAGCAGGCCGCGGACAGCGAGGCCACCATGGTCATTCCGCAGGCCGACGTGGAGAAGTTCCGCCGCTGACCCGACAGCGGCGACGAATCGGGGCGGGACCGCACGGTCCCGCCCCGATCTCGTGCCCGCCGGGGACCACCCGGGCGCCTCGCGGCGGATAGGATCCCGGCATGACCTGGCGATGTTGATGCCTTCCTGAGCGACGAGGCCGCGGGCCGCCGCGGACGCCGTGCAATGCGACCGGTGTCCGTCACGTCCCGTGGGAAGGTTCCATGCTCGTCGCTCCGGCCCGCGTGCCCGCTACCCGCCGCCTGGCGGCGACGCTCTACGGGTACGCGTTCCTCACCGACCTCGTCCTGCTCTACCCGCTCTACGTGCTGCTGTTCGCCGACACCGGGCTGTCGGTCGGGCAGATCTCCTCGCTGTTCGTGCTCTGGGCGGCCGCCGGCATCCTGCTGGAGGTGCCCTCCGGCGTGTGGGCCGACGCGGTGTCGCGCCGCCTGCTGCTCTGCCTGGCGCCGCTGCTGGCCGCCGCCGGGTTCGCGCTCTGGGTGCTGCTGCCGTCCTATCCGGCGTTCGCCGTCGGCTTCCTGCTCTGGGGCGCCGGTGGCGCGCTGCGCTCCGGGGCGCTGGAGGCACTCGTCTTCACCGAGCTGGAACGCCTCGGCGCCACCGACCGGTACGCCCGGCTGATCGGCCGGACCCGCACCGCCGAGGTGCTCGGCGCGGTCGGGTCCGGGGTGCTCGCCGGGCCGGTGTTCGCGCTCGGCGGCTACCTCGCCGTCGGCGCGGCGAGCGTGGCGACGTGCCTGCTGGCGGCGGCCGTCGCGGCCCGCTTCCCGGAACACCGCCCACCACCCGCCGCGGCGCCGCCGGGCGTCGGGCCGGGCGGACCGCTCCCGAACGCCGCCCTGGACGCTCCGGGCGCGAACGTCGGGCCGGGGGAGAAGCCGGGTGACGACGAGCCCGGCTGGCTGGACAGCCTGCGGCTCGGACTGGCCGAGGTGCGGGCCGACCGCCGCGTCCGCGCCGCCGTGCTGCTGGTCGCGGCCGTCACCGCGATCTGGGGCGGGCTCGACGAGTACACCGGGCTGCTGGCCGCCGACACCGGCACGGCCGAGGCGGGCGTACCGCTGCTGCTCCTGCTGGTGTGGGCCGGGATGACGGTGGGCGGGCTGCTGGCGCCGCTGGGCGAGCGGCTGACCCACCGGGGGTACGCCGGTCTGCTGGTGTTCGCGGCGACGGCGACGGCGGCCGGGGCGCTGCTGCGGCACCCCGCCGGGTTCCTGCTGCTGGCGGCCGCGTTCGCCGCGTTCCAGCTGGCCACCGTGCTCGCCGACGTGCGGCTCCAGGCCCGGATCGCCGGGTCGGCCCGGGCCACGGTCACCTCGCTGGCCGGGATGGCCACCGATCTGACAGTCGTCGCCTTCTACGGCGGGTACGGGCTGCTCGCCGGCGCCGTGGGGAACCCGGCGGCCTTCGCGGTCGCGGTCCTGCCGTACCTGCTGGTGGCGCTCTGGCTGCTCACCGGTCGGGCGTGAATCGCCAGAAAGGGGGCCAATGGTCGCGTTCGCGGCCTAGCGTTGGTCCGGAAATTCGGCGACCCCGGGAGACGATCGCGGTGACGTTGGAAGCAGAGCGCACACTGCGCGACGAGGAGCTGACCGGGCTGGCCGAACTGGCCGCCCAACTGCGGGTGGACGCCATCAGGTGCAGCACGATGGCCGGCTCCGGGCACCCCACGTCCAGCCTGTCCGCCGCCGACCTGCTCTCCGTGCTGGTCGCCCGGCACCTGCGCTACGACTGGTCCTACCCCGACAACCCCGGCAACGACCACCTGATCTTCTCCAAGGGGCACGCCTCGCCACTGCTGTACGCGGTGTTCCGGGCCACCGGCGCGATCAGCGAACAGGAGCTGCTGGAGACGTACCGGCGGGCCGGCTCGCGCCTGCAGGGTCACCCGACGCCGGTGCTGCCCTGGGTGGACGTGGCCACCGGCTCGCTCGGGCAGGGCCTGCCGGTCGGCGTCGGGGTGGCGCTGGCCGCCCAGTACCTCGACCGCTCGCCCGCGCACGTCTGGGTGCTCTGCGGCGACAGCGAGACCGCCGAGGGATCGGTGTGGGAGGCGCTGGACAAGGCCGGCCACTACGGGCTGCGCAACCTCACCACGATCGTGGACGTCAACCGGTTCGGCCAGCGCGGCCCCACCGAGCTGGAGTGGGACCTGGACACCTACCGGCGGCGCGTCGAGGCGTTCGGCTGCCAGGCGATCGTCGTCGACGGCCACGACCTCGGCGCGATCGACGAGGCGTACGGGCAGGCACGCGACGCCACCGGGCCGACAGTGGTGCTGGCCCGCACGGTCAAGGGCAGGGGCGTGCCCGAGGTGGAGAACGACCCGGCCTGGCACGGCAAGCCGTTCGACCCGGAGCTGGCCGACCGGGCCGTCCGGGCGCTCGGCGGCCCCCGGCGCATCCGGGTCGCCGGACCGAAACCACCACCCGCGCCCCGGGCCGCCGCGCCGCAGAACCGGCGACCGGAACTGCCGACGTACTCCCGCGGCGCGAAGGTCGCCACCCGGGACGCGTACGGCGACGCGCTGCGCGCCCTCGGGGCCGCCCGGCCCGACGTGGTAGCGCTCGACGGCGAGGTCAGCGACTCCACCCGGGCGGAACGCTTCGCCGCCGCGTACCCGGATCGGTTCTTCCAGATGTTCATCGCCGAGCAGCAGCTCGCCGCCGCGGCGGTGGGCCTGGCGGTGCGCGGCTACCGGCCGTTCGCCGCGACGTTCGCCGCGTTCTGGTCCCGGGCGTACGACTTCATCCGGATGGCCGGCGTCTCCCGCGCCGACATCGCGCTCGTCGGCTCGCACGCCGGGGTGGAGATCGGCCCGGACGGCCCGTCCCAGATGGGGCTGGAGGACATCGCGGCGCTGCGCGCGGTCCCCGGCTCCACGGTGCTGTGCCCGGCCGACGCGGTCTCCTGCGCGGCCCTGGTCGCCCAGCTGCCCGACCACCCGGGGGTCAGCTACCTGCGGACGACGCGCGGCGCGTACCCGGTGCTCTACGACGACGCCGAGCCGTTCCCGATCGGCGGCAGCCGGATGCCGCGTGACGGCGGGGACGTGGCGCTGCTCGGCACCGGCGTGACGGTGCACCTCTGCCTCGCCGCCGCCGACGAGCTGACCCGCGAGGGCATCGAGGCCCGGGTGATCGACCTGTACTCGATCAAGCCGGTGGACCGGCAGCGCCTCGCCGAGGCGGTGGTGGAGACCGGCGGGCGGCTCGTCGTGGTCGAGGACCACTACCCGGAGGGCGGGCTGGGCTCCGCGGTGCTGGAGGCGCTGGCCGACCTGGGCGAACCGGCCCGGGTCAACCACCTGGCGGTACGCGGGCTGCCCGGCTCCGGCACCCCCGCCCAGCAGCTCGACCGGGCCGGCATCGGCGTCGGCGCGATCGTCTCGGCGGCCCGGTCCCTGGCCTGAGCCGGTGCTCGCCCCCCGGCGGCGCGGGGCGGTGTTTGCCGGGGCCGTCGGCGGGTAGCCACGCTGCCGGTGCGACGGGAGGACGGGCGATGGCCGAACCGGAGTTCTACGCGCGGGTGTCCGCCCGCGCCGGCGTGCCGGTGGAGACGGCCCGCGCGCTGACCGAGGCGACACTGCGCACGCTCGCCGAGCGGATCAGCGGCGGCGAGGCCGACGACCTGTCCGCGCACGTCGCGCACGAGCTGCGTCCGCTGCTGGCACGCGCCCGGGTCGACGACCCCGAGGTCTTCGGGTACGACGAGTTCCTGCGCCGGGTCGCCGAACGCTCCGGCGCGACACCGTCCGACGCCGAGCGCGGCGCCCGGGCGGTGTTGCAGGCCCTGCACCGGGTGATCGGGCCGGCCCAGTTCAACCGGGCGCTGTCCCAGCTGCCCCGGGAGATCGCCGAACTCGCTCAGCCCGCCCCGCGCCCCGCCTAGGCGAAAGGAAGGGCCCCCTCTTAACGCCTCCGGTAGAGGAAGGGCCCCTTGTTAACAGCCGACGGGGCGGCGTCACTGCGGCAGCGCGTCCAAGTAAGCCCAGCGGCCGTCCTCGCGGGCGAAGCGGCTGTGCTCGGCCAGCACGCCCGCCTGCCCGCCCTCGCGGTAGTGCGCCCGGAACCGGACCGTACCGGCGCTGTCGAACAGCCCGCCCTGCCCGGTCTCCACGATTTCCAGCCGGGTCCAGTGGGTGCCCGGATCCAGCTCCAGCCGGTCGGGCCGGGTGGTGGAGTGCCAGCTGTGCCGCAGGTAAACCGCGTCGCCGAGCGCGAACGCGCTGAACCGGGACCGCATCAGCGCCTCCGCTGTCGCCGCCGTCGCCTCGCCCCGGTGCACCGGGCCGCAGCAGTCCGCGTACGGCCGGCCGGTGCCACACGGGCAGGCCGCCGGACGCTCACCCGCGCCCTCGCGCGCCTTCCGTCTCGCCACCCGGCGATTCTCTCTTACACCACGATCGCCCTCGCCGCCGGTAGGCCGGGATATCCCGGACGGGACAGGGTGAGAGGGTGCACCTCGTATAGTCGCCTCCATGATCACTCGTGGGGCCACGGCCGACGCCACCACCGGCGGTTCCGGCGTCCGGAACTTCCGCGACGCGGGCGGCGTCGGATCGTTGCGCCGTGGGGTCCTGTATCGCTCTGGCGCCCTGCATCTCCTGACGCCCGAGGGTGCCCGGGAGCTGGAGGATCTCGGGCTACGCACGGTCATCGACCTCCGCAGCATCCGAGAGGTGGCCGACCGGCCGGACCGGTGCGCGGGTCTCGACGTCAAGCAGTGGCACTTTCCGGTGTTCACCGAGCAGAGCTGGCCGGACGACCAGGTGGCGCTGTACCCGTACATGGCTGAGCAGGCCGGTCGTGCCACCGTCGCGATCATCCGGCAGCTCATCACCCCCGGTGCGCTACCTGCCCTGGTCCACTGCGCCTCCGGCAAGGACCGCACCGGAGTCGTCGTCGCCGTCATCCAGACTCTCCTGAATGCTTCCGATGCGGAGGTCACCCAGGACTTCCTGCGCTCGAACGCCGCTCTGGGCCTCACCGGATCGCCGGCCGGCGCGGCGATCGGACACGGCACCCGCCCGGTGACCGCAGCGCACCTGCTTCATGCCATGGTGTGGATCCGCAGCCACCACGGCTCGGTCTCCGCCTATCTCCAGGCTGCCGGCGCCACCGAGGCCGAACTGGAGGCCCTGCGGGGGGTTCTTGCCTGAACCGGTCGTCCCGCCGGCCGGTGCCGCACGTCTTCACGATCGCTGCGCCCACGACGCAGGCACTACGCTCCCCGGTCCATGAGTGTGAGTCCGACTCAGCGTGTCCTCGACCCCGATCAGGTCCGCCGCTACCTGACCGCCTCGCTCGGATCCGGCGCCGAGGTGGCCGGCTGCGGCCCGCTGACCGGGGGCGGGTTCGCCGCCGTCTGGTGGGTACGCCTCACCGACGGCCGCGAGGTGGTGCTCAAGGTCGGTCCGCCGCCGCACGTGCCGCTGCTGCGCTACGAGCGCGACATGATCGGCGCGGAGGCGCACTACCTGCGCCTGGTAGCCGGCCGCGCGCCGGGGGTGCCGACGCCGGCGCTGCTGCACCACGGCACCGACCCCGAGCTGGGCGACTGGCTGCTCATGGCGCGGCTGCCAGGTCGTACCCTCTGGGACCTGACCCGGGCCGGCGCGGACGTCGGGCCGCTGCGCGCGGAGTTCGGGCGCGCGCTCGCCGCGCTGCACGCCGTCACCGGCGAGCGGTACGGCTACGACGGCGACCGGGCCTCCGGCGCGACGTGGCGGGACGCGTACACGGCGATGGTGGACGACATGCTCGCCGACTCGGCGGACTGGGCCGTGCCGCTGCCGGTGCCCGCGTCCCGGATCCGGGAACTGGTGGCCCGGCACGCGACGGTGCTCGACGCGGTCCGCCGCCCGGCGCTGCTGCACTTCGACGGCTGGGCCGGGAACGTGCTCGCCGTCGACGGCCCGGACGGCACGCCGCGACTGAGCGGCCTGGTCGACGGCGAGCGGTACCTGTGGGGCGACCCGCTGATGGACCTGGTGTCGCCGCTGCTGTTCCGCCGCGCCGAGGACGAGCCGGACGACCCGCTGGTACGCGCCTACCGGGCGGCGGCGCCGTTCCCGCTCGACGCCGGGGCGCGGCGGCGGCTCGGGCTCTACCGGCTCTACCTCTATCTGCTGATGACTGTCGAGATGCCCAGCCGGAACATCACCGCCGGCAACGATCCCGGCCGGGTGGAGCTGCTGGCGAAGCTGCTCGGCGCGGAACTGGCCGACCTGGCCGGCTGAGCCTCACCGGGTCGCGGTGGCGAAGACGACGATGTTGTCCGGGTAGCTGCCGGTACCCGGGTCGAACCGCCCGCCGCACGTGATCAGCCGCAGCCGGGCCGCCGCGTCGCCGCCGTAGACCCGCGCGGTGGGGAAGCGCTCCTTCGGGTACGCGCCGACGCCGTCCACAGTGAACGTCGCGGTCCGGCCGTCGGCCCGCAGCACCCGGATCGTGTCGCCGCCGCGCAGCCGCCCGAGGTCGAAGAAGACCGCCGGGCCGTGCTGCGAGTCGACGTGCCCGACCAGAACCGCGTTGCCGGCCTGGCCGGGGGCGGGACCGGGGTGGTACCAGCCGGTGACCTCTGGCCGTTCCAGCGGCGGCACCTCCAGCGCGCCGTCGGCGTCGGTGGCGACCGGGACGACCTCGGCGTCCACGCCGATGCGCGGGATGGAGACCCGGACCGGCGTGGACCGGGAAAGTGCCGGGCCGGCCGTACCGGGGCGTTCGGTGGCGGGCGCGGCGGATACGCCGGGCTGCGGTGGCGGCGTCGACGTGCTGCCGAGCCCGGCCGAGACCAGTCCGGCGCCGGTGGCTGCGGCGAGCGTGACGGCGGTGACCAGAACGACGGTGCGCAGACGCGCCCGCCGCTGCGACTCCGACAGCATCCCACCTCCGTCCGACAGGACGCGGCGCCCGCGCCGGGACGTCCGGCGCGGGTGGGCCGCTCGGCGAGCCGGTCAGGCCGTGGCGCCCGCGCGGCGCCGGCGGACGACCGCGTACGCGCCGCCGGCGAGCGCCCCGGCGGCCAGCACGCCGCCGGCGACGAGCACGCCGGTGTCGCCGTCGCGTCCGCCGCCACCGGCCTGCGCGCCGCCGATCGGGGTGACGGTGAACGTGGCGCTGCCGCCGTCGCTGCCGTCGCCGCACGTGGTGGCGACGGTGTACGTGCCGAGCGTGAACCCGGCGGTGAACAGTTCGGCGCTCAGGCCGCCGCCCGCGGCCGCGGTGGTGGACCTGACGTTCTGGTCCCGGTCCGGGCCGGTGACCCGGAAGATCGCGTCACCGGCGTTCGGGTTGCACGTGGTGGTCAGTACGACGGTGCCGCCGACCGGGGTGGTGGCGGGTGAGACCCTGGTGTCCGCCAGCGCGGCGGCCGGGAGCAGCAGTGCGCCGAGGCCCACGCCGAACGCCGCCGATCCGAGAAATGACTGTGCCTTCATCCGCGTCTTCCCTCACTTTTCGTCCGCTGTAGGCGTGGGACGTCGTTCGGGTGGCCAACTCCGTGACGAGCACCGGTGTGGCCAACACTAGGAGGGTTGCGGCGGTCACTGGGGGTAATTGAGAAATCTTCGTTGCCGTCCGGTGTGCTCCCTGCCGCCGCGAGACGGCGGACATGCCGGGCCAGGCCGGACGGCGGAACAGCCCGGTCCGGCACGTCTGGGGCCGGTGTCCGGTTCGCCGGCTACCGGACCGGTGGCTCCGGCCGGACCAGTCCGGTGTCGTACGCGAGCACCACCGCCTGGATCCGGTCGCGCAGGCCCAGCTTGGTCAGGATCGCCGAGACGTGCGTCTTCACGGTGGCGGTGCTCAGGTGCAGCCGGGCGGCGATCTCCGCATTGGACAGTGCCCGCGCGGTGAGCGTCAGCACCTCCCGCTCACGGGCGGTCAGCACGGCGAGCGCGTCGGCGACAGGCGCGGGCGCGGGCAGCCGGTCGGCGTACCGGTCCAGCAGCCGCCGGGTCACTGTGGGCGCGAGCAGCGCCTCGCCCCGGGCCACCACGCGTACCGCCTCGGCGAGGTCGGCCGGGCGGGTGTCCTTGAGCAGGAACGCGCTGGCCCCGGCGCGCAGCGCGGCGTAGACGTGCTCGTCCAGGTCGAACGTGGTCAGCATGACCACTCGCGCCGGGTTGCCGGCGGCCACCAGGTCCCGGGTGGCGGCGATGCCGTCGCGCCGGGGCATCCGGACGTCCATCAGCACCACGTCCGGCCGGGTGCGGGTCGCCACCGTCACCGCCTCGACGCCGTCGGCGGCCTCGCCGACCACTGTGAGGTCGGGCCGCGCGTCGAGCACCGTGCGCAGTCCGGCGCGGATCAGCTCCTGGTCGTCGGCGATCACCACCCGCACCGTCACCGGGTCACCCCGACCGGCAGCCGTGCGTGGACCCGGAACCCGCCGGCCGGCAGCGGGCCGGCGTCGAGCGTGCCGCCGAGCAGCCGGGCCCGCTCCCGCATGCCGACGATGCCGCGCCCGGCGGGCGTTCCGGGCCGGCGGGCGGGCGCCGGGCCGTCGTTGACGACCTCCAGCCGCAGGACGCCGTCGCGGTAGTGGACGTCCACGTCGGCGCGGGTGGCGTGCCCGTGGCGCAGCGCGTTCGTCAGCGACTCCTGCACGATCCGGTACGCCGACAGCTGCACCCCGCCGGGCAGCGCCTCGCCGTCGCCCTCCCGGTGCAACGTCACCGGCAGGCCGACCGCGCGTACCGCGTCGGCGAGCGCGTCGAGCTGCGCCAGCCCCGGCTGCGGTCCGTCCTGTCCGGACCCGTCGTCGAGGGCGAGCGCGTGCAGCATGGCCCGCAGTTCGGTGAGCGCCGACCGGGCCGCCGCGTCTATCGCGCCGAGCGCGGCCCGCGCCTGGGCCGGCTGCGTGTCGAACACGTCCTCGGCGGCGGCGGCCTGCACCGCGATGACAGCGACGTGATGCGCGACCACGTCGTGCAGTTCCCGGGAGATGCGTTCCCGCTCGGCCGCGAGCACGTGCCGCTCCCAGGCGCAGCGCCGCTGCGCCTGAGCCCGCTGCAACTCGCCGAGCGCCCAGGCCAGGGCCAGCGCGGTCACCGCGAGCAGCAGGTCCCGCCAGCCGCCGGTGACCAGCTTCCACGGCGTCGGCGCCAGCAGCAGCCCGAGCGCCACGAGCGAGTACCGGGGCGGGCGCAGCCGGGCCACGTACGCCAGCGGCACCGCGACCAGGCCGAGCCAGCCGAGCTGCGGGCAGAGCGCCTCCAGGCCGAGGCCGGCCAGCGCGGCGACGCCGACGGCGTACCCCGGGTGGCGCCGGATCCACAGCAGACAGCTGGCCTGCGCGACGGCGAGCCCGACCGCGACGGCTGTCGCGCCGGTCGTGTCCGGTCCGGCGTCGGAGGCCAGCAGCGCGAGCAGGCACACGGCGAGGCTCACGGTGGCGATGCCGCCGTCGAGCAGCAGCAGGAACCGGGGCCGGGGCGCGCACTTCATGTCCGGATGCTAGGCCGCCGGCCCGCCGTTTCTCATCGGTCGCCAGACGGAGATCCGGGCCGGTGGTCGGTCCGGCGACGGAGCCGGGAACCGCTCCGCGGCCCGATCCGTACGGCGGCCCGCCGGACCTAGCGTTTCCGGCAGTCGTACCGATGTGGAGGAGTCACCGATGGAGACCACGATCCCGACCGTCGCCGCCCGCCCGAATCGCCGCCGGGACCGCCTGCTGACGGTGCTCGCGGTCACCGCCGCCGCGCTGCTGGGCTGGGTGGTCGCGGTACCGGTCGCGGGGGTGGAGTTGATCGCGCGCAGCGGCTCCACGGACCAGCGGGTGACCCCGGTGGCCGTGGTGGTGAGCACGCTGCTCGCCGGGCTGGCCGGCTGGGCGCTGCTGGCCGTGCTGGAGCGGCTCACCGGCCGGGCCCGGAGCGCCTGGACGGTGGTCGCGGTGCTGGTGCTGCTGGTGTCCCTGCTCGGGCCGCTGGGCGGGGGAGTGGGCGGCGCGGCGAAGCTGACGCTGGTGGCGCTTCACCTGGTCGTGGGCGCGGTGCTGATCACCGGCCTGCGCCGCACCGGCCCGGACCCGTCAGAACTAGCCTCCTAGGACGCCCTGCGCGATGTGACGCCCGAAATTCCTCCGCCACCGGATGTCGAGAACGCAACGCCTGCTTCGTCCCCGGGGTGAACGCGGCCAGAATGGGTCGCACCCTCCACGAGGAGACACCGATGAAGTACCTGCTCCTGAAGCACTACCGCGGCGGCCCGACCCCGGTGACCGACATGCCGATGATCGACAAGTGGACGCCGGAGGAGATCTCCGCGCACGTGCGCTACATGCAGGAGTTCGCGGCGCGGCTCCAGGAGAGCGGCGAGTACGTCGACGGGCAGGCGCTCGCCCCGGAGGGCACGTTCGTCCGCTACGACGGCGAGGGACGCCCGCCGGTGACCGACGGCCCGTTCGCCGAGACGAAGGACCTCATCGCCGGCTGGATGGTGATCGACGTGGACAGCTACGAGCGCGCGCTCGAACTGGCCGCGGAGCTGTCGGCCGCGCCCGGCCAGGGCGGCAAGCCGATCCACGAGTGGCTGGAGCTGCGCCCGTTCCTCACCGCGCCGCCCACCATCACCGAGTGATCCGTCCGATGGACGAGGTCGCGCTCCGCAGCCTCATCCCGGGTGTGCTCGGTGTCCTCGTCCGCCGCGGAGCCGACTTCGCGGCGGCCGAGGACGCCGTGCAGGACGCGCTCGTCGAGGCGCTGCGCGTCTGGCCGTCCGACCCGCCCCGCGATCCGCGCGGCTGGCTGGTCACAGTGGCGTGGCGGCGGTTCCTGGACGCGGCCCGCGCCGACGCCGCACGGCGTCGGCGCGAGGACCTCGTGGATGAGGAGCCGCCGCCCGGGCCGGTGCCGGCGGTGGACGACACGCTGCGGCTCTACTTCCTCTGCGCGCATCCGTCGCTGAGCCCGTCGTCGGCCGTCGCGTTGACGCTGCGCGCCGTCGGCGGGCTCACCACCCGGCAGATCGCGCGGGCGTACCTGGTGCCGGAGGCCACCATGGCGCAGCGGATCAGCCGCGCCAAGCGCACCGTCTCCGGCGTCCGCTTCGATCAGCCCGGTGACGTCGCCACCGTGCTGCGGGTGCTGTACCTGGTGTTCAACGAGGGCTACTCCGGCGACGTGGACCTGGCGGCCGAGGCGATCCGGCTCACCCGGCAGCTCGCCGCCGCGATCGACCACCCGGAGGTGGCCGGGCTGCTCGCGCTCATGCTGCTGCACCACGCGCGCCGGGCCGGGCGGACCGCGCCCGACGGCAGCCTGGTGCCGCTGGCCGAGCAGGACCGCAGCCGGTGGGACACCGCGCTGATCGCCGAGGGTGTGGGCATCCTCCAGACCGCCCTGTCCCGGGACCGGCTGGGCGAGTTCCAGGCCCAGGCCGCCGTCGCGGCGCTGCACGCCGACGCGCCCACCGCCGCCGAGACCGACTGGGTGCAGATCGTCGAGTGGTACGACGAGCTGGTCCGCCTGACCGGCAGCCCGATCGCCCGGCTCAACCGGGCGGTGGCCGTCGGCGAGGCGGACGGCCCGCGCGCCGGGCTGGCGGCGCTCGCCGCCCTCGACGACTCGCTGCCCCGGTACACGGCGGTGGCCGCGTACCTGCACGAACGCGACGGCGACCCGGACCGGGCGGCGTGCCTCTACGCGGAGGCGGCCCGCCGGGCGTCCAGCCTGGCCGAACGCGACCACCTGAACCGGCAGGCGGCCCGCCTCAACAGCCGCCGCCCGGCGCGGGCCGACGGATGAGCGGGACGCGGACGCGGGTGCTGGCCCGGCTCGCCGACGACCTCGCCGCCCGCCTGCGGATGGGGGTGAGCGCGGGTCGGCCGGTGGCGGCGCCGGCCGATGTGGCAGCGTGGCCTGATGCACGCATCCCTCCCGGTCGACGTCGACCTCGCGCTGGTCGGCGGCGGCGGTGCCGCGTCCCTGGTCCTGGCCGCGCTGGACCGGCACGGCGTGACCGGGCTGCGGGTCGCCGTGGTCGACCCGGTGCACAAGCGCGGCCAGGACCGCACCTGGGCGTTCTGGGGCCGGCCCGGCGACGACCTGGACCCGCTGCTGAGCGCGAGCTGGTCGCAGGTCGACGTGGTCACGCCCGCCGGGCGCCGCGTCCTGACGCTCGACCCCCTGCGGTACGCCATGCTCCGCTCCGCCCCGGTCTACGACCGGGCTGCCGAGGCCGAGCGGCGGCTGGACGCGGTGCGGATCAGCGTCCCGGCGGGGGAGCTGCGTGACGACGGCGAGCGGGTGACGGTCCGCGACCCGGACGGGCGGGACCTGGTGCGGGCCGGCTGGGTGCTCGACTCGCGGCCCCGGCGGCCGAAGCGGCCGGGGCGCACGAGCTGGTTGCAGCACTTCCGGGGCTGGTGGCTGGCCGCCGACCGGCCGACGTTCGATCCGCAGCGGGCGGTGCTGATGGACTTCCGCACGCCGCAGCCGCAGCGCGGGGTGTCCTTCGGGTACGTGCTGCCTGTCGACGACCGGTTCGCGCTCGTCGAGTACACCGAGTTCGGGCCGGAACTGCTCGACGACGCCGGCTACGACGCGGCGCTGCGCGGGTACGCCGGCCTGCTCGGTCTGGACCTGACCGCGCTGCGGGTGCGGGAGGTCGAGGACGGCGTGATCCCGATGACCGACGGCCCGTTCGAGTCCCGCCCGAGTCCGCGCGTGGTGCGGCTGGGCACCGGCGGTGGCGCGACCCGCCCGTCCACCGGATTCACGTTCTCCGCGATGCTGCGCCAGGCCGACCAGGTGGCACTGGCGCTCGCCGCCGGCCGCCCGCCGGTCCCGGCGCCCGCGTACCCGGGCCGGCACCTGTGGATGGACGCGGTGGCGCTGCGGGCGCTGGACCGGGGGCACGTCGGCGGGGTGGAGTTCTTTGAGCGGCTGTTCGACCGCAACCCGCCGGAGCGGGTGCTGCGGTTCCTCGACGGCGTCACCAGCCCGGCGGAGGATCTGGCGGTGATGCGGTCCAGCCCGCTGCTGCCCATGACCGGCGCGGTGCTCGGTGACGCGGCCGGCCGGCTGCGTGCCCGGCTGCGCCGCTAGCCCGCACTAGATCATCCGGCGCCGTACCCGCCACACCACCACGCCGATCAGGATCGCCGCGACGGCGACGAACACTGCCGCCTCGATGAGCTGGAACGTCCAGAACCGGTCGGCGGGGTGGTAGACGCCGAACCGCTGGATGCCGCGCGCGTGCAGGAACTGGTTGAGGTTGGTGCCGGCCCGGTCGGCGGCGCCTGCCAGTTCGTCGTACTCGGTCCGGCTCAGCCTGCGCCCGGTGGCGTCCGCGTAGCCGTGTTCGATCACCCAGTCGGCGATGCCGGGCCGCTGCCCCGCCTGCTCCTGCGCGCCGCCGGACCGGACCGGCGTCATGGCGGTGAGCGGCGTGGCGTACGCGGGGCGGGCCAGCAGCGCCACCGACATCCGGGCGGCGAGGAACGCCCCGAAGGCGACGCCGAACGCGGGCAGGCTGCGCCGCAGGACCGCCCCCGCGGCGGTGGCGACGCCGAAGGCGAACAGCGCGTACGCCACCGGGACGAGGCCCTCCAGGTCGAAGGCGTCGTACTGGAACCGCCCCTCCCACGCGTCGAACGGCTGACGGAACCAGGTGAGCACAGCGGTGAACATCCCGGTGAGCGCGACGGTCACGCCGGCCAGCGCCGCGAGCTTGGCCGCCAGCCAGCGCATCCGCGGCACGGCCTGTGTCCAGGCGAGCTGCCAGGTGCCGTCCTCCAGCTCGCGCGCGAGCAGCGGCGCGCCGAGGAACGCGCCGATGACGACGGGGACCAGGTAGAAGGCCGCCAGGAGGTTCTCGACGTAGCCGTACTGCTCGTCGAGCCGGCGGAAGGAGGCCGCGCAGGCCCCGTCGACGCCGGCCTGCCCCGCGCACCGGGCGGGACCGCCGGGGAACAGGTCGTGGGCCTGCGTCCCGAGCACGAGCAGGGCGACGCCGAACAGGCCGACGAGCAGACCCAGGACGCAGACCTCGCTCCGGTGCTGACGCCAGATCAGCCACGTCATGCCGTCACCTCCGGGGTGAGCGCGGCGTCCGGCTCGGACGGCCGGCGCAGGTACGCCAGCACCAGGTCCTCCAGCGCGACCGGCCGGGCCTGCCACCCGGGCGCGGCGGGGAGCCCGCCGTCGCGTACCAGAAGGGTGGTGTGCCGGTCGCTGTGGACGGCCTCCACGACGGCGCCGGACCGGTCGGGGTCGTGGGCCGTGCGCGGGCCGACGAGCAGCCGGTGCTCGGCGAGGAGGGTGTCGATGTCGCCGGTGAGCGTGACCCGGCCCTGGTTGAGCACGACCAGGTGGTCGCAGACGCGCTCCAGCTCGTGTACGACGTGGGAGGAGAACAGGACTGTCACCCCGCCCTCGGCCACCGCGCCCATGAGGACCTGGAGGAACTCGTGCCGGGCCAGCGGGTCGAGGCTGGCCACCGGTTCGTCGAGGACGAGCAGGTCGGGCCGCTTCGCCAGGGCCAGCGCCAACGCGACCTGGGCCTGCTGCCCGCCGGAGAGCGCACCGGCCCTGCGGTCGAGCGGGATGCCCAGCCTCGCCAGCCGGCGCTCGGCCAGCCCGCTGTCGAACCGCATGTTGCAGGCCCTGCCGAAGCGGAGCATCTCGGCGACGGTGAAGCGCTTGTACAGCGGGTGGTCCTGGGCCAGGAACCCGACCCGGGCCAGAGTCCGCGGGGTGCTGTCCGTGACGTCGTGGCCGAGGACCTCCACAGTGCCGGTGCTCGGTGCCAGCAGCCCGACGACCAGGCGCAGCAGCGTGGTCTTGCCCGCGCCGTTCGGCCCGACCAGGGCGATCACGCCGCCCGCCGGCAGGGCCACTGTGCAGTCGCGCAGCGCCCAGCCCTTCCGGTACCGCTTGCCCAGACCGTCGGTGCGCAGCGCGAACCCGGTCGCCGTCACGCCACGTCCTCATTCCTCGTCTGCTGGTGGACGGAGGTGAACAACGCGTCGACCGCCTGTTCGTCGAGGCCGGCCGCGTAGGCGCGGCGCAGCCAGGTCTCCAGGCCGCGGCGCAGCGACGTGTACGTCGCCGCCGACATCGCGGCCGACTGCCGCTCGGTGACGAAGGTGCCCTGGCCGGGCCGGCCGGTGACCAGTCCCTCCTGCTCCATCTGCCGGTACGCCTTGGCGACGGTGTTCGGATTGATCGCCAGGTCCTCGACGACCTCGCGGATGAGCGGGAGGCGGTCGCCGGGTTGGAGGAAGCCCAGCAGCACCGCCTGGCGGACCTGCTGGACGAGTTGCAGGTACGGCGGCACGCCGGAGTGGGTGTCGAGCCGGAAGACGAACACGGTCAGCCCCTTCACTGCTTTACTAGGACCATAGTAAAGCAGGAGGGTCGCGTGGGCGGAGTCCTCCGTGGCCCTATCGGTGGCCGGTCGCCTCGGCGACGCGGTCGCGCACCAGCGTCCGCAGTCGCTCCATCGGGTCGCCGTCGCCCGCGCCGAGCCGGTTGCGCAACGCCGCCACCGTCAACCCCAGTTCCGGGTACGCGAACGCGAGGCTGCCGCCACTGCCGGCGGTGCCGAACGATCCGTCGTCCTCGACCGCGTACCCGAGGCCGAACGCGCTCTCCTGCCCGAACACCCACTCCTGCGCGCGTACCGCCGGTGCGGACACCTCCCGCATCCGCTCGGCGGAGACCAGCCGCACCCCGTCGACCGGGCCGAGCAGCGCCGCGTACATCCGGGCCACCGCGCGGGCGCTCATCGTGCCGACCGACGGCACGTCGGCGCGCAGCACGTCGGGGCGGGAGCCGATGACGGTGTCCGGGCGTACCGCGGGCGGGGCGACCGCGTCGAAGTGCGGCAGGTTGGCCCCGGCCCAGGTCATCAGCGCGGACAGCCCGGCGTCCTCCAGCCGGGCCAGCCGGGGCAGGTCCGCCTCGGGCACGCCGAGGAACAGTTCCCGGTCCACGCCGAGCGGCCCGGCCACCTCGTCGGCGAGCACCCGCGAGACCGGCAGGCCGGTGACCCGCCGGACCACCTCGCCGAGCAGCCAGCCCCACGTCCAGGCGTGGTACGCCAGCCGTTCGCCGGGTGTCCACAGCGGCCGCGCGTCGGCCAGCAGCGCGCACATGCGCGTCCAGTCGGTGAAGTCCTCCGGGGTGACGCCGGCGGGCAGCGCGGGCAGGCCGGCGGTGTGGGTGAGCACGTGCCGCAGCGTGATGCCGTCCTTGCCGTGGCGGGCGAACTCCGGCCACACCGCCGCGAGTGGCAGGTCGTAGTCGAGGCGGCCCCGCTCGGCCAGCACGTGCACCACAGTGGCGGTGAGTCCCTTGCCGGTGGAGACCGCGTGCACGGGCGTGTCGGCGGACATGGGCCGGCCCGACGTGGTGTCGGCCAGCCCGGCCTGCTCGGTGACGATCGCAAAGCCGTCCAGGTACGCGGCCACCTGCACCCCGGCCTCCCGGCCCGAGGAGACCAGCTCACCGATCGTCGCCCGCACCTCGGCCCGCAGGCCGTCCCACCGCGTGTCCACGATCTCGCAGCGTGCCAGACCGGGGGCGACGGCGTCGTCTGCTTTTCGCCGTCGGCCGTCCGATTCGCGCCGCCACGGTGGCGCCGGTTCGCCCGGCGTCACCGCGTGCTCGTTCGCGGCGGGTCGCCGGGGGATCCCGGTGCCGGCGACCATCAGGCGATGCTCAGCGGGTGACCGCGGTCGGCGTACCGCCGGTGGTGCCCTGGGCAGGCAGCGGGCTCGCGCTGCCAGGGGTGCCCTGGGCGGGCACGGGGCTGGCGTCGCCGGTGAGCAGCCGGGCGCGCAGCGCGGCGATGGTCTCCTCGCCGACACCGAGCCGGCCGGTCACGTAGCCGTGCGGCGAGCCGTGTGCGGCCCGCAGATCGGCCAGCACCAGCCGGATGATGTCGGCGGGCGCCCGCCCGTACGCGGGCCAGCCCGGCGTCGCGCCGCCGTTGCGGTCCCGCCACTCGGCCACCAGCCGGTCGGTGGCCTGCACGGTGCGCGCGAAGTCGGTCGCGATCTGCTCGTCGTCCACGCCGAGCAGGGCCAGCACCAGCGCGGCGAGCAGCCCGGTGCGGTCCTTGCCGGAGGCGCAGTGGAACACCAGCGGCAGCTCGCCGTACGCGATCACCTCCAGCGCCTGCCGCAGTTCGGCCACGCCGTCCTCGGCCACCTCGGCGTACCGGTCGGCCAGGTAGCGCCACGGGTCCACGTCGGGATCGATGTCGGCCTGCACGTACGGCCGGTGCTCGATGCTCAGGTTGTGCCAGGTCACGCCGAGGCTCTCCGGCGCCCGGCCCCGGTCGGCGATCTCCCACGGGTACCGCAGGTCGATCACCGTGCGGACACCGAGCGCCGCGAACCGTTCCAGATCGTCACCGGCGAGCTTGGCCAGCGAGTCGGAGCGGTAGAGCCGGCCCCGGGCGACGGTGCGGCCGTCGCCGGTCCGCCAGCCACCGAGGTCACGGAAGTTGCAGAGCGTGGCGAAGCCGGGGGGAGTGGTCATGGCCGCACGGTAGCCGGGCGCGGCGGGTCGGGTGGTCCCGCGCGCCCGCGTACCCGGTAGGTTGCCGGGCATGGCGGAGGCGGAGACCGGCCGGGTCGTGGAGATCTGGACCGACGGCGCGTGCAGCGGCAATCCCGGGCCCGGCGGCTGGGGTGCGGTGCTGCGCTGGGGCGGGCACGAGCGGGAACTCTGCGGCGGCGAGGCCACCCCGACCACGAACAACCGGATGGAGCTGACCGCCGCCATCCGCGCGCTGGAGAGCCTGACCCGCCCGGTCACGGTACGGCTACACACCGACAGCACGTACGTGCGCAACGGCATCACCGGCTGGCTGAACGCGTGGAAGCGCAACGGCTGGCTGACCGCCGCGAAGCAGCCGGTGAAGAACGCCGACCTGTGGCAGGCGCTGGAGGCGGCCTGCGCCCGGCACGACGTGACCTGGCTGTGGGTGAAGGGCCACAACGGGCACCCGGAGAACGAACGCGCCGACGCGCTGGCGAACCGGGGCATGACCGAGGCGCGGGGCGGTGTGGCCGCCACCCCGCGCGCGCGTCAGCGCAGCGGCCGACCCTCCTCGATCTCCTCCGGCTCCTCGGACGGGTCGCCGGCGCCGGAGACCGCAGCGACGTCGTAACCGGCCCGGCTGACCTCCCGTGCCGAGCGCCGCTCCTCGGCGGGCAGGTCGGCGAAGTCGTCACCGGTGTCGTCTGTGGTGTGCAGGGACTCGCCCGGCGGGCGCAGGGACGCCTCGTACGCGGTCGCGCCGTCGGGCTCGTCGCCGCCCGCGCGGCCGAAGGACTCTTCACTGGTCATGTCGCACTCCTGCCCGCAGCGGGTGACGGCAAACGTCGAGTGGCCCGGGTCCGTTCGGTGGCCTCGTCCGTGCGGTGCCCGTTCAGGTGGCGGCGTCCGGCCCGCGGGCCGCGTCCGGGTGGGTCGGCATCGAGGAGCCGCCCGAGCTGCTGCCGGAGGCGCCGCCCGCCATGCCGGATCCGTCGTCCTCGGTCACCTCGTCCGGTTTCGGCGTGCCGGGGGTGGGCGCCGGCACGTCGGTGTCCGCGGCCGTCTGCACCAGCGGAACCTGCCCGGCCTCGTCCTCGGCGTGCGCCGGGTCGACCGGCTCCTCACCGTCGCGTGCCCGATACCCCACCGGTGCCCCTCCCGTCGATCGGTCGTCGTCCGCGCCGCCTACCCCACCCCACCCCCACCAAACCCCACCCCGGCCGGGAGCGGGCGGGCCCGGGTGGCGTCAGCGGGGGCGGGGGCGGCGTGGCTGGGGGCGGGCCGGGGTCAGGGTCAGGGACCAGTGGGCCGGGCGGCGTAGCCCCGGCGGCAGGACGGTGCGGCGGTCGCCGCGTGCGGCGTCGAGCTGCGACTGGTGGGTGAACAGGCACTCGCCCAGGTCCGTGCCGCGCAGGTCGGCCCCGCGCAGGTCCGCGCCGGTCAGGTCGGCGGCGCCGAGGCGTACGCCCCGCAGGTCGGCGCCGATCAGGCAGGCGCCGCGCAGGTTCGCGCCGGCCAGCTGGGTACGGCGCAGGTCCACACCGATCAGCAGCGCGCCCCGGCGGTCCGGGCCGGCCCGTCCGGCGCGGGCCTGTTCGGCGGCGCGGGACAGCAGGCGGTTGGCCCGGTCCCGGTGTGCGTCGACGTCGAGGGCGAGCAGGTCGTCAGAGGTGCCGTCGGTGAGCCGGGCGGTCTCGTCGAGCGCGGCGGTCAGCTCGCCGCGCAGCGGGCCGGGCGGGGTCAGGCGTACCGCCTCGGTCAGGTACCACAGCAGCTCGTGCAGCGGGCGCAGCACCGCGAAGCTGTCGAACATCCGCTGTGCGGTGGCCGGGTCGGCCCGCCAGTCGCGGCCGGCGAACGTGTGCTGGGTGAGGTGCTGACCGGCGCCGAAGCAGTCGAAGACGGTGCAGCCGGGGAAGCCGCGTTGGCGCAGCTCGGTGTGGATGCCGCAGCGGAAGTCGGCACCCAGGTTCGGGCAGGGCCGCCCGGCCGGCTTGTCGATGGCGAAGTCGGCCGACGCGGTGAACGCCGGCGCGACGCAGCACACCCCGGCGCAGCGCGAGCAGTCCGCCCGCAACTCCCGCCCGCCCACCACGCGCACCCCCACAGTTCCCCCTCCGAACACCCCGCCCATTCTCCCCACCCACCGTCCCCAGCCCACCTCACCCCACCCCGTCGATCATGAGGTTGACGGCGACAAGCCGGCCCGGGAGCCCCGCCAACCTCATGATCGACGGGGTGGGCGGGGAAGGTGGGCGGAGAATGCCCGAACGGCTGACAACGGCTTGAGCGCCTTGCGGCAACGCATTACGAAACCGCTGTACGGGTGGCTGAAAGGCTGACAACCGAATCGCGCCGTTATTGCGCCGATGCATTCCGTAGGCCGGATCGTTGTCAATGCGCGACAACCGGAACGGCCGTTACCGGAACGATTCTTCTCAGTGCTCCGGAACGCATTACCGTCGGGTGGCAGGGCGTTTTCGTCCCCATCGGGAGGACTGCTCATGAGCGAACTGGCGCACCCACCGGCCGGCCCCGGCCCCGACGTCGAGGCCGTTGTCGCCCCGGCCGGCCGGCCCGGCGAATTCGTCGGCCGGTCACCCAATCAGCTCGCCTGGCTGCGGCTCAAACGCGACCGTACGGCCCGGGCCAGCGCGGTGACGCTCGCCGTCGCAGCGGCCGTGGCGCTCGGCGCGCCGCTGCTCGGCAGGCTCACCGGAATCGACCCGACCGACAAGTTCGCCGGCCGGCTCAACGATTTCGGAATGCCGATCGGATACGCCGGTGGAATCAGCGCCGACCATTGGCTGGGCCTCGAACCCGGCAGCGGCCGGGACATCCTCATGCAACTGGTCTACGGACTGCGGACGTCCCTGTTCATCGCTTTCACCTCGGCGCTGCTGGCATCGGGAATCGGGGTCGCGGTGGGCGTGCTCGCCGGCTGGGCCAGAGGCTGGCTGGACAG
Source organism: Micromonospora sp. NPDC049151 (assembly GCF_040648395.1). Lineage (NCBI taxonomy): Bacteria > Bacillati > Actinomycetota > Actinomycetes > Micromonosporales > Micromonosporaceae > Micromonospora > Micromonospora sp. NPDC049151. Next base: position 190,871 of record NZ_JBEZDP010000012.1, read on the forward strand.
CGTCGTCAACTGGCTGATCGACCTCACGCTGGCGTTCCCGTTCCTCATCTTCGCCCTCGCGGTCATCCCGATCCTCCAGGACCGCTTCTACTCCGACCGGGAGGCGCCGTCGCCCGCGTTCCGGGTGGCCCTGATCGTCGCCACCTTCGGCCTGTTCAGCTGGACGTACACCGCGCGGCTGGTCCGCGGGCAGGTGATCTCGCTGCGGGAGCGGGAGTTCGTCGACGCGGCCCGGGCCGCCGGCGCCGGCACCGCGCACATCCTGCTGCGGCAGCTGCTGCCGAACATCTGGGCGCCGATCCTGGTCACCGTCTCGCTGATGGTGCCGCAGTTCATCGCCATCGAGGCGGCGCTGGCGTTCGTCAACATCGGCGTCACCGAACCCACGCCCGACCTGGGCCGCATGATCTTCAACAGCATCGGCTACGTCGCGAGCGACCCCTGGTACACCCTGTTCCCCGGGTTGACGATCTTCCTGCTGGTCCTGGCGTTCAACCTGCTCGGTGACGCGCTGCGCGACTCGCTGGATCCCCGCTCCACCCGGTAGTCCCCACGGCCGTCACATGCCCGGCCGGCGGGGGCCGCCGGGCAGGAAGGAGCACACCGTGCGCGCACGAACCCGGACACTGACAGGTGTCCTCGCCGCGGCGGCGCTGGTCGCCGCCGGCTGTAGCCCCACCACCGACGACGGCGGGGGCGGCGACGACCAGAAGACCAAGACCCAGAGCGGCTCGATCTCGTACGAGGCCGCCGACAACCAGGGCCCGGCGAAGGACGTCGACGGGGCGGCCCGGGGCGGCATCCTCACCGTCATGCAGCCGGCCGACTTCGAGCACCTCGACCCGGCGCGCAACTACGTGAACGTGCAGCAGGTAGCCGGCGGGCTGCTGTACCGCGCGCTCAACGGCTACAAGGAGGACGGCAGCGGCAAGCTGCTGCTCGTCGGCGACCTGGCCACCAACCCCGGCAAGGACGTGAACGGCGACTGCAAGGTCTGGGAGTTCGCCCTGCGCGACGGCGTGAAGTACGAGGACGGCACGCCGGTGACCAGCAAGGACGTCGCGCACGGTATCGCGAGGTCGTTCGCGGCGAACCTCAACGAGGGTCCGCACTACATTCAGCAGTGGCTCTACCCGGGCGGGGCGTACAACGCCACCTACAAGGGACCGTACGACGGCGGCAAGCCGATGCCCGACGGCGTCACCACCCCCGACGACCGCACCATCCGGTTCACCTTCCCGCAGCCCCACTGCGACCTGCCGTACGCGGCGGCGCTGCCCACCAGCGCGCCGGTGCCCGCGGCGAAGGACACCCGTGCCAACTACGACCTGCGGCCGTTCTCGTCCGGGCCGTACCGGGTGAAGTCCTACCAGCGTGACGTGTCGCTGGAGCTGGAGCGCAACCCCAACTGGGATCCGGCGACCGACCCGATCCGCAACGCGTACCCGGACGCGATCCGGATGACGTTCGGCCTGGAGCAGGCCCAGATCGCCGAGCGGCTGGTCGCCGACGGGCCGGCCGACCAGGCGGCGCTGAGCTGGTCGGACGTGCCGCCGTCGGTGCTGCCCCGCACCACCGGATCCGGCGTCGCCGACCGGGTGGTACGCGGCCCGACGCAGTACAACTGGGTGCTGAGCATCAACACCCAGCGGGTCACCGACCTGAACGTCCGGCGGGCGCTGAACTACGCGGTCGACAAGGACGCCCTGCTCAAGGTGCTCGGCGGGCAGGCCGCCGGCTCGCCGGCCAGCACGCTCATGTCACCCACCACCGCCGGTTTCGTGAAGTACGACCTGTTCAACGCCCCGGTCACCGGCGACAAGGCCAAGACCGCCGAGCTGCTCGCCGGCAAGCGGCCGAAGCTGGTCCTCGCCCACTCCAACCTGGAACTGCGCACCCAGCAGGCCGAGGCGCTGCGCAAGAACCTCACCGACATGGGCTTCGACATCGTGATGAAGCCGATCGACAACAGCAGCTACTACGACGAGGTCGGCCGCAAGGACAACCCGTACGACCTCTACCTCACCGGCTGGGGCTCGGACTGGCCCACCGGCTCCACCGTCATCCCGCCGGTCTACGACGGACGGGAGATCGTGGCCGAGGGCAACCAGAACCTGTCGTACCTCAATGAACCGTCGGTCAGCGCGGAGATCGACCGGGTCCGCGACCTGCCGGCCGCCGAGCAGGACGCCGGCTGGATGGCGCTCGACCGCACGATCATGGAGAAGTACGCCCCGGTGGTGCCCTGCTACTACGACGCCACATACGAGCTGCACGGCTCGAAGGTCGGCAACGCCTTCCTCAGCGACGCGTTCGGGATCATCTCGCTCAACGGCATCTACGTGAAGAAGTGACAGCCGCGCGGGGCGGCGGCCACGGCCGCCGTCCCCGCGCCCACCCCGGGGGAGGTGTTCCCGTGCTCCGTTTCGTCGTACGGCGGCTGCTCGTCGCCGCCCTGACCCTGGTCGTCATCAGCCTCGTCACGTTCGGTCTCTTCTTCGCGGTGCCGAGCAGCCCGGCGAAGGTGATGTGCGGCAAGAACTGCACGGCCGAGGACATCGCCCAGGTCGAGCGCCGTCTCGGCATCGACCAGCCGCTGCCCCGGCAGTACGCCGACTTCGTCAGCGGCGTCTTCGCCGGCCGTACCTACGGCGAGGGCGACTTCCGGCAGGACTGCCCGGCGCCCTGCCTGGGCTACTCGTTCCGCAACAACCAGCCGGTCACCGAGATCGTCGCCCAGCGCGCCCCGGTGACGTTCAGCATCGTCCTCGGCGGCGCCGTGCTCTGGCTCGGCCTCGGCATCTCGCTGGGCATGGTGTCGGCACTACGCCGGGGTACGGCGTTCGACCGCGCCGCCATCGGCGTCACGTTGGCCGGGGCGTCCATGCAGGTCTACTTCTTCGGGCTGATCCTGCTCTACCTGCTCGTCTACTCCACCGGACTGCTGCCGTTCCCCACCTACACCCCGCTGACCGAGAGCCCGCTGCGCTGGGCCGCCGGGCTGCTGCTGCCCTGGATGACGCTGGGTTTCCTCAACTCGGCGCTGTACGCCCGGCTGTCGAGGGCCCAGATGCTGGAGACGCTGTCGGAGGACTTCGTCCGTACCGCCCGGGCGAAGGGGCTGCCCGCACGCAAGGTGCACACCCGGCACGCGCTGCGGGCGGCGATCACCCCGATCGTCACGATCGCCGGGCTGGACATCGGCACCAGCCTCGGCGGCACGTTCATCACCGAGACCATCTTCGGCCTCCAGGGTCTCGGCAAGGCGACAGTGGAGGCGGTGCAGTTCCTCAACCTGCCGGTGGTGATGGCCACGGTGCTGCTGGCGGCGGTGTTCATCGTGGTCGCCAACATCGTCGTCGACGTGCTGTACGCGGTGATCGACCCACGGGTCCGGCTGAGCTGACGGGAGGAGACGGACATGGTGGAGCTTCCGGCGCCGCGTCGCGGCGAGGGCCCGTACCTGCGGGTCAGGGATCTGCGGGTGCGGTTCGACACCGAGGACGGTGTGGTGCGGGCCGTGGACGGTGTGTCGTTCGCGGTGGAGCGGGGTCGGACGTTGGGGATCGTGGGTGAGTCCGGTTCGGGTAAGAGTGTGACGTCGCTGGCGGTCCTGGGTTTGCACGACGTGAAGCGGGCGGCCGTGTCGGGGGAGATCTGGGTGGGTGGGCGTCAGCTCGTCGGGTTGGGTGAGGAGGAGGTGCGGCGGCTGCGGGGCCGGGACATGGCGATGATTTTTCAGGATCCGTTGTCGGCGTTGCATCCGTACTACTCGGTGGGTAGGCAGATCGCTGAGGCGTTCCGGGTGCATCATCCGAGGGCCGGCAGACGCGAGGCCCGGTCGCGGGCGGTGGACATGTTGGGTCGGGTGGGGATTCCGCAGCCGGCGCGGCGGTTCGATCAGTATCCGCATGAGTTTTCGGGTGGGATGCGGCAGCGGGCGATGATCGCGATGGCGTTGGTGAATGATCCGGATCTGTTGATCGCGGATGAGCCGACGACGGCGTTGGATGTGACGGTGCAGGCGCAGATCCTGGATCTGCTTGCGGATTTGCAGGGGGAGTTCCGGTCGGCGATCGTGTTGATCACGCATGACCTGGGT